>CAZWTH010000223.1:0-6940 GCA_964636715.1 uncultured Solibacteraceae bacterium | reverse complement strand
GGACTGGGTAATGCCGCTCGAAAAGTAGATGAGGGCTTTCTTCTCCGGGAAGCTTGCGAGCAGCTTGCAAGAAGTTTCGATGGTCGTGAATTTTTTATCGACGTTGAAGATGTCAAATTCGGACTGGTCGGCGCTGAAAGTATTGTCGTCTGAGGTGTCGCCGGCGCCCAGCGTTTCCGACAGGTCGGAACCTTCACCGATATGGAACTTCTTGATCGCGGCTTCGAGAGAGTCGCGATCGTCCGTGAAGTCCTGCGTGATTTCGAGTGGGCCGGCGGTGGCGGTCATGATGGAAACCATGTCCGCGGGCTTGAGGCTCTTGTGGATGAAATCGATCGCGCTTTTCTGCACGCGAATCTGCTCGGCTACTTCCATGGTGCTCATATCGAACAGCATGGCGACGAGGCGCTTATCCTGATAGCGGATCACGGGCTGCGCGGTTCCGGCTTTTGTCGCCACCGGAGCCGGCTTTGAAGCCGCCGGCGCGGGGGTCTGGATGACGGCCGCGGTCACTGAGGCCGGTTTGCTCGAATCCGCCGCGGGTTTGGCTTCCGCGGCCGGCGTCTCCGCAGCGGTGGCGGGCGGCGCTCCCAGATCGAGCTTCTGGAAATCGAAGACCGCGATCTGTTGAGCCTTGCCATCTTCGGTGAGCTGGAAGTCGTTCTTCTTCAGATCTTCCACGACTTTGCCCGCCTTGTCCTTTACTTCCACATCGATGATCACCAGAGTGGTCTGCGTGGAGAACGTGACGGGGGCCTGGGCCGGAAGATTTCCCAGCGTCAGCAGGAAAACGAGTCCGAGTACGATGAGCCGTTTCATAGTGGTTTTAGTAAGTAAATCTCGCCGACGCCGTGACCGTCCGCATCGGCGCGGCGGCTGTAGCGAGGCCGTAATTGTAATTGCCGACCTGCGTCCCGATTCCCGTGATCGAAACATGGTTGAGGGGATTGCTGGTTGTGAACGTGAACGCCAGGCGATGCCGCTCACCGAAGCGGAAGGTCCGCATGGCAGAAGCATTGATCGAGAAATTTACGATGCCGGGAATCGTGTTGCGGCCGGCCGTTCCGAAAGTTCCCGCGGGTACCAGCGTAAAGGCGGCGGTATTGAAATAACCGGAACCATCTTCCACCGGAAGGCCGGTGGCATTGGCGCGGCTGGAACCTGTGAGGCCCGTTCCCGAGGGATCGCCGCCGACTGTGGCGGTAAACGGATTGCCCGAATTGACGTCGTAGGAACCGAACAACTGCCAGCCGCGAATGACCTTGTAGATGAACTGGCTTTTCTGATTGCCGGCCAGAGACTGGTAGTTGAACCGGACCGAGAGATCCTGGTGGGCGAGGTTGGGGCCAGACATCACAGCGCGCTCGGCCGCGAGATTACCCTCGATCTGAACAATGGAGCTGCCGAATGTGGATGAATCCGACATGCCCTTTTGCAGGGTGTAAGTAACAGACGAACCAAAGCCGCGCGAGAGACGGCGTGATACCTGAAGTTGCCCGGAATGGAACGTGGAGTGACCGATGGACTCTTCGCGAGTGATGGTCGAGAGGAGACTCTGAATCGGAATGCGGTCGTTAAGCGATTTGGAATCTCCGGGCGTCGCGCGATTCGGACCTTCGACCACGAGAAGATTGGATCCCTTGTTTCCGGAGTACGTTCCCTGCACTACGTACGAGCGGCCCAGGGTGTACTGGACCATGCCGTTCCATTGCTGCGACATAGCGGGCCGGAAATCGGGGGCCACCGAGAAGGAGTTGGTCAGCGTGCTGGAAGGCAGGTCCGGGAAGCCGTTATCGAGCGTCAACACCTGACCCGTCTGGGCCAGGGCCTGCTGGGGTGTGAGCGTGACGCCCTGGACGAACGGGGGCTGAATCACCAGCCGGCTGCCGAGAGAGGCGATAGAACCGCCATCATACCGGATTCCGTAACCACCGCGGAAAACGATGGGCCGCTTGCTCCACGGCTTGGCCGCAATGCCGATCTGCGGCTCGATCATCCGGTAATACGGCTTGATCAGACCATCCGGCACGTCGCCATCATGGAAGGCGTAGGCCTGGCCGGGCGTAACGCGCTGCGCCGCCGTGCCATCCGGAGAGTATTCGATATTCGCCATGTGACCGAACTTTTCCGTCTGGGGGAGATCGAGATCCCAGCGGAGACCGCCATTGATGGTGAGTTTGGTACTGGCGCGGAAATCATCATTCACATAAGCCCCGACAGAGGTCTGCCGGTAGTAGAACATGTTCCCGTTGACGTAGTTGGTGATCGACGTCTGCGCGGGCAGGCCGAGCAGGAAATCGGCGACATCGTAGCCGGTCGGATGATCGAGCGAAGTAACCGGGGAGCCGTCCACTATCTGCTCAGTGTTCGCGCCGCTGAAGGTGAAACTGCCGCGGGCGTTGCTGGCGACGAGCGAGTTGGACTGGCGCTTCGAACCGGTGACGCCGGCCTGGATTGTATGCTTGCCCATATTCTTCACGATCCGCTCCGTCAGGCTGTAAGTGAACGAGTGATTCGTGGTGGGGGCTGAGTCCGAAAGAGACGCGAGTCCTGAACTACCCTGGAAACTCAGAGTCGGTGGACCGTAACTCAACACGTCCGGCAGTCCCATCTGGCCGGCAAGGGTCGAGAAGTACGACTCGTTATTTATGGTGTTGCGGTTCACCGACGCCGAAAACGTATTGACGAGGGTGGGCTGCAGGGTGCGCGAATACGAGACCGTGAACGATTTGCCGCCGCCACTGGTGGGATCGCGGTATCCGAAGGTCTGGATCCTGGCCGAATCCCGGCTCTGGGCGGAGAGATTCAGATTGAGCCGGTCTTTGGCGGTAATCGGGATGATGAACTGCCCATTGATCGTATTGTTATTGTTCGGATTGCTCGCGTCGAATTCGTAGTTCTTGATGAGGCCGATCGCCGTGGGCGACGGGTAGTAATTGAGGAGCCCAAGCGCCGTGGGACTGATGCGGTTTTGCGGAATGATGTTATTGGCGAAGGGTTGATTGTTCAGCGGATCGTAGATGATCGTCGGCGGATCGCCCGTGAGAAGCGAGGAGAAGTCGCCCGTGCGGAATGGGGAGATGGGTACGGAGCCGATATTTTCGACGCCCTGCCGATTGCGCGATCCCGTCACGTTGAGATTCCAGTGCGAGTTCCTGAGATTGATCGGCGTTTTCGGAATCATGATGGGACCGCCGAGAGTAATGCGGAGCTCGTTTGTCGCCGTGGCCGGTTTGGCGGGGGGCAATCCGTTGACGGTTGGGGCAGAGAGCGAGTAGGGCCGCGCGTTGAGAGCCGAGTTCGTCAAGGTGTAATTCAGGCCGAGTTGCCATTGGGGTCCGCGCCCGCGGCCGGCTCGATTGCCGAATGCCGTGACGCCGTTCGGACCACGGCCCGCGCGTCCACCGCGGCCACCGAATCCACCACCGCCGCGTCCACCGCCAAAGCCACCGCCGCCGAAGCCACCGCCACCGCCTCGTCCACCGCCACCACCACCGGCAAAACCACCGCCACCGCCTCGTCCGCCGGGGCCGCCGGCCGGAGCGCCGCCACGTCCACCGCGTCCGCCGCCGTCGGCGCCTTCGCCACCAGGACCGCCGAACTGACCGCCAAAACCACCCGGGCCTCCGGGACCGAATCCGAAACCGCCAGGACCGCCGGGTCCGAAACCATCGCCCGGCTGCGCCTGTACACCCTGGCTCAGGGTTCCGTTCACGGTGAAGGCGTCACCGGATGCGGGGGCTGTTCCATCACCGCCTCCCAACACAGAGGCCGGCGCATCCGATGCCGGAGGGGCATCGGCGTCTTCGACGAGGTTCAGACTCTGGAAGCCGGAGGCCTGGCCCTGATTGCTGTTCGCGGCTCCGCGGCTGCGGCCATTCTGCGCGGCTGCGCCGCGGCCACCGGCGCGTCCACCCCGTCCATTCTGCGCGGCCTGTGCCTGGGCGAGGCTGGGGCGCGGAGCATTGGGCGTATTCGCCGGGGGCTGCTGCGGAGCGGCGGGCGTGGTAGCGGATGGGGCTGGCGTTGGGGCTGAAGTCACCACAGGCGCTGCCGGCTTCGGGGCCACCGGCGCCGTGGCGTGCTTCTGGAGAGTGAGATCGAAAGTCAGGGGCGTGGAAGAAGCCGCCGCGTCTTTTTGCTGCGGTTCGAAGCCGAACATGAGCACCGTGTATTTGCACGATGCGGAAGGCAGACCGCCGAGTTGAAACCGTCCTGCGTCATCTGTGGTGGTCGTGATTTTGGCATCGCTTCCGCATTCCGCGGTAACGGTGGCGCCAGGAATCGCCTGGTCGCCCGAACGGACGAGACCGGTCTGAACATCGGCATCGGCCGCGACCGCGAACATCAACAGAATGGCACAAGTTGAACGCAGCATGAGATGAATCCTCGGATTATAGGGGGACCGCGGATGGCGCGGTCCAATGCGAATCGAACGCTTCCAGAATACTCTGGCCCAGACGCCTGATCCGGGCCAGATTCCTGCTATTGAGTATTATCTTCCGGGCACAAAAAGTGCCAGGAACTATTCCTTCTTCAGAGTCTGGGTGCGGGGATTGCCGCGTCCGCCGAAATCGACCGTCAGTTCAATTTTGTCGCCGTTCACCTTGCCGGTGTACGTGGATTTAAATTCATTGCCGCCAAAGCTCTGCGTCGTGGAGAAGGAGAAAGTATCGCCCGTGATCTTGCCATCGGCAATCGGAGTTACCACCGGATCGCCGCCGCCGCGTCCCGCACGGCTAACCGAGCCGGTCAGCGCGTCGCCCGAAACCTTGAATTCATAGGTTGCGGCCCCCATTCCCCGTCCGCCGCCCTGAGCCTGGGCTCCGGAGGTATCTACCACCCACTTACCGCTGATATCGGCCGCCTGGGCCGCAAACGTTAAACACAGAATGGCCACAAGCGCCAAAAGGGTTTTTTTCATAACTGAAATGATGACGCGGGCGACCCGCCGGGTTACCCCATCGGCTCCGATTACAAGTGTTTACAGAACTTTTTGAATGAAATCCTTACGGCAATGAAAAACGCCGCGAGCGTGAACCCGCGGCGTTTTCCTTTCTCATCTATAAGTGGCGCACGCGGCCAGTGTCCGGACCGCCCGTACCATTCCCCCTCGGCCAAATCCGGCCGCGAAAAACGCCACCGGAAGAAGGGTCTACGGAGCTTTGACGAGGGTTGTGGTGCGAGGTCCGCGTCCTGTTTCGAAGCTGAGTTCGAGCTTATCGCCGTTGACCTTGCCGTTGTAGGTGATCTTCATCGGATCGCCGCCGTTGAAACCGGGACGGGTGATGGAGAAGGTGAAGGTGTCGCCCGTGACTTTACCGTCGGCGATCTGGATCGCGGTTGGTTCGGCGCCGCCACGTCCAGCCTGCGTCACGGAACCAGTCAGGGTATCACCGGAAACTTTGAATTCGTAAGTAGCAGCGCCACCACGACCGCGGCCACCACCGCCGCCGGCCTGCGCCGCCGCGGGATCAGTGACCCACTTTCCGCTGATGTCGGCCGCGGACGCCGTGAAACTTAACGCTAAAACGGCCACGAGGGCCAAGAGGGTTTTCTTCATGAGCAGATCATACTACAGGAAGAGTTCATAAGGAATGCTCTGAAGGCCCCCAAAACCATTAATAAATCTACATTTACAAATGGGCTCTTCGGTACAGCAAAAGCCCGGCGGGTTCGTGAGAACGCGCCGGGCTTTTGGGTTCGTTTTGTAAATTGGGACGTTAGTCCCATGCGGCGGAATGAGATCCTGCGCGAATCGCGCAGGCCGATTTGGCAATCGGCCGCGGATTTCCAATCCGCCCCACGGAACTACAGGCCTTTTTTCGCGATGAACGTGACAAGGTCATTCACGCGGCACGAGTAACCCCACTCATTGTCATACCAGGCGATCACTTTGAGGAAGTTGCCGTCCATGACCTTCGTCAACTGCGCATCGATGATGGAGCTGTTCGGGTTGTGGAGCATGTCCGAGGAAACGATCGGATCTTCGGTGTAAGCCAGAATGCCCTTGAGTTCGCCTTCGGCGGCGGACTTGAGGGCGGCGTTGACTTCCTTGTCCGTCGTGCTGGTCTTGAGCACGGCGACCAGGTCGACGACCGAAACGTCAGGAGTGGGCACGCGCATGGAGAAGCCGTCGAGCTTACCCTTGAGTTCCGGCAGCACGAGAGCGATGGCTTTCGCGGCGCCCGTGGTGGTGGGGATCATGTTCGTGGCGGCGGCGCGAGCCCGGCGCAGATCTTTGTGGGGGAAATCGAGAACGTTCTGATCGTTCGTATAGGAGTGAATGGTCGTCATCGACCCCTTGTCGATGCCGAACTTCTCATGGAGGACCTTCGCGACCGGCGCGAGGCAGTTGGTGGTGCAGGAGGCGTTGGAGATCACGTTGTGCTTCGCGGGATCGTAGGACTTCTCGTTCACGCCGAGCACGATCGTGATGTCCTCATCCTTCGCAGGAGCGGAGATGATCACCTTTTTCACCGAACCGCGGAGGTGCTTCGACGCGTTGGCCTTGTCCACAAAACGGCCGGTGGATTCGATGACAATCTCGGCGCCAACCGAACTCCAGTCAATGAGACCCGGGTCTTTTTCGGCGAACACTTTGATGCGGCGATTGCCAATCACGATGGTGTCGCCATCGACGGAGACCGGCTCCGGCATGGGGCCCAGCAGGGAGTCGTACTTCGTCATGTGGGCGAGCGTCTTGACGTCGGTCAGATCGTTCACCGCGACAAATTCGATGTTCGGGTTGTTCATGCCAGCGCGGACAACGTTGCGTCCGATGCGGCCAAACCCGTTGATACCAACTTTCACAGCCATGATGCGGATGGTTCTCCTTCAGATTTACGCGTTTGCGTGGGGGTTAAAGTTCAGGATAACAGAGGGCTCGGAATGGAGCCCTCTGTAAGCCTTTTGGATTGTTAAGCGTTGTAAGTCGATG
>CAZWTH010000222.1:0-25899 GCA_964636715.1 uncultured Solibacteraceae bacterium | reverse complement strand
GGTGACTGCTTTCGCGATCAGCTCCCCGTTGATGTTCCCGTTCGTGCCGGTGAAGGTGGCAAGCGGCGCCAGGATGGAACCGTTGAAGCCGATACTGCTGGTAGTAATGGTCGTCGCCGCGTCGAAATTGAAAATCGTGTTGGCAGCGCTCGCGCCGCCCGCATAGTTGATGGAGCCGTTGCTGAAAGAGCTGGAAGCTCCCGCGACGTTGATCAGCACCGTGGCGCCCGCCGGGGCATTGATCGTCATGCTGTGCATGGAGCCGCCGGGCAGATTAAAAACGCACAGAGTGCAGTTGCTGGCGGTGAGCGTGTAGGCCGAGGAATTCCCGGTGACCGTGCCATTCGCGGCCATGTTGTTCAGGGCGTTCGAAAGCTGGGTCAGAGAAGTTACCGCCGAGGCGAAATCGATTGGAAGCGAATTGCCATGGAGCGCGGTTTTGGTCCCGAAAACATTGACGTAACCGGTCGGCGCACTGCCGTATTCCAGATTGCCCGTCACCGTGAAGGTGCCGTAGTTGACGGACGAAGTGGCGCCGCCAACCCAGGCGTCGCCATTGACCTGACCGCCGGCCAGCGAGAGGCTGCCGCCGACCACCAGGCCGGAGACGGCCGGGTGGGCGGTACCAGGCGTCTGGTCGAAACCCATGGAGCCTGACGAAGCGAAGCTTCCCCCTACTGCCGTAGAACCCTGAATATCGGTCCAGCCGGAAGTCGAATAACTGCTGAAAACAAAAACGTTGTATCCTTCGGCGGCGCCGAGAGAATAGACGGTGCTCGCGGAGGAAGGGATGGCCGCCAACAGCAGTACTGCTCCCAGAGACCAGTGGTTGAACTTCATAGTTCAATGGTCCCATGACCTCCCCAAATCCGACAAGACCAACAAGTACCTTGGTACTGGTTTGCGATGGATATATGAAACGTTTTTAGTGCGCCTTCAACGGGTCCGGGCCGACCGTCCAGCCGGGCTTTTCGGACGCATTCTGCTCCTTCAGCCAGGTGAGCAGGGGCTGGAAGTATTCGACCATGGCGGAGGCGTCGATGTGGTCCTCTCCGGTCATCGCTTTGAGGGTTTCCTGCCAGGGTTTGGAGGCTCCGGCTGCGAGCATGGCTTCGAGCTTATCGCCAGCGGCCTTCGAGCCGTAGAACGAGCAGCGGTTCAGAGGCCCGGTGTAGCCGGCCGCGTGGCACATGGCCCGGTAGAACTGGAATTGATAGATGGCCGCGAGGAAATAGCGCGCGTAGGGGGTGTTGGCCGGGATGTGATACTTCGCGCCGGGATCGAAATCCGCTTCAGTGCGATCCACAGGCGGCGCGACGCCCTGATATTTTTCACGGAGCGACCACCAGGCCTTCTCGTAATCGGCGGGCTTCACCTGGCCGGAGAATACTTCCCAGCGCCATTTGTCGATCAGGAGGCCAAAGGGGAGGAACGCGATCTTGTTGAGAGCGGTGCGCAGCAGGATCGGGAGGTCCGCCGATTCGGGCGGAATCTGCTGGATCAGGCCGATCTGCCTGAGGTATTCGGGCGTCACCGAAAGCGCGATGGTATCGCCAATTGCTTCATGGAATCCATCGTTGGCGCTGCCGCGGAAAAAGAAAGGCTGCTTCCGGTAGGCGAGATCGTAGTAAAGATGGCCGAGTTCGTGGTGGACCGTGATGAAGTCGTCGGATGTGCCGTGGATGCAGAGTTTGAGGCGAACGTCCTGATCGTAATCGATATCCCAGGCGCTGGCGTGGCAGACGACGTCACGGTCGCGGGGGCGGGTGATCATGGAGCGCGCCCAGAAGGTTTCGGGCAGACTTTGCAGGCCGAGCGATTTGAAGAAGCCTTCGCCGTATTCGACGACCTGGCGCGCGGTGGTTTTGCGCTGCTGCAGAATGTCGCCGATATCGTAAGTAGCGGGCGCGGATGGCGGCGCCACGATGTCATAGATATTGCCCCACTCCTGCGCCCACATGTTGCCGAGCAAATGGGCGGGGATCATGCCATCGGCGCGCTGGGCTTCGGCGCCATATTTCTGGATCAGCTTGCGGCGCACGTAGGCTTGCAACTCCTTATACAGGGGTTCGACCTGGGTCCAGAGCCGCTCAAGCTCGGCGGAGAACTGTTCGGGCGTCATGTCGTAGCCAGAGCGCCAGAGAACGCCGGTATCCGCGAATCCGATTTCGCGCGCGCCCTGATTGGAGAGCTGGACAAAGCGGTTGTAGCGGTCCCGCATGGGCGCGCCGACCTTGTGCCACCCGACCCACATGGCTTCCAGATCTTTCGGGTCGCGCGATTTCGCCATGCGTTCTTCGAGATCGTCGCTGCCCAGGCACTTCTGCTCGGACGCCGTGTCGGGGCAGTACTTGCCCTTGCTGTAGCTGGCGTTCAGCGACGATGCAGTCTGGGTGAGTTCCTCGCGCAGTTTGGCGTCATGCGGGGCAGGCATGGTAAGCGAGAGCCTGAGGAGAAGGATTTTCCGTTTGAGATCGGCCGGCAGATTGAGGCTGGAATACGCTTTCGCTTCATCGACGAGTTCCGTGCTGCGGGCGATCAGGCGGTCATTTTCCGCCGCGGCGAGGATGTCGCTGTCGTCCGTGATGTAGGTTTCGTCGACCCACTCGGACCGCTCCGCGAGGATACTGAGCTTCAGGATCTCGGCTTCGGCGCGGTCGACCCAGGCGCGGGCGGAGGCGACGGTGGGCGCGGGCTTTGTCTGGGCAACCTTCGTTTGGGCGAATGCGGCAACGCCCGCGATAGCGGCGGAGAGGAGCAGGAATCGGTGAGAAAAGCGCATTTGTTCGGAGTTTATCGCACTGCGCCGCCGACGGTGCTATTTTCAAATGTGGCAGCTTAGCGGTCCGCTTGGCTGGTATTCATGAGTACATCGACAAAGAAAGCGCCGGCTCTGATTGCCGGCAATGAAACGCTCGGCGTGATTGGCGCCGGAGTGATGGGCCGGACGATCCTGAAGGGCCTTTTCGACAGCGGCGTGTTGGCGCGCGAGCAGGCGTGGGCGTCTTCGCGATCGAAAGAGACCTGCGAATCGGCGGCGGAAGAACTGGGGATCGCGGTGAGCACGGACGCCGCCAGCCGCATACCGACCGCGGGGCTGATTCTGATCTGCGTGAAGCCGCGGCAGATTGCGGGCGTCCTGTCGTCGCTGAAAGCGGCGGGGCTCAAGCCGGGGACGCTGCTGATTTCCGTCCTGGCCGGCACGACGGTTGCGCAACTGGAATCGCTGCTCGGAACGGAGAACCCGTGGGTTCGCGCGATGCCGAATACGCCCTGCGTGGTTCGTGAAGGGATGACAGCGGTCTGCGCCGGGACTCATGCCACGCCGGAACATCTGGCGAAGGCGCAGCGGATTTTCGAAGCGGTGGGTACCTGCGTGGCGGTGGATGAAGGTTACTTCAACGCGATCACCGCTCTGAGCGGCAGCGGTCCCGCGTTTCAGTACCTCATTATGGAAGCGTTCGCGGATGCCGGTGTGCGCGTGGGACTACCGCGGCATATGGCTTTGACGCTGGTGGCGCAGACGGCGATCGGAGCGGCGCGTATGGTGCAGGCGACGGGACGGCATCCCGCGGCGCTGCGCGACGACGTGACGACGCCCGCGGGTTGCACGATCGGCGGGCTGCTGATGCTTGAAGACGGCAAGATCCGCTCGGTGCTGGCGCGCGCGATTGAGGAAGCGACGAAGATCGCGGGAGATCTCGGCGCGGCGGCCACGGCCCAGAAGGAGAAGCGGCATGGCTAGCGCGCGAACGGAATCCACGGCGGAATCGCTGATCGCGATCGAAGATCGATGGGGAGCACACAACTACCATCCGCTCGATATCGTGGTAAGCCACGCTTCAGGCGTTTGGGTCTATGACGAAGAGGGCAGGCGTTATCTCGATTGCCTCAGCGCGTATTCGGCGCTGAATCAGGGGCATTGCCATCCTCGATTGCTGAAGGTGATGCGGGAGCAGGCGGAGCGAGTCACTCTCACCTCGCGCGCGTTCCGGAACGATCAGCTTCCGCTCTTTTGCCGCGAACTGGCTGAGTTGTGCCGCATGGAGATGGTGCTGCCGATGAACACCGGCGCGGAAGCGGTGGAATCGGCAATTAAAGCAGCGCGGCGGTGGGGTTATCAGAAGAAGGGCATTGCGGCGAACCAGGCGGAGATTATTGTCTGCCGGAACAACTTTCACGGGCGCACCACGACGGTGGTCAGCTTTTCATCGGAAGAAGCGTACCGCGACGGGTTCGGTCCGTTCACGCCGGGTTTCCGAATCATTCCATTCGGTGACGCGAAGGCGCTTGAGGCGGCGATCACGCCCAACACGTGCGCGTTTTTGTTCGAGCCGATCCAGTGCGAGGCCGGGATTCTGTTTCCTCCCGCCGGCTTCCTGAAGCAGGCGAGCGAAATTTGCAGGCGCAACCGCGTGCTGCTGCTTGCGGATGAGATTCAGACTGGTCTGGGGCGAACCGGCGAGATGTTCGCGTGCTGGCATGAAGATGTGCAGCCGGATGCGTTCATTCTGGGCAAGGCGCTTTCGGGCGGGTTCTATCCCGTTTCGGCGGTTGTTTCCACGCGCGAAGTGCTGGGTGTTTTTAATCCGGGCAGCCATGGCAGCACGTATGGCGGGAATCCGCTGGGGTGCGCGGTGGCGCGGGAAGCGCTGCGGGTGCTGCATGACGAGCAGCTTTGCGAGCGCTCGCGGGAATTGGGGGCGTGGTTTCTCGATGAGCTTCGCACCATTCGCCATGAGGCGATTCGGGAAGTGCGCGGTACGGGGCTGCTCACCGGGATCGAACTGCACGGCGCGGCCCGGCCTTATTGCGAACGGCTGATGCAACTCGGGCTGCTTTGCAAGGAAACGCATGACCACGTGATTCGCATTGCGCCTCCGCTGGTGATTTCGCGGGAGGATCTCGAGTGGGCTGTGGCTCGCGTGAAGGAAGCGTTCGCGGCTTAGTACGGTGACAGCGCCGGGAGCCTTTCAGGCTCCACGCCAGTTGGAAAGCCGGCCTGCAGGCCGGAAGGCCTGCCCCACATCTTAGAGTTGCGCCAGCACGTCGAAATAATCGGGGAAGGTTTTGGCGACGCAGCGCGGTTCGTTGATCCGCACCGGTACGCCACCCACCGCGAGGAGTGAAAAGCACATCGCGATCCGATGATCGTCGTAGGTGTCGATCGCGGCGTTTGCAGTGAGTTCCGTTGGCGGCGTGATGCTGAGATAGTCCGCCCCCTCTTCCACTGTGGCGCCGGTCTTGCGAAGCTCGGTGGCCATTGCAGTCAGGCGATCCGTTTCCTTGACGCGCCAGCTTCCGATGTTGCGGAGGATGGTTGTGCCTTCGGCAAAGAGAGCGCATACTCCCAGCGTCATGGCGGCGTCGGGAATGTGGTTCAGATCGATCTGGATGGCGTGGAGACGCCCCGATACGGGCGCCTGCGCTTCGATCCAGTTCTCTCCCCAACTCACTTGCGCGCCCATTGCTTCGAGGGCATCGGCGAATCGAACGTCGCCCTGGATGCTGGAGCGTCCGGCGCCGGTAATACGAACGGGTCCGCCGCCGATGGCTCCTGCCGCGAGGAAATACGATGCGGCGGATGCGTCGCCTTCGACTTCGAATGCGCCGGGCGCACGATATTGGCTTCGCGCCGGGATGGTGAACCGGCGCCAGTCTTCGCGTTCGACGGTGACGCCGAATTGCGCCATCATCTTGCGGGTGATTTCGATATAGGGCTTCGAGATGAGATCGCCATCGATCTCGATTACAATCTGCTGCGTCGACAGCAGGGGCGCAGCCTGGAGGATTCCGGTCAGAAACTGGCTGGAGACATCTCCGCGGACGCGGAACGGTTTCGCGGGATCGATGGAGCCTTGTCCGATAAGCAGCGGGGCATAACCCTCTTGCGCTTCATAGCGAATGGAAGCGCCGGCGGCGTTGAGGGCGTCAACGAGATCGCCGATGGGGCGCTCGTGCATGCGGGGAACCCCGTGGATCCGGTATGCGCCGCCCGTCAGCGCCAGCACGGCTACGAGTGAGCGCGCGGAGAGGCCGGAGTTCCCCACGAAGATATCGGCTTCGGACCGCGGGAAGCGGCGCGTTCCCTGCACCACAACTGCGGCGTCTTCGGGCCGAATGGCGACGCCGAGTTGTGAAAGCGCGTCACGCATCACGCGGGTGTCGTCGGAATCGAGGAGATTGCCGAGGCGTGTTTCTCCTTCGGCGAGCGATGCCAGCAGCAAGGCACGGATGGAGATGCTTTTCGAGCCTGGCAGGCGTACCTGGCCGCGGGCTGCCGGGAATGACGGCAGATCCAGATGGTCTTTTGGGGGAAGCAAACTCCGATTTTACCGGGCTTCCGCGGCTGGCACCCAATGAGGGGCCTGCTGGACGAAACCGGGGACGGCCTTATACAGACGCAGGGCCGGGAGCCGAACGGAATCCACAGGATGATCGATGCCGACAACTCCATTCATCTCGACACGATGACTGGAGAGAGACAAGGCGGGGGCCGGGCCCGCAAGCGTCGCCCATTGAATCGTGATCCTTAAAAAATTACTGGACGCGGCGCTTGCCACAGGCAGCCGGAAACGCTGCCACTCCTCCATCTGGCCGTAAGGGACCCGCCACTCTCCCAGCTTGCCTTCGTTCTCGATGCTGCTCAACTGGACGGACAGGGAACCCGAGGAACCAGCGGAACGCTGAAAGTGCAGATCGATTTGCGACAGACCTCGCAACTGATAGGGAAACTCGAAAACGGCGACGTTGCTCTTGTTTTCCGGCGACCATATTTCACCCGCGGGCTCCAGAAAAGCAACGACCGATGGCTCGGCGGGAGTGGCTTTCGATTTCAGCTCCGCAATCAGCGCATCGGCATTCTCCACCTGGGTCCGCAGCGACAGGATCTGATCGTGCAGATCGAAATTGGACAGCGTCACCCGCCTGTGCATTTCCGAGAGATGTCCCAGCATCGCTCGCAGAACAGGCACGCCCAAATTCGCCAGGCCAGGCTCGGCGTCCACCGGTTCTACGATCGGAGCAGGCAGTCCCCCTGCCCCCGTCCACCATGCAGATAAGGCAAGAAGCTGCTCGCGGCCAGCGGCGGACTGCGCCACGAACAGGCAGGAAGACGTGGGAGGCGACGAAAGCTCATCGAGACTTGCCTGTTCGCCATCGAGCGATAAGAAGCCTGACGTCTCGTCGAACAGAATCACTTCGATTCCCGTCAACGCGGCGAGACCACGGGCGAGGTGTGAGTCGCCGGCTCCGAGGATGATTACGGAGCCCGAACCGAAGAGACTGTACGCCAGTGTTGTCCGATTCACCGCCTTATATTCTCCTGTCTAAACGTACCCATCCAGATTCGCGGAAAGTTTGGCGGCTGGAATGCCTCTGGCTCTGAGATCCGCGGCGATTGTAACAGAATCCGGCAGATAGCCTTTGATCGCATATTCGTACTCCAGCCCGGCGTTCAACATGGATCGCATGGAGTCCCGGTTGCCGTTTTCGCAGACGGAAAACAGCGTGGGGACGGACAAACGCACTAATGCGCCCGCAACCGTCAGCCATTCCGGGCACCCGTGGTTGACGACAAGATCCATGACGCACAGCAACCCCAGCATCGACCGCGGCGAACGTTCCGAACGAGGGTCTTCGAACTCTGTTGCCGAGAGTGGAGTGATTGTGTCGAATACAGGGTCCAAAGACTGCATGGACGCCAGATCGCCGTCGAGCCAGAAGATGTGGACAGCCCACTCTCCGGACGGCAACATGGACAAATGCGCGGCAAGATGCTGAAGCTCGCTGGCGCTCAGTTCCTGTTTGACGAGAATGCCCAGATTGCGGCGGCGGGCAGAAACCGGAAACAACGCACCTGTTTCGAATAACGAGCAAATGCCATGCACCACCGGAACCTTGCGGCGATTGTTCGAGTTCTGAAGAAACGCGGCGCCGTCATTTTGAAGGCGGCATTGATCCTGAATCTCCGCAATGACGCTCATGAGTTCCGCAGGCGCGGCGGCATACCCTTTATGGGCCAGATGGATGCCCTGTACTTTGCCGATGGCGCCGGATGGCGCACGAGGCGGAGACAGCGCAACATCCAGCCGCGCACAGGCGATCTGCCCCTCTGACCCCATACCAATCTCGCGTATTTCGACGCCTTCCCCGGTTCCGGACGCCGCGACCGCTAGTTTGGATCGCGACGCAGCAGTTTCCAGACGCCAGAACAATCCACGTAAAGAGCGGTTCTTCGTCAACTGGTTCAGAACGGTTTCCGAAGTTGCAAGCAGGTAAGCTGGCAGCCGGCCCCACTGTCTTCTCACGCCCCACCGGGCGATTCGCGCCTGGAACTCATTTCGCGGCATTCTCCTGCCGAGATCTTCAGGATCACTAAAGAGAAGAACATCTTCCTTCCATTCCGCGACAAAAAGCGCATATCTCGGCGCTTCTTCGTGCTCCAGGCGAACGCAGTTCCTGGGGTTGATCAGGGCGCGGTGTTTACGGCGCATGAGCCAGGTGATTCCATCCCCATCCCTCATCTGAACCCGCACCAGGCTTTCCGCGCGCCGGCGATACAGGAAACCAGTTGCGGGCACGTATTCGCCGCGGTAGCCCAGGCGCGCGGCGCCGAGCCAGAAGTCCCAGTCATCAAAACCGATGGCGGGATCGAAGCGCACTCCCGCTTCCAGAACACTCCGGGCGACCATGCTGGCGGTGTCGACGTAGTTGCGGAGCATATGTTCGAGCAAACAGTACTCGCCCGCCATTCCAATCAGTCCCCGATGAGCCAGCATCTGCATATCGGTAAAAGTCCAACCGGCCCCGGTCTCCGCCAGGCGATTATACAGACGCCTTAGGGTAAGAGGGCCGAGCCGGTTGTCCTGATCGAGGAAGAACACGGCTTCGAGGGCGGGCCAGGCTCTCAGAGCCAGCTTGATACCGGCGTTTCGCGCGGCCGACACGCCGCGATTTAGCTGGCGAAGGTACAAAATGCGATCGGGATGCGCGTCGCGGACGCGGAGGCAAAACTGATGCGTCTCTTCCTGTGGACAGCCATCGTTGATCAGGACCAGGCTGCACGGAAATTCCTGGCGAAGCACTGAGCACACCGCCTCGGGCAATAATCCGGACTCACCGTAACACGGAATCATCACGCATACGAGAAAGTCGCTCGCTGTCATAAGACCGTCGCCGATCGCCCAGCTTATCAGCCCTGACGGCGCCGGCGCCGTCAGGGCTGGAGGGCAATTCCATCGCCCGCGTTGGCGAAGCCGGGAATGGAGACGGGCAGTTTGCCGCCGATCGGAATCTCGCCGAAGAGAGCTTTGACCGCGGCGATTTCGGATGGCCGGACCGTGCTGTAGGTCGCGAGATACGCCGCCACGCCGGGAAAATTGCGCAGCAGGTACGGGTTTCCCATGGCGATGAAGGCGACGGGTTTCTTTGTCGCGATCAATGCGTCGACCAGCTTCGGAAGAAAGCCGCTGAGCGCGGCCGTTCCCCGGCTCGGCGCTACCGAAGCGAACGCCGCGATGACGAACTGGCGCGCGGAGGAACCGCGAGCGATCAGGGTTTCTATATCCGCCTCGCTCAGCGTGGACGGGACACGTATGACTTCCGCCTGCGGGGCGTGGGCGCGCAGCGCCGCGGCGAAGGCAATTCCTTCGGTTGACGAAGAGCTTTCCACCAGCGTGTAGAACATCGTGCCGGTGGAGTCGCGAAGTGGAATGAGCCCGCCCTCGTTGCGCACCAGCGTGACGGAGCGATCCGCAATGCGTTGGGCAGCTGCGTTGGCTTCCGGCGTATCGAGGCGCTTTGGCAGCTGGCTCAGATCGACGAGTTTCGATTTCGCCAGGCCCAACTCTGCTTTTGCGCGGAGGAGGCGCGTGACGCTGCGGTCGATTCTGGCCTCCGTCAGACGGCCGCTCTTCACGGCGGCCTGGACGGCGTCAATCGCCGATTCCGGATTGGCCGGCATAAGGAGCACATCCGCGCCGGCTTCGAGAGCGCGTACCGAGGCGTCGCCCGCGCCGAAGCCGTTCACGATGCCGCCCATATCCAAAGCGTCCGTCACCACGATGCCCTGAAATCCGAGTTCGTCGCGCAGAATGCCGGTCAGGATCTTCGGCGAAAGCGTGGAGGGCAGACCGGAGTCGTCCAGCGCGGGAACGGCGATGTGCGCGGTCATGATGGCGTCGACGCCACTCGCGATCGCAGCGCGGAAAGGGGTCCATTCCACCGATTCGAGCCGTGGACGATCCGCCGTAATGGTGGCGAGATTCATGTGCGTGTCGGTCGCGGTATCGCCATGGCCGGGGAAATGCTTCGCGGTGACGAGAACACGATTTCCGGGACTGGCGTGCGCTCCTTCAATGAACGCGCTGACGAAGCGGGAGACAGTGCCAGGATTCTCGCCGTAGGACCGGATATTGATGATGGGGTTATCGGGATTGTTGTTGACGTCGGCGTCCGGAAAGAAGAGCCATTGGAAGCCGATGGCGCGCGACTCCTTCGCGGTGATTTCGCCTTCGATCCGGGCTTCGTCGGGATCTCCCGATGCGGTGAAGGCCATGGCGTGCGGAAAGACCGTGGTGTCTTCGATGCGCATGGAGACGCCGCGCTCGAAATCTCCTCCGACCAGAAGCGGGATCTTCGCCATCCGCTGCATGCGGTTGATGAACGCAGCGGCTTCGCGCGCGGTCGCTTTGCCCACGATGCGTCCTTCGGCTGTGTTGACCAGGATCATGCCACCCACGTGTTCGCGCGAGATGAGCTTCAAAAAGTTCGCGGCATCGCGCGAGCGGCGCAACGGATGGCCGCTGAAGGGCACGATGACGAGCTGGGCAATTTTTTCGCGCAGGCTCAGCGAGGCCATCCACCGCGCGGCGATCGCATCGGGAGTGGAAGGCGGGAGGGCGGCAGGTTTAGTCTTGCGGGCCGGGGGAGCAGGAGCTTTGCGGGAAGGAGTTTTGTGAGACGCGGCGAGGGCGCCCGACGCAAGGATGGCGGCGACAACTGGCAGAGCGGCCAGCCACCACGCGGCCTTCCGGATCAATGACCGCCGCCCGCCGACTTTCGCATGATGAGCCGGCTGCGGCCGGACCCCGCGCCCTTTGCGGGCCGGCGGCGGGGCGACTGGCTGCCCAGCTTACGCACCGCGCGCAGCAGCTCGGGAACTTCCTTGCTGCTCTTCAGAATGACCTCATCGGCGCCGGTATTCTCTTCGTTCAACCCCAGCACGCCCAGGAAAGCCGACAGGAGAATCACGCGCGCGGGAGAATCCGCGCCGCGGATGAGCCGAATCAGTTCGCCGCCATTCATGCCGCAGAAACGGTAGTCCGTTACGACGACATCGAAGCGAGAGCGCTGGAAAACTTCCCACGCCGCTTCGGCCGTCGCGCACGCCGTGACGCCGAAGCCCTGCTCTTCGAGGATTAACTGCCTCGCCGCCAGGCCGTTCGCATTTTCATCGACAAGAAGGACAGAGAGCGCTGCGCAGGGATCGGATTTCATTGCGGGAACGGTTGAAAGTAACAGACCTGTCATGGGACTGTCAAGACTTTTGCATCCGGTTGAAACAAGAGCAAATTCAGTTCTTGACTTCAACGCGAGCGATTCGAAACGGCGCGCGAAAACAACGCGGGCGCAATGCGTTTTATGAACGCGGCTTATCGCAACATTATTCAACCGCGCGCGGCGCTGTATAACCCGCCTTGGCGACGATGGAATACTTGATTACCTTGCCCTTTTCATCGCGCATCACCACCGGCTGATTGGTATTCGGATCGATCAACTGCACGGTGATCTTGCGGAACTTGCCATCGTGCGTTGTGTTCGAAGGCGCATAGGCCAGCGTGTACTGATTGCGCAGGGCGGCCTGGATGGCGTTAAACACGTCCGGAATTTCCGCGGGCCAGCGCGGCAGATAAGACTGGCCGCCGGTCTCCTTCGCGAATGTCCTCATTTCGTTCTGCGCCTGGAGAAGAGTGATGCCTTCCATGGCGCCGGGGTTGATCATCTGGAGCAGGCCGATTCCGTAGATCGGGACGCCGGAATCCTGCAGCTTGCGGCGCGTCTGATCGAAAGTGATCTTGCTGAAGGTATCGATGCCGGAGGTGAGAACCAGAATGGCTTTGCGGCCTTCGATTTTCGACATGCGATCGGCGGTATCGGTGAGCGCGTCAAAAAGATTGGCTTCGGAAAAATCGGGGAAGCCGAAGGAGCGCAAGCCTTCGTTGAGCGCCTGCTTGTCGTTGGTGAAATCGGAAACGATAGTAGTGCGGAGATCGTAGCGGATGAGGGCGAGATAGTCATCCGGCTTCAGCGAGTTAATGAAAGCGGCGGCTGTCTGGAGAGTGTAGTACCAGTTGGCGCTGCCGTACCACTGAAATTTATTGCTGAATTCGACGACCAGCGCGATGGTCATGGGCGCCTGGCCCATGGAAAATTCCTTGACGGTCTGCGGGACGTTGTCTTCGAGAACGCGAAAAATCGGGCGCGGCAGACCGGGGACGAAGTTGTTTTTGTTGTCCATCACGGCGACGTCAACTGTGACGAGGCTGGCATCGGAGGAGAAGGTAGCGGAAGGGGCGCCGGCATCCTCGCCAGTCCTGGGGCGGGGAGCGAGTTTGGAGGGAATCCGGGGAAGGTTTTCCGCCGGCCCCGGCTGGGCGGGCATGGGAGCCGCCGTGGCAGGCGCCGGTGCGGGAGTAGCGGAAGGCGTCTCGCTCGCCGCGGGACGGCGCGGCCGCGCGACAGTTTCACTGCCGATGGATCCGGGACCATCCTGCGCGAACAATACGGCCAGCAAGCCCAGCAGGATGGCGAACGCGGCTAGTAATTTTTTCATAAGCTCGTCTCCTTATGAGGACGCGGCGGGGTGGGGATCTGTTTCAATTCAACTCAGTTCACCCACGGCCCTTTATCCGAGCCATGCTTCTTCATATATACCTGAAATTTCTTCTTGGCGCGTTGCAGCTTGTATTCGCGCCACCAGCCGGAGGGGCTGAAGGACGGGGCTGAGGCGAGCCGGGGGCGGCGCGGGGCGAACTGGCTTTTGATGTAGATGTAGCCGACCAGCATGCCGCCCAAATGAGCGACGTGGCTGACGGGGCCGCCCTGCGGCAGGGCAAAGAATTCGATGGCGGCGAAAATCATGACGGCGTACTTCGCGCGGACCGGGAAGAGGAAAAACAGGAGAATTTCCTGGTCGGGAAACAGCATGCCGAAGGCGATCAGCAGGCCGTAAATCGCGCCGGAAGCGCCGATGGTGGGCTGCCTCACATCGCCGATCGCCAGGTTCGCCAGCACGACGCACAGGGCCGCGCCGATGCCGCAGACGAAGTAATACTGCAGGAATCTCCGCGTTCCCCAGGTCTGTTCCACCGCGGCGCCGAACATCCAGAGCATGAGCATGTTGAACAGGATGTGGGTAATGCTCCCGTGCAGGAACATGTAGGTGGCCAGCTGCCAGATTCTGGCGCGATGCAGGACGTCCCAGGGAAGCAACTGGAAAATGGCGAGGAAGTCCGTGTTGACGAAGAAAAGCTGGAGGATGTAAACCGCGCAGGTGACGGCTATCAGCCACTTCACGCCGGGAGGGAATGAGGGGAACAGAAGCGAGGCCGAACTTCGATAGCGCGTGTCAATACGCATTGAAGAATGACTGAACCTGCCGCCAGAATAGCAGATCGCGCCACATCAGCTGGCGCGCGCGGCGGCGCCGCCGGTGGCCGATTCTTCAGGCTTCGCTTCGCTGTTTTCAGGCTCGCCGAGCTTCGAGTAGCGCATGAGCCGCCAGACGGCGTATTGGGTTGCCGCGGCGGCCGCGATCCATACCTGCCAGTGGGAAAGAAGGCCGGTGGGAAATACGAAATCGCCCAGAATATCCAGATCCTGGCCCAGGCGCCAGAAGCCAAAAATCGCGAAAGAGGTGGCGACCAGAGTCAGCAGGCTCGCGAGCAACCGCGCGGCCCGGCTGTTTTTTCCCCTCCGGTTGGTGACCAGCCGACCCCGCCCGAAACGGATTCTGACGATCATGGGATGTTCCTGATTCCAATATAACTCCGGCTTCATTGGCGTTCTCTTTCTTATTCATAGATTGCGGCGGTTGAGGAAAGATTCGCCCAAAGATTTGTTAATATGAGGAGTTCGAGCGGAGCCTGAATGCATTACTTGTGGATGGCCATCATCACGCGTTTCGGACTGGCGCGCGTCAGCCAGTTGCCGATCGCCAAAGCCGTTTAGGCAAATTCCGTGGGCTGGCGTTTCAGATTCGGTTCGCTGCTCTCCCTCGTATTTCTCTGTTTTCCGATATCTGGTTCCGCTCAAACCACGGCGGACGCTCCCCATATTGCTTCGGACCTGGCGCATCAGGTCCTCTCCGCCAGTCTCAATCCGGCGGAGTGCTATCACGTCCGGGATATTGAGATCCACCAGCAGGACGTCACGTTCTATCTCTCAGAAGGCTATCTGATTTTCGGTACGCCGGTGAACGGCGCGCCGGTCAGCGCTGTGTTCAGCACAGAGGTGGAAGGCGGCGATGGAGAGGTGGTGCTGCTGCCCCCGGACCGCGCGGAGCGTCAGACGCTGGCGTCTTTCACGGGGTCTCCCAATCTGGACGAGCACTTCAGCAACGCGGTCTTTTTCTTTACCGACGCCGGCGCGCGGGCTCTGGCGGAGCAGATACAGAAAGATCCGGCGGCGGAGAAGTCGAAGGAGATGGGGCTGCTGATGGCGGACCGGTGGAACGTGACCGTCACGAATCTGACGACCAGCTTCGAGACGCGAATCGTACTCGACCTGATGACCAAAGGGCCGAGCGGCCAGGGATTTTTCGACGCGACCGTTCGGGGGCGCAAGCTCGGGGATTTCGATATTGTGCATGATTCGCGGGCGGCGGAGCAGATTGGCGCGGGCAGGGTGGCGTTCCGGAACGGCGTTGGCACGTGGGAGACATGGACTCGCTTTGTGGCGCGGGACCGGCGGGGACAACCGGAGTTCCAGCCGGAGGAAGAGATTCTTGCGTATAACATCGACGCGACCATGGATGCGTCGCTGAATATGCGATGTGTGACGCGCTTCCGCATTCGCACGCGGGCCGATTCGCGCGACGTGATACCGCTGGAGCTGGATGGCGAGATGCGGGTGAAATCCGCAAGCGTCGATGGGACGCCGGTGGAGTTTTATCAGCACGATTCGCTGCGTGGCGGGCTGGTGCAGAATTCGGGCAATCAGCTTTTCCTGCTTGTGCCGCCGCATCCGCTGGAGCCGGGTTCGGAGCACGAGATCGAGGTGGTGCATGAAGGCAAGGTGGTGGAGCAAACGAGGGACGGAATTTATTCCGTTCGCGCGCGTGGAACGTGGTATCCGGGCCGGGGGTCGCAGTTCGCGACCTATGATGCGACCTTTCACTATCCGGAAAATCTGAATCTGGTTTCGGCGGGGGCTATTCGCGAAGAGCGGACGCGGGACGGCATCCGGACCACGCATCGCGCGCCGGAAGGAAAGCTGCGGCTGCTGGGATTCAATCTGGGGCGGTACACGCGGCGGGAGTCCGCGCAGAATGGGATCACGCTGGATGTTTCGGCGAACCGCGAGTTCGAGGATGCGCTGCGGCCGGCGCCTCAGCCTGTTTTCGCGCCGCCTTCACAACCTTCGTCGCACGCCATTCAGGCCCCTCAGGTGGTGGCGGCTCCGCCACCGCCGGATCCGGCGGAGCGGGTGGAGGCGATTGCCTCCGGCACGCTGGCGGCGATCGAATATTTTCGCAGCCGCTTCGGGGATCCGCCGCTGAAACATATCGAAATTTCGCCGGTGACCGGGCGCTTCGGCCAGGGGTTCGCCGGGATGATCTATCTGCCGACGCAGATGTATCTGGACCCCTCGCTCCTGCGGAGCCGCCCGGGCACGCTCACGCCGGACGATGGCTTCATGGGCGATCTGCTGCGGGCGCACGAAACCGCGCATCAGTGGTGGGGCAACATCGTGACGGCGGATTCCTATCACCACGAGTGGCTCATGGAATCGCTGGCTAACTATTCGGCGCTGATGTTTCTCGAAAGCCGGATGGGGCCGCACGCGCTGGAGCGAGCGCTCAATTATTATCACGATCAATTACTTCTGAAGGGCGCGGATGGAAAGATAGCGGAAGAGCGCGGGCCGGTGGTGGAAGGGCGGCGGCTCGAAAGCGCGGACGCGCCGAGCGCGGCGGACGCGGTGCTGTATGGCAAGGGGACGTGGATCATCCACATGCTGCGGCGGCGCATGGGAGACGCCGCGTTTTTGAAGATGCTGGCGGAGGCGCGGCGGCGTTATGAATTCAAGACGATGACGACCGAGCAGTTTCGCGAACTTTGCGCGGAGTTTCTGCCGAAGGGATCGGCGGATCCGAAGCTGGTGGATTTCTTCGATCAGTGGGTGTATGACACGGGAATGCCGGCGCTGAAGCTGACTTACTCGGTGAGCGGGCACAGGCTGAGCGGGACGATTACGCAGAGCGATGCGCCGGATGATTTTACGGTGCTGGTTCCGGTGGAGATTCGGATGGGGAACGGGAAGCCGATTGTGAAGCTCGTGCGGACGAGTAATGGGGCGGTGAAGTTTACGGCGGAGGTGGCGGGGCCGGGGGCTAAAGCTACGCTCGATCCGGGGATGAGTGTTTTGCGCCGGTAGCCCACATATGTAATACGGCAACGTATTACGGTATGATGGAACCGTGGCAGCGCCTATTAGCCTGCGTCTCGATCCCGAGACTCGCAACAGGGTAGAACGGATCGCACGCCGCAAAAAAGTACCTCCTTCGCATATCCTTCGTGAAGCAGTGACCCGATGGGTGGAACATGAGGAAGAAAGCGTCTCACCTTATGAAGCCATTCAGGATCTGATCGGTATCGTGCGGGGACCGGGCTCTCCCGTTAAGCTTTCCGAGAATACTGGCCGCCGATTCACTGAACTGCTTCAGACGCGCCGGAGCAAACGCTGACGAGCCATCGGCCATGGTTCTGATAGACGCCGGGCCTCTGATTGCGATCGTGAAAGCGGATGACCAGCACCACGCTGCGTGCGCGGCCGCCCTCAAAACCATCCGGCATCCGCTGGCCACTGTTTGGCCGGCGCTGACGGAAGCGATGTATCTGCTGGGCGACGTCCCCGGAGGCCAGGAAGCAGTGTGGGAAATGATCGCGCGAGGGGCAGTCCAGCTACTGGAACTTGGTTTGGCAGACCTGCCGAGAATCCGGGAGTTGATGCGGAAATATGCCGACCGGGGTATGGACCTGGCAGACGCCGCCCTGATCCGGGTTGCGGAGCGAGAAGGCATCCGGGAATTCTTCACGGTGGATCGAAAGGACTTCGCGGTCTACAGGCTCCATAACAAAATGCGGCCGGTTCTCATTCCGCTGTGAGTCGCGCGGAACTATTTCTATTTTTTCGAGAGCCGTTCGATTTCGGCGCCTAACTGACGGCGGACGTCTTCGATGGCGCTCCCCTTCTGACTCCAGTGAGTCCAGTCCGGGGCGATGGCGTGGATTTTTTCGAGAGCCCAATCGGTGCGGCCGAGATGCCGTAACATCGCGACGTATTCGTAATCCTGCACGCCTTCGCGAAGCTGGTTGAGGCGTATGGAGGGGGCGATGCCTTCGACGCCCGCGGGCGCGCCGGGGTAGACGAGCATGCCATCGCCGGGATAATTGCTTGCGCTGAAGACGCCCTGGTTGTTGACGTTTTTCCAGGGGTCGCCATCCCAGCGATCGATGCGCCAGTAGAGGAGTCCGCTCAGGCCGTAGGTCTGACTGAGGAAGCCGGCCTGGATGCGGTAGTCGATGGGATCGTAGTCGATCAGCCACTTCGGCGAATACGAATCCTGGACGAGCGCGTTGTAGGACCAGATTTCGGCGCCGTGCGAGCGAGCCTGCGAGATAGCCGGGGTGGCGTACTCCCATTGCATGGGTAGCAGGACCCAGATGTCTACGGCGTCCAACAACTCCGGCGTGGGCCCCATCACGACGAGATTTTTGATGTGCGCCTGGTGCAGAACGCGGCCCCAGGCTTCGATCTCCGGATAAAGATTTTTGCACTTGCCGACTTCATCCGCCGTGTAATTGAAAAGCGTGAGGTCTTTATCGTGCGCGGCGACGGCCGCGGTCAGATCGCGCAGACTGGGCGGCGGCTTCATGAAACAGTGGGAAACATCGGCGCCGCTCCAGAAGCCGGTGTCGCTCATGCGAAGGCCGTCGGAAGCCTGGAGGCTGCGTTCGAGCGCTGCGCCGCCCTTCCCTGCCCCGTGCTGCGGCATGAGCTTGTGGCGCAGAAGCTCCTGGATTTCGGCGCGTCCGTGCGGATTCCAGAAGGCGAAGCTCGACTGGAGCGAAGGCTTCAGGGGAACGGTGAAGTCCCAGACGGAAAGCGTGAAGGGGATATCCGTCTTGCCGCGGTTCGTGGAGAGGGCGATGGAGCCGCGGTAATCGCCGGCGGCGGCATTGCGCGGTACGAAGACATCGACCCACAGCGTCGCGGGCGCGGTTTGCGTGGGCTCGAAAGGCGCAGCGCGATAGATCCCGGATTTGTGAAAGGGAATGAGAGCGTCCGGATACCAGCCGGCGCCGAGCGAACGGTTCGAACCATGGCGATCCGGGCTGGGGGGATCGATGTGAACGTAATGCTCGCGATACAGCGTTACGCTCGAGGCGGGAATCTGGTGGCTATTGGCTCCGGTGAGCGAGGAAGGCGCGGCATCGAGAAAAGTGATCCCGGTTGCGGGCGATGCCAGCGTGATCTGGAACGCTTCGTAGTCGCCGCGCGCGCCGTACAGATGCGTGGCGGATTGCGCCGAAATAGTGTGTCCGGGAATGGCGCGCTCGTAATCCGGGAACGCCTGCCAGACAACCGGCGGCGGCGCGGACTGGGCAGCGAGATAAGAAAGAGACAGCGCCGCGATGGGCAGGAGCTTACGCACTGGCGACGGGCCCCGGCCATCCGGGATGCAATTGTTCTTTGGACCATGCCGCGGTGTGCAGGCCGCGGCGGAAACTTTCAACGTTCAGCAGGTCTTCGAGACGCACGTCACACAGATGCACCTCGCGGCCGAAATGCTGGAGCAGCGCGTACTGCGTGCAGGGATCGGGCGCGGAGAACGTCATCATGTCGAGTCCGAACGCGCGAACCAGACGCTCCGCGAACACCGGGTTGAAATGACCGAGGGGATCGTAGTAGCCGGTTCCGTGTTCCGCGTTGCCTGCCGGCGCGGCGATCTGGACCGCGCCGGCATTGAGCCAGCTATCGCCCTGATCGATCATCTGCTCCACGGTTTCATTGACGGCGAAGCGCCCGCCCAGTTCGAACTGGACTTCGAGACCGCGGGCGTGCGCCATTTTGACGATGAGCGAAGGGCGCAGGGGCAGTTCGGTGTGGCTTTCGCCGCATTCGACGCGCACCACGCCGAAATCGGCGCAGAGATCGAGATAAGACTCGATCAGGCCCTGCGCTACGGCAATCTGGAAGAGCCCGTTCCCCGTAACGGTGGGAACGCTGTGCGCCGCGGCGGCCGCCACTTTGCGCCGGGTCACGGTTTCATCCGCGATAATCCAGCACGCCATGGAGATCTTCAGCACTTCCATGAGATTCGCGCTCTGCGCCAGGTGACCTTCCACCGTGGAAAGATCGTAGCCCGGGTCAAAGGGCGAAGTACATGGACGAAGCTGGGGTACGCCGATCTGGTGCAGATACTCCGTTGCCGTAATGTGGCCCCTGACCGGAATTGACTCTGGTCCCGTTGCTTTCCTCGCAAGGATTACGGTGGGCATTGGTCAGTTCCTGAAGATCGATTTCATGAGATGGCCGTTTTTTCGTCCCGGCCGATTAGTACTGGCCGGCGCCAAGCATCTGCCCCGGCAGCGGCGCGGGGCTGGCGTCCGGGAATCCGGCGCGCTCCGCGAGCGCTTCCATGCGAGTGGAAAGCTGGGCCATCGTCAGAATCGAGACGTCACCCTTCTGGCGCGCGTGCGCCAGCCTTTCAATCAGTGAATCGAACAATCGATAGCCGTGCGGCGATTCGGCGAGGTTCACGGGATGCAGGCCGAAGTGAAAGACGCCGCGATGACGGGCAGCCGCTTCGATTCCTTTTTCGAAGCGATCCAGTCTCGTCTGATGTCCGACGATGCGGCTGCGCGACTCGCCGATTGGATACAGAAACATGGACGCGGGAATATTCCAGAGTCCTGGCATTTTCTGCTGCGGCCAGACGGGCGGCGGCACGGCGCGTCCGAGTTCATCCATCACGCGGAGGACAGCTCCGGGGATGGTGCGGCCCATCTTTTCGGAAAGCGTGGGAGCTGTACCGCGATAGCAGCGCAGTCCGGCTTCGGCGAGCAGCGAATGGTGCCGCTCGAGATTGCGCGGAAACGAGAAGGACGCCGGCTGCACGCCTGTTTCGCGCAAGGCGGCCAATCCGGCTTCGAGCTCCGTTTTCGCGACGGAGGGAACGGAATGGCGATCCGTCCAGATGAGATGCGACAAGCCGCCATGGAGACCGATCTCCTGCGGGACCGAAGCATTCGCGAGTTGCCGGATGAACGAGCGGCGATACCACAAAGGCGACGTCACTTCGTTCCCGGCGGGGATGCGTTCCCTCCAGGCAGGGGGCAGACCTTTCATGCGGGCATCGGCTCCGCCGCGGCACTCGCTGAGGGCCATGCCTCCCACTACGAGCCACGTGGCGCTCACACCGGTATTGCAGAATGAGCGCAGCACGTGATCGTACGCAGCGCGGGCATTCGGATAGCGCGCGTTGAAGCGTTTCTCACTCAGCATGTCGAGGTGGCCCCAGAGCATTTCCGCGTCGAGGGAAATCACCACGGCTCCCTGGTCCATCACGAAGGTCTGATTTTCTTTGGCCTTCAGCACAGTAGCCAACCTTATCTCCCTGAGGCTCCTTCTAGCTGGCGGCCGCAACAGCGGCGGGCTCGGCGACGAGATTCGCCGTATCCGAACTGAAGGGTTCGCAGGGCGCCGAGAAGGCCGCCATGACTTTGGCGTCCATCTCGTCGGTACGAGTCGAAACGCCGATCGCCTTCAGGAACTTCTTGTTGTCGTAGCTGATGTCGCGGTAGTCAGCCACCTTGCCGTCTTCGAACGCCTGCTTCATTTCGCGGATTCCGTCATCGAGATTCAGGCTGCAATCGAAGCCGAGCTGGCTCTGGATCTTTTTGAACGACACGCGATAGTTGCGGCGGTCGGAGTTTTCGACATGCTCCACCTGAGTGTTCGGAAAGTGTTCGCGAATCTTGGCGGCGACATCCGCCAGCGTGTAGTTCAGATCGGGACTGCCGACATTGAAGACCTGCCCGCTGACCAATCCGAGCGGCGCGTTCATCACATGAGCGCAGGCGGCTGCGATGTCGCGCACGTGGATGAACGGACGCCACTGGGTGCCATTGAAGATCGTGATGGAACCTTCCTGATGGGCCTTGGCCGAGAGCAGGTTCACGACGAGATCGAAGCGCGGACGGAACGAGAAGCCGAAGACCGTCGCGAAGCGCAGAATCGTGGGGTGGAAATACTCGTTGCGCGCCCGCAGCAGAGCCTGCTCCGAATCGACCTTGGTCTGCGCGTAAAGCGAGATCGGACGCACGGGCGAGGTTTCATCCGCCAGGTCGTCCGTAGCGCCATAGACGCTGCAGCTCGACGCGAAGATGAAGCGCTTAATGCGGAAGCCCTTCGCGACCTCGATCAGCATACGGGTGGCGGCATAGTTCGTTTCGAGCGCGGTCTGGCGGTCTTCCTCGCACGCGGGATCGCCGACGATAGCGGCCAGATCGATGATGGTGCTGGTTCCCTTCACGGCGCGAACAACGGTCTGGATGTTGCGGCAATCGCCCACGATCAACTGAAAGTTCGGGTGATTGAGGACGTCTTCAATCGCGGTGTAGCCGTACACCAGGCGATCCAGCACGCGGACTTTGTGGCCGGCTTCGAGCAACTGGCGCACAAGGATGGAGCCGATGTAACCGGCGCCGCCCACCACCAGAACCGGACCCGATTCATTGTGGCTGTTGCGGGCTTTCCTGGTGGAATGGGATTCGTTTTCCTTCTGGCGCTTTTCAAAAAACGGGGCGGCGATCATCGCGCCCGTCACAAGAACGGAGAACCAGATCACGACGCTGCGTGATACCAGATCGTCGCGGAACATCAGATAGTTCGCGGCGAGGAAGAAGAGGAGAGAGAGGCCCGCGCCGCGCAGGATGGTATTCACGCGATAGCGGATCGTGTAGAAGCCGGACCGCTCATAGACGCCGGTCATCAGGAACACAACCGGAAACACGAGCGACAACGGCCAGAAAAAGTGGCCATAGTAGTGGGGGAAATATTCGGCGACTGTTCGCGCCGTGTCAGTCCTTCCCATAACCGTATAGGAAGTGACCGCCGCGGCGAGAGCCACGAGCAGGCACGCGTGAATCACCAGAAAGTCAGTCAGCATCCTCCAGGAAACAGATCGTAAGGGCGTCCGCCGAATTGCGTCAAGCATTGTCTTGTTTTTTCCTTGTCCCGATTCAGAATTCGTTTGCGTTGGCCGTTCACGCCGCCGCGAGAGTCAACGGCGAAGTTGCGGGCGATTCCATATTCCGCCGCGACGCCCCGACAACTTCCTGAACCGCCTGGATTACGTCTTCCACATCGCGGTCAGACATCGCCGGGTAACACGGCAGCGAAACCAGCCCATGGTACCGGCGTTCCGCTACGGGGAACATTGCAGGTGTATAGCCAAGCTGCTCACTGTAATAAGGATGCCGGTGCACAGGAATGAAATGTACGCTCGTACCAATTCGAGCCTGTTTCAGCGCGGCGATGAATCCGTCGCGATCGAGGTTTGTCGCTTCTTTGCGAATCTGCACAGCGTAAAGGTGATACGTGTGATTCCTTCCTTCTATCTCTTCGGGGAGCCGCAATTCCGGGAAGTTCGCGAACGCTTCGTTATAGCGGGCCGCGATGGCGCGCCGGCGGTCATTAAACGATTCCAGACGGCGCAGCTGATGGATGCCGATGGCCGCCTGCATGTCCATCATGTTGCACTTGAAGCCCGCTTCTGTCACCTCGTAGTACCACGATCCGGTTTCGCCGTAGCGCTTCCACGCGTCACGATTCATACCGTGCAGCGAGAGACGCCGCACATGGTCCGCAAACGCGTCGTCGTTGGTGGTGATCATGCCGCCTTCACCGGTGGTCATGTTTTTCGTTGCGTAGAAGCTGAAGCAGGTGGATAGGCCATGAGTGCCGATCAGGCGTCCGTGATAACGCGTACCGGCGGCGTGCGCGGCGTCTTCGACGATCGGAATATTGTGCTCCTGCGCCACGCGGATAATTTCATCCAGATCGCACGCCATGCCGGAATAATGTACCGGAACGATTGCGCGAGTACGTGGCGTAATTGCGCGGGCAACGGCCTCAGGATCGATTTGCAGATATTCGTTCACATCGACCAGAACTGGTTTCGCGCCGGTATGTACGACCACATTCGCAGTGGCACAGAAAGTCATTGTAGGCACGATCACTTCATCGCCGGGCCCGACGCCGAGAGCCATCAGCGAAAGGTGAAGAGCCGCTGTGCAGGAGCCGACCGCGATGGCGTGACGAGCTCCCACGTATTCGGCGAATTCGGTTTCGAAGCGCTTTACTTTCGGCCCGGTGGTGAGCCATCCCCCCCGAAGGCTGTCGACAACTTCGTTGATTTCATCTTCTCCGATAGACGGCAGCCCATAAGGCAGAAATGCAGTGCGTGTCATGAATAGAACTCCCCGTTTGACTTATTTTTTGTAGAAACCGAACTGGCTAAACGATTCGGCGCCAGGTGAGGCTGGCGGCTGCGAGACGAAACCCGCATCGCTCATAAAGCCGCGCCGCAGCGATGTTGCGGAGCTGTGTGCCGACTTCGACGAATGAGACACCCTGAAGCGAAAACCATTCGAGCGCGGCCAGCGTGGCTGCGGACGCAACGCCGCCATTACGCGCGGCCGCGGCGGTAGCAACCATACCAATCTCGCCACAGCCCATTCCAAGCACGCGGGTTGCCTCTTTATCTATACGGCAGGTCACATATCCGAGAACGCGGTCACCAGCGCTTGCGATGATGACGGCGTCCGCAATGTGCCCCAGACAACTGTTCACAACCCACGTCTCGTTGACTCGATCCGCAGTTTCCGAATCGAGCGCGGAATCAGCGTGAAAACGATCATGGATGTAAGCAGTGCGCGCGAGTTCCCGCACCTGCGGCAAATCGGATTCGCGGAACAAGCGAACATCGAATGAGCGGCCTTCCGCGCTGAATTGAGCTCCGCTGGGGATCCGGAAAGAGAAAGTGTGAATGCCATCAATGAGATCGAAGTCGTTTTTGCGGAGCGCTTCAATCGAGGTCAGATCGGCGGCGTCGACGCGCGCTGTGATGTGGGAAATGCCACGGTTCCCGCACGCGAGTACGGTCTCCGATACGAGATCGCGTTTGATGACAGAGGCTTCGCTGCGCGCGCCACTGGCGATCAAAAGATCCATGCGGGCGGCGGGAAAGCCGAATTGTTCGGAATCCCAGGCAAGTTCGGTCCAGCAGGCGAGCCCGGTTATTTCGGAATCGCTTCGACGGTAGACACGATGTGTGCTTTCCCGCATCAAGAGGTTATGAACGCGGAGGCTTGCCAATGCCTCTACACGGTCTGAAGTGGCAATCTGATGCCACGGAGTGTACTCCTGCCTTCCATGTCTGGCGACAAAGTATTCCAGCTCTTCCACACTCGCCGTGGAGACGGTTTGGGCCGGAATCACAGTGAAGACTCCTTCTGGCGGCTCGTGTGAATCCCCTGGCGGCGCAAAACGAAGCCGACGGTTTGGCACAAGAGCCGCGCATCGAGCGCCAGCGAGCGGTGGTCCATATATTCGACATCGAGCTGGCGGCGGCGCTCCCAGGGAATCTCGTTGCGGCCGCTGATCTGGGCTAAACCAGTCAGACCGGGGCGCGCGCACAGGCGTCTCTTATCGGTATCGGAATAGAAGCGGATCTGATCGGGGAGTTCCGGACGCGGCCCTACCAGACTCATATCGCCCGTGAAGACGTTGATCAGTTGCGGAAGCTCATCGAGACTGGTACTGCGCAGGAAGTGACCGATGCGCGTGACGCGCGGGTCCTGGGGAGAGCTCCACGCGGAGCCGTCCTCATTGCGCAGGTCCGGCGCGTTCACGGTCATGGTGCGGAATTTGTTCAGCGTGAAGACGCGGCCGCCGCGGCCGAGCCGCTTCTGGCGGAACAGCGCGGGACCGGGCGAGGTCAGGCGAATGGCGGCGGCTATCGCGAGCAGCAGAGGGCTCAGGATGACGAGCGCCGCGCCCGAGAGAATCACATCCAGAATGCGTTTGCCGAACGGCTCGCGATCGTCGCCGGCGACCATGGGAATGCATTCGGAAAGGATCTTGTCATACTCCGCGCTGTAGCGATCGAGCATCGCGCGGCTCGTGTAGGTGGATTGAAACCTGGCGGACGCCGCCTTCGCGAGCTTCTCCGCGTATGCCGGCTCGTTCGCGATCTTCATGATGGCGACCGCCAGCGCGGCGCGATCGCGCGGCGCGATCAAATGCGCGCATTCGCCTTCGCGCGTGACCTCACGGTTGCTGCCAATGGCGCTCGCGACGATCGGCTTTTCCATCGCCATGGCTTCGAGCAGCGCAATCGAGAGCCCTTCACGCAGGCTGGGTAAGGCGACCATGTCGGCCGCCGCGAGAAGATCGCCGACATCTTTGCGAAAACCGAGGAAATGAACCACATCCTGCAACCCGAGATGCGCAGCCTGCCGTTCCAGAACGCTCTGGATGGGGCCGGTCCCTGGCAGCCAGAGTTTGACGGGGCGAGAAATCTGGCGGCGCACGGTCGCTACCGCG
>CAZWTH010000221.1:0-12789 GCA_964636715.1 uncultured Solibacteraceae bacterium | reverse complement strand
TACGTACACGCGCGAGCTGACGGTGGATCTGCCGGATCTCGAAACTGCCGATCTCTCCGATCAGGGCGATGAGGAATACTGCGAGAACTGCGGCCGTCCGATGGTGCTCAAGAAGGGGCGGTTCGGGACGTTCTATGCGTGTTCGGGATATCCGGACTGCAAGACGACGAAGCAGATTGGCGGGTCGCAGAAGAAGCCGGATGTGACGCTGGACGAGAAGTGTCCGAACTGCGGCAGCAATCTGGTGCAGAAGTATGGACGGTTCGGGGAATTCACGGCGTGCAGCAGCTATCCGACGTGCAAGTTCGTCAAGCAGAAGACGATTGGCGTGAAGTGTCCGGAATGCTCCGAGGGCGATGTGGTGGAGCGGCGATCGAAGCGCGGGAAGACGTTTTTTGGATGCAGCCGGTATCCGGATTGTAATTTCGTGGCGTGGGCAAGACCGGTGGCGGAGAAGTGCCCGGAGTGCGGAAATCCGTATATGGTGGAGAAGTATCTGAAGGCGGGGGCGTTTTATCAGTGCCCGAATGGGGAATGCAAGTACAAGCGGGAGTTTACGCCGGCGCCGCTGGGTGAGAAGCCCGAGGAGCCGGGGGCGGCGGCGTAAGAGTACACGATGAATGTCTTCATCTCCTACGGCGGTGTGACCGATCAGGTAACGGCGCTTCGCCTTCAGGCGTTAGCTTCCGTCAACGGGCTGACCGTCTATGTTCCGCCCGCGCATACCCGAATCACAGATGGGTCATTCATGGACGCCGAGAGCGAGCGTCGGCTCAGAGAGTGCGACGTCGTACTCGGGGTCATCGGGACTTCACCAACATCGGCGTGCAGCGAGGAACTGAGTCTCGGCTCATCGCTTCGCAAGCAATCGATCATCATGGCCTACCCGGCCTTCGTCCCGGCATTGCAGGCGCGATTCACATCCGACGTGATCGTCGTCGATCCTCATCAGCCAGCGGCCGCGGAGCAGGAAATTGTCCGTCATCTTGGGGCGATCGGTAGCCAGAAGCCATCCTCGGCGCTGGTGGCGTTAGGGACGCTGGCGCTTGGCTTGCTCCTCTTTGCGGACACGGCCGAGCGCAGCTGATTTCCCTGAATGCGGCTACGGCGCTGTACGATCGATACATCCTGTCTGATCGCGCTCGATACTCTCAGGCTTATCCCGAATTTAAGTTTGTTGTTCAGCGCCGTTCTTGTACCCCGAGCGGTGAGGCGAGAATTCTTCAGGCGGCGTGACGCTCGTGATCGCCTGCGGGCGCTGTTCCGCGAATTCGCCTTCCTGCGGCGCTGTAACGATTACGATGCGGCGTCAGTCGAAATCTACCTGATTGAACGCACGCGGCTGAATACGAAAGATCGGGGCGAAGCAGAAGCGATTGCCCAGGCGGCGCAGACTGGTTCGACGGTAATTGTCGACGATCTGTGGGGCAGGAAGCTCGCAGATAGAAACGCACTGGAATCGCATGGCACGTTCTGGCTCCTGCAACAATTTCATGATCTAGGACTGCTAACCGCCGCTGCTACGCGGGAAGCGTTCCAGCAATTGCGGGATACTGGCATCCGGCTCCCGTGGCGCGAGGTGGAGGGGTTTCTTCAAGGGATCGGCGTCCAGGGTTTAACGGGCGAATGACAGTGCGGACCCGGCCGAGTTTATTTGGGGCTTCTCTTCAGGGAGGTTCCCTACGCGCTTCAGCGCTTCCTGCCTGAGATCTTTCCACTGCTGCGCGTTGACATCCCGTCTCTCCCGCCGTCTCTGCTTGCGAAGCGAAATGTTCATCGATGTCATGACGTCACGATACCAATTTCTGCCGAAAAAGGCCGAATGGGTTGAACCAACTCTATAATCGGTTCATGGAATTGAACGCGATAACGCAAAAGGCGGCGCAGCGGCGTTTCCGTCAGCGAGTTCACCTGCATGCATTCGAAACCTTTGGGGAGGAAGCTAAGGCCGTTCACTGGCTGAATCGACCGAATCACCTGTTTGGCGGCAGGACCCCGGCACAGGCATTGGAAGCAGAGCCTGAATCGGTAGAGCGAGAGCTCACGCGGATTGGCCACGGTATTTTTGTGTGATCGACGCAGACTTGCAGTCGCCGTCAATTCTCAGTCGGTCGTTCCACGTGGTCGATTGCGAGTACCTCCACATCGCCTTTGGCTGGCTCCAGACGCAATCCGAGTGCTTCCGGCAGTACAGTGAAGATCGATTCGTCGTCTCCGCGCACGTCGGGGAGCGTCAGGTTGTAGATCCCGGCGAGGCCGGTTTTGTCCACCACCGGTCTGCCCGCCATGTTCGGCAGAATGGTCTGGGTCAGGATCGCCATGGAGATGCCGTAATACTGGATGCCGGCTGGGCGGGGAATCGCCCTGACGTTGGTTCCGAGCATCCCGCCGCCGTCTGAGTCCGCGCTCTCCGCCTGTTTGAACTTCGGGCCGCCTTTCGCTACCACCAGATCGTAGACCGGCGCCTCCCTGCTTTCGTAGTGCGTCACGACCTTGCAGCGATCCGCCAGCATCGTTTGCAGCATGGCGCGGAGCATGGTCTGCTGCGCGCCGGGCTTTTGCCAGCCGGCCAGATCCGCCTCTGCGACCTTCGCGATGACATCCCAGGTCTCGTCCAACAACCAGTGCGGGGCGCCCACGATGAGATCGCCGCGCAGCAGTCCTGTTTCGTTCGGGCGCGGATAGGCCCACTGGAAAATGCTGAACAGGGGCAACCCTATGGAACGAAATCCATTCGGCGTCGGCCCTGGACGCTGTACGGGGCCACTCGCATCCGTGTGCCGTCTGATCGAAACGACCTCAAACGCCCGGTGTTCCGCCGCGGGCGTCGCGACGCACAAGACAGCGGCCACAAGCGCCAACCGCAGTTCAGGGTAGATATTCATCGGGCGTCAAACGGCCGTCGCCGTTGCGGTCGAGTGCCTGCAGCGATACGGACGAACTGGCGATCTCCTTAGCGGAGAGTTCTCCATTGCGATCCGTATCGATCGCCGCCAGCACCGGATTGCGGCTGATAAACGCGGCTGGGCGGGGACTCCCTGCGGCTGCTCCGCACTCCCACGGATCCAGCTTCCCATCATGATTGCGATCGAGGGTTCGCAGCGCCGCCGGCGCGAGAATCAGTTCCCTGCCCGAGATCGTGTAGTCGCCATCGACGTCGAGAGCTTTCATGAGCGGCAGGAATTTGAAATAGGCGATCGCAAGCTTCTTCCAGGGATCCGCAACCGGTTCCGGAAGTTGTACCGCGGTGTCGAGATTCTGCCCTTCGAGCGAGGATTTCGATATGGGGAACAGGCTCTCCGCGGAGCGTTCCATGCCGACCAGCCAGCGCGGCATCTTTCCGGGATGGTCGATCAGAAAAATCACGACCGCAAACAGCGCGATCGTCGCGTACGCGCCGTGAACAAACGCCGCCGGACGCATTCGATACGGCTCGATGCTCATGAACAGAGAACTGCCCGAAGCAGGGGCCGGCGCTTTCACGGGTTGCGGGTGGCGTGTCCACTGACGGAACAACGAAGCGAAGGCATCCGCGATCAGCGTCGCATGCGATCCGGACGCCTGCTCGAAAATCGCCATCATTTCCGGACCGAACTGCTTTCGGAAATGCGGCGGATGAATCTGAATCAACGTATCCGTCAGAGCAACCCCTGTAAGGTTCAGGATCTGGTCGTGGCCCGACGACCCGGTGTAAGCAATCTGGCTTCACTCCGCAGTTTGCGATCGAGACCGGGCAGCACCTCCGACAGATACTGTTTCACCGGCAGGCCCAGCCTGCGGCAGGATTCCACCACCGAAAGTATCGCGGCCACTTTCTCTCCCGCTGCTTCACTTCCCACATGCAGCCAGTTCTTCCGCCCCAGCGCCACCGGCCGCATGGAGTTTTCCGCCATATTGTTGGAGATCTCTACCTCTCTACCTCACCGTATTCCAGACACCGTTTCAGCCTTAGCCACTGATTCAGCGTGTAAGCCGCGGCCTTGCGGATCGCGCTCTGCGGCAGCGTCCGCTTCGCCAGCCTAAGACAATCATCGTGTATCTGCCGCGCCAGCGCCTCCGATCGCTCGCGTCGCAACGCCAGCCGCTCTTCGGCTGTCAGTCCGCCTTGCCGCGCCTCCTCCTCCACCCGGAACAGCGCATCCATCGACGCCACCATACGCACCGCATCCTCATCGCGCGCGTTCAGTTTCACCGCGTCCACAAACTTCCGCCGCGCATGCGCCCAGCACCCCACATGAACCAGCTTCAGTCCGCCGATCCCGTCATACGCCTTGTACCCGTCACTCTGCAGTATCCCTTCCCATCGCCCCAGAAACTTTCGCGGACCATCCCGGTCCCGGCCCATCCGGAAGTCGAACACCGTCTCGCCCCCCGGCCTGCCATACTGCCATAACCACGCTTCGTGATTCGAACCCCGCTTGTCGCGCATCTGAACACCGACCGTGGTCTCATCCGCCTGCAGGTAACCACTCTCCAGCAGATCCAGCCGCATCGATTCCACCACCGGAATCAGCAACTCTCCCACTCGCATTACCCACCCATCGAGCGTCGAGCGGCTGATCTCCAATCCCGCTTCGCGTTCCAGTATCACCGCCTGCCGGTATAGCGGCAGATGATCGCAATACTTCGACACTACTGTGTCGATCACGATCCGGTCGCTGGCCAGGCCCTTCTCCACGATCCTCGGTTCCACCGGCGCCGCCACTACTGTCCCCTGTTCACAGCGCCGGCACGCCCGCTTCTCGCGCCGCGTGACGCGCACGAAGTATGCCGCCGGTTCCACGTCCAGCACTTCGCTCTCATCGTGCCCGATCACCGAAGTCTCTTCGCCGCAGGCCGCGCAACGGCACAGCTCCGGCGGACACACAATGGTTTCGATCACACGGCGCAGCGATGCGGAAAACCTCTGCCGCCCCGGATGCGCTTTCACTTCCGGCTTGAGCTCCGCAGTTTCTGTCTCGGGCTCGGGAAACGGGCTTCGGCCGGCTTCGGCTTCCACTTCATCGGTGGTCACCAGCGGCTCCAACTGCAGCAGTTCCAGTTGCAGATCGCTCAGCTTCTCGCTGTGCGGCCCCATGCGGCGGATACGCTCCCGGCGGAGTTCTTCTTCCAGCGCCCGGATCTTCATCATCGCCCAGTTCAGTTCCCGTTCCAGGTCCAGAATGCGGGCTTCCGGAGTCTTTGCTGGCTGGTGTTTTTTACTCAAGAGAGGTAAGTCCAGGATAGCGGAAAAAGATCGTCCTGACCAGGAGATCCCGGGCCTGGATTCCGATTATTTTCCGGCCCGATTAAACGCCGGTGGCGACCTTGCGAAACCAGTTCCGGCGCGGCTTGGCGGCGCTCAGATCGAGGCCGTTGAGCAGCATGGAAAGTTCCTCCGCGCGCAGGCTGACGCTGCGGGCTTCCGTTGTGGCCTTCGGCCAGTGAAACCGGCCGCGTTCGAGGCGTTTGGCGCAGACCCAGAGTCCGGTTCCGTCCCAGATCAGCGCTTTCAGACGCGTGTGGCTCTGGTTGGCGAACAGGTAGAGGTGTCCGCTCAGCGGATCCTGCAGCAGATGATCGCGCACCAGTCCGAACAGACCTTCGAAGCCCTTGCGCATATCCACTGCGTCTACCGCCACGAAGATCTTTGTGGCCGGCCCGAGTCCGAACATCTGGCTACGCCTGCTCGATTGCGCGCACCAGTTGCGTCAGTTCAGCTTCGGTGAACGGATGAGCGAACTCAATCCGGCGGCCATTGGCGAAGACAACCGCGAGACCGTCTCCGAAGGCTTTGCTGCCGGCGGTCAGGCTGACCGGCAGCAGGCGAACCGGCGTTGTCTTGTTCCGGCGTGCGCGGTAGCGATAGTAATCGAGTGTACTCAGAGCTATGCTGTGCCGTTCGCAGAACTCCCGCCGCGACATCCCGCTGCCTTCAAACTTCGCTGCCACTGTTCCCAGTCGGCTGCCGCCCTCCGCTGTTTTCGCCATGCCCCATTCTCATGGCTCCCCCAGTCCTGATCAACAGGGGTTCGTCTGACGGATACGAATCAACGCGCTGTAGAGTCGCCGCATCTCAGATTCCTCCGAGCGCTTTCACCGGCAAGCGCTGCCGCGCTTCGCGCACCACGCCTTCGAGACGCGCGATTTCCGTGGAGAGAACCCGGCGGCCGAGGGCCGTGAGCAGGTAATAGCGGCGGCGCGGATCTTCCGGGTCTTCGCCGGCGGATACCACGATTCCCTGCTTCGTGAGGCGCTGGAGATTGTCGTAGAGAATGCCGGGGCCGGGCTTGTAGCGGCCTTCCGACTGGCGCGCGATCTCCTGCATAATCGCGTATCCATGCAGCTTTTCCCCGGCCAGCGCCAGCAGGATATGCAGGGTGGCCGGGGCAAGCGGGAGGAAGGAATCGACGGAATCCGGTTTCATTCGGATTCCGTTATATCAGATTCCGGTAGTTGTTACAAGGGGCTATGACAATTCGTCGCCGATTTCGAGCGCCTGCTGGCGGTTACTCGTTGAGACCACGAAGATTCGATCGGGTGCGCTGCGTACGATCATCACCCTCGACCGGTTGGCGTCACCGAGGAATACCTGCATGAGCAGCGCCGGGCCCGAGCGAAGAACGATCTGCTCGATATCCGCGTGGAGCAGCGCCGCTGTCTCTGGAGGAGCATCCAGGAACCATGCCGGATTGGCGGTGAACTTCCGCGCCATATCGGCCGCCTCGCGCGCGGATAGTCCCGTGCACCGGAATGCGACTTCCGCGAACCGCTGCAGCGGGAAACCGTTGGGAACCGAGAATTCGAGCGGCTGCGTCTGTTGAATCTGAACGTCGCCCGGGTACAGCAGACTCACTATCGGGCCAATGTGATAATTCAGGCGCACTCCCTCCCACTTGGCCGGCACGGTCACGTCATCAACCCCGGCCTTCTTGAGAGCATCGCGCAGCGCAGCGACGTGGACGACTTGCGTTAAATCGGTGAGGCTCAGAACCCCGATTGACGGCTGCCCAGGTGGAACACCCGCGGCGGGGACGAACGGCTGGAAACCCGCAACACGCTCGGCCGCGGCAAGATCCCCTACCTTGTGCGAAGTCCCGTAACGCGGCATTTCGACGCCGAGGGGCAGCTTTGAGAAATCCACCCGAACCACTTCAACCCGGTTCAGTGCAAAGTGATTCCACAACTGCTGGGCGACAGCCCTGGTTTGCGGCAGCGCCACCGCAATACAAACCGCCGCTGCCGCCGCGGCGGGAATCCACAGGCGGAAGGGCACGCGCCGCCGCAGTCCCGCGTCGAGCAACTCACTTCCCCGCGCCATATTCGCGCGCCAGGCGGGCTCCAGAACGGCCAGCCGGTCATCCACCCAATTCATCTCGTTATTCATTTCCATAGCGTTTCAGATACTCCTTCCGGAACGCGGTCTGAGCGCGGCTGATGAGGCTTCCGACAGAATGGGAATTCAATTGAAGAGCCGCGGCGATTTCCTGGTAGCTGAGATCCTCCGCCCGCAGCAGCAACAACTCGCCGTCGCGGGTCTTGAGCGCACCGAGAACGGTCCGCACACGCTGTTGCTCCGTTGCAGCCGCGTACAGATGTTCCGGAGTGGGAGGCGATCCGCGCTCCGGTAGAGCCAGCCTTCGGCGTGATCGCCATGCGCCTCCGGCCTCTTCCACCACTTCAGAAATACTTCTACCGCCAACTCCTCCGCGCGGGCCTGATCATGAATGACCCTGCCAATGACGCAGGCAATGCGCTCGTAGTGAGCGCGAAAAATCTGGTCCAGCGCCTCATCGCTCCGGACTTTCATGCGGGCTGTTGCCGCCATGCTCGTTGCGTCCACATTACAGGAACGCGCGGGATGGCGAGTTTGTGGCAGAGATTCGATTATTTCAGGGCGGGACGTTCTTTGCGCTTCAGGCGGCCGCGGATCTTCAGCTCGATCGGCGTGCCTTCGAACCCGAAGCGCTTACGGAGCTGGTTGACAAGGTACCGTTCATGCGAGAAATGCAACGGGCCGGATTTATCGGTAAACACGATAAAAGACGGGGGCCGTACGCCCGCCTGAGTGATGTAAAGAATCTTCCGTTCTTCGAACTTCAGCTTCTCCACAAACCGGTTCAATTCGCCCGTCGTCACGCGATGCGTGGCGGCGGCATAGACGTTTTTGATAATGCCGAAGAGCCGGTGGACGCCATTCCCCGTTTTCGCGGAAAGGAAAACGACGGGCGCGTATTCCAGGAACTTCAGGTGAAAGCGGATGTTTTCCTCGAACTCCTTCCGCTTGTCGTTACTAATGAGATCCCACTTGTTGACGCAGAGAATGACGGGCCTGCCGCCTTCGTGCGCGTAACCCGCAATGGTGGCGTCGAGCCCGAGAACGCCCTCGGTTGCGTCCATCACCATCACGACCACATTCGCCATCCGGATATGCCGGCGCGCCATCACGACGCTCAGCTTTTCCGCCATCAGCTTCGTCTTGCCTTTGCGGCGGATGCCGGCGGTGTCGATGAAAACGTACTCCGTGCCGGCGTGCGTCACCGCTTCGTCGACCGCATCGCGCGTTGTCCCGGCGATCGGTGAGACGATGGCGCGGTCTTCCCCGACGAGCGCATTCAGGAGCGTGGATTTACCCGCATTGGGGCGTCCGATGATCGCCACTTTGATGGGTTCGTTCGCCGGTTCGGCCGGGGCTTCGGCCGTCTCCGCCGGGGTCTCTTCCGATTCCGGAAAATCCTTCGTCAGGTGCAGCAGGAACGCGTCCACTCCCGTGCCGTGCTCCGCCGAAACGGGATGTATATCGGGAATTCCGAGCTCATAAAAACCGTGAACCAGCCCTTCATTCACGCCCGTATCGATCTTGTTCACCGCGAGCAGAATCGGCTTGCCGGTCTTGCGGAGCATATCGGCCAGCTCACGGTCAGCCGACGTGATTTCCGACCGCCCGTCCACCACGAAAATGACGCGCGACGCGCTTTGGAGCGCGACTTTGGCCTGCTTCAGAATCTGGGACGGGATGTAGTCGGCGTCGCTGACGACAATTCCACCGGTATCGATCAGCTCGAAGCGCCGGCCTTCGAAATTCGCCTCGCCCGTAATACGGTCGCGGGTAATGCCGGGCTCATCGCCCACAATGGACCTGCGGCCTCGCGTGATTCGATTAAAAAGAGTGGACTTGCCAACGTTCGGCCTACCCACGATGACGACCGTGGGCGTCTCCTGCGGCATGAGTCTTCATCATAACAGGCGTATGGGAATGAGATACTTCGTTTCAGATGAGGCTTCTCTCCCTGGCCTGCGCCTCGGCGCTGGCCGTCTTCTCACTCGCGTGCTCGACTCACAATCAGGTTTCGGATCTCAAAGTACTGATCGGCGCGACGGCTGTTTTTGTGCCCGGCGGGAATCCGGTGCAGGATACCGTGATCGTGATTGAGGGCGACAAAATTCGGGCGGCGGGCGAGCGCAAAGACGTGCCGGTGCCCCAAAATTCGGAGCGCACGGACCTTACCGGGAAATGGGTAGTGCCGGTTTCGGGGGGTAAAATCGCTCCTGGAGAGTCCGCGGACCTCTTCGTTCTGAACGCGGCCGGCAACGGCAGCCCGGCAACCGGCGCGCCCGCGCGTCACATGATCCACGGCCACTGGCAATAGCCGGTGACGAAATTTCTGCGAACCTGACCACCCGGTCGCGCGTAATGCCTGACAAGGAGTTGACCATGCGACTCATCCCCATCCTTTTGCTCTCCCTGCTGCTGATCGGATGCGATTTAGAGGATTTCGGCCCCTCGGACCGGTACAAGGAGGACTTTCATTACACCCTGAAGCCCGCCGACCGCCTGAGTGTGGACAACTTCAACGGCTCGGTGGAGATTGAAGGCTGGGATGAGCCGAATATCGAGGTCACCGGCGTGAAATACGCTTCCACCGAAGACCTGCTGAAGACGATGAAGGTGGAAGTCCACGAGATGGGGAGCGTCACCGAGTTGCGCACCGTGCGTCAGGATACGTTCCATGGCAACCGGGGCGCGCGCTACTTAATTCGGGCGCCACGCAAGACGATTGTGGATCGCGTGCTCTCCAGTAACGGATCCGTCCGGGTGCACGACATGGTGAGCGCGGCGAATGTCCACACTTCGAATGGGCCGATCCGGATCGAGAACGTATCGGGCGGCGTGGATGCGGTAACGTCGAACGGCTCTATCGATCTGGACACGGTGTCCGGCCGCCTCAACCTGCACACATCGAACGGCAGGATTCGGGCCGAGTACATCACCGGGCAGTGCGACGCCGAGACTTCGAATGGCTCCGTCACGCTGCGGTTTAAGGATGCGCCGAACGGCCCCACGCACGTCCACACTTCGAACGGTTCCGTTGAGCTTGCGCTGGCGCAATCGCCCAGGGACGATATTCGCGCCGAGACGAGCAATGGATCGATTTCGGTGGAACTGCCGGCCAGCGTTTCCGCGCATGTGAACGCGCGGACCTCAAATTCCGTCAGCTCGGATTTCGATGTGACCGGAAACGTGTTCGATCGTGAAAAGCACCATCTCGAGGGCAACATTGGATCGGGCGGCCCGCTGATCGACCTGAGCACGCACAACGGCGGCATTCATCTTCGGAAGGGTTCGGCGGGCGTCAATTAGGGACGATGCGCCTGCTCTTCACTGAGGCGGCGGTAGTATTCCGAAACCGCGTGTTCGTAGCCGCCTGGAATTGGCCCCACGCGATTGCCCTGCAACAGTGAACGCGGCTCGGGCGGCGGAGAATCGCCGGTCATGACTTCGATCGCATGCTCACGGCTGATGGGAACGTCTTCGCCTCCATAGCGGACGCTGACGTGATATCCGTCCTCACGCAGCACATGGAAACGGGCTGTGGGGGCAAGCGCGATCGCGCCGGCTTCTTCGAAAACCACCTGGCCTCCATGCAGAGGACGATCTGTCTGGACTTCAATATTCGCGATGGCGCCGGCGGGCGCGAAAATATCGCCGTCCTCCGTGCGCGCCGGAATCGAATTTTGGGAATATGTAACGCGAATTCCGGTGACGGTGGGCAGATCGACAACATGGAGGCGTGCGACGGGAGAGCGGACGCCACTCGATTCGGCGTAGTAATCCATCGAATGCTCGACGGCGGGAAGCTCAATTGCGAAGAGCGCATCGTCATTCGTGCGAAGCAGGGGTACAGCCCGCCACTCCCGCTCGCCCGCATTGCGAATCCGCAGGGTGGCCTGGGTTGCGCGAAAACCGGAGAGGCGCGTCGCGACGGTCCATTCGCCACCGCGCCGGACGGTGTTCCGCGCGGCCTTCATCTCCATGCGAAACGCCTCCCGTCTCGCCCACAGAACGGCCGCATCGGTTTGGGTCTGAATCAGGAAGAGCAGCGACAGAGCCGCGGCAATCAGGGCGATGGACGCAGCGGCGAACCGCCGCCCTGGAATCAGATCTCGCGGGGTGAAGGCCGCAGCCGCCGGAAGCGCGCTATCGGCCAGCAGAGGCAGAAATGGATCTTCGCAATGTTTTCGCTCGCGCTCAACAAACGTCAGAAGCCGCTGCGAAAAAGCCGGAAGCCGCGCTTCGATCTCTCGCGCGGTCTCCATGCGGCCGAAACGGCGCCGCAAAGACGCCGCAAGAGCAGCCACGATGCCGGCGATCAACGCCAGCCGTTCCACGCGCAGGGATAACGGCGACGCGGGAACCTGCCGCATGATCCACATCAGCGCGGCAGTCAGCAGCAGAGCGGTCACCGCGCCAATCGCGGCGCCTCTCACCCAGACATAACGGCGCAGTCTGCGAACGCAGCGATCGAGATACTCCGATAGTGCGTCAACGGCGTTCATCAGTGCCGATGGGCGTGGACTGGACGCATCCAGGCGCGCACCGCGTGCAGGCCCAGAAACAGATAGGCGCCGGCAACGAGCGAAAGCGGATAATCCAGCCAGCTCGCCTGCGCGACGCGCAGGCCGATCCAGCCACCAACGATCGTCGGCGACTCGGCCACGATGGCCAGCAGCAGCGCCCGTCCCGGCTTCTGCGCGGACATGCGGAGGATAGCGCCGAGCGCCAGCCCTTCCGGAATTTTGTGCAATAAAAGGACCGCGGTCAACGCTTCGCCAGCGCCGTGCGCCGCCGTCATGCCCCAGCCATCCACGAACGAATGGATCGCGGTTCCGATCACGAGAGGTCCGGAAAAACCATGACTGTGCGAGCACGAAGGGCATACCGGCACGCCGGCGCGATCGATCGCCTCCAGAAGCCCATATCCCGCGGCCGCCACCAGCAGCGAGAACACCCAGCCGATGTCGCCGGCCACTTCCGGAAGCAGGCCGAACACGGCAACCGCGGCAAGCAGGCCGCCACTGACCGGAACCAGATAACGGGCGCGGCGTCCGCCGGAGAAAAGGACGCCGGCCATGGCAAACGCGAGCGCCAGGGCCGTCGCCAGAACCGAACGCAGGAATGAAGGATCGTCCAACTCTCTACTGTAGCGGGTGGCGGCTGTATACTGAGCCGAATGGCTGCTACGCTGACAACCCGGCAGGAGGGCGACGTCACGGTGGTTGACGCCGCCGGGCGCATCGTGATGGGCGAGAGCGCCATCGCGCTTAAGGAATCGCTGCGCGGGCTGACAACTGAAGGTACGAAGAAGATCCTGCTGAACCTGGCCGGAGTCGGCTTCATGGATACGGCCGGCATGGGGGAGATGGTGGGTTGCTATGTCTCCGCTTCCCGCGCGGGCGCAAAAATCAAAATCTGCGAAGTTACCCGGCGCATTCTGGACTTGCTCGAGATGACGCGGCTCACGAGCGTTC
>CAZWTH010000220.1:0-39027 GCA_964636715.1 uncultured Solibacteraceae bacterium | reverse complement strand
TTGTCGGCAAGATAGTCGGCATCCTTCTCGTTGTCGCTCGCGGCTACGCCCAGGAACACCAATAGTCCGGCGCCGATTTGTCCTTGTATCTTTTCGTCCACACGAACTTCCGCGCGGATTACCCGTTGAATAAGTGCGCGCATCTGATATAGTTACGATTAGCTATGGCAAGACCAAGCAAGAATACCAAAAACACTGACATACTACGTTACGCCCTGACCCATCTCGAACGGGAGCGTGATGACATCTTACAGAAGATAGCGCATATCAGCCAGCAGCTTGGCGAGAGAACCAGTTCCTCCGGCGGTGAAGCTCCCCAGGCTGGCGGCGCGGCTCCGCGCAAGAAACGCGTTCTGAGCGCAGCGGCGCGCAAGCGTATTGCGGCGGCCCAGAAGAAACGCTGGGAAGCGCACCGCAAAGCGAAAGCTCAGTAAATTTGTGTAAAGCTCAGGCTTCACCGATTCGCTTGGTTTCTTCCCATGTGAAGATAATGCGGCTGAGTACGGTGATGTTGGACAGGACGGCCAGGACCCAGAGTACGGGGGCCATCCTGTTTGCCAGGGCTCCAATAATAATAAGAACAACGCGCTCGGGCCGTTCCAGAAAACCTACCTTACACTTAGGGATGGTATTTTCGGCGCGTGCCCGAGCGTAACTCGTGAGTACTGTGCCTGTCATCACAATTGAGGTCAGGACAATATAGAAGAACCGGTTAATGGACGCATAATAGACAAGCAATCCCATTAACAACGCCAGGTCCGAATAACGGTCCAGCACGGAATCGAAAAACCCCCCAAAGCGAGTGACCCGGTTGGTGGAGCGAGCCACGCGGCCATCCACCATGTCGAACAGTCCCGCCCCGATGACTACCACTCCGGCATAGACAAATTTCCCATAACTGAATAGAACGGCCGCCCAGATATTGATGAGGAGGCCGACAAAGGTGAGGACGTTCGGGTGGACGCGCGAAAGAGCTAGCGCCCTGACAATCGCCTGAATGATCCGGCCGAAGAAGAGGCCGATGCCTCTCGTGATTGTCATGAGCGCTGCTGTTCGTCCGTCATAAAGTCGTGAATCGTTTTGAGCGACAGGATTTCCAGTTCCCGCGTACCGCCTGGGGTAACGAGCTTCACAGTGTCGCCCACTTCTTTTCCGAGGAGAGATTTTCCGATCGGTGAACTGGTGGAGACGCGGCCGGCGGTCACGTCGGCGTCTTCGCTGGTGACGAGGTGATAGGTGATTTCTTCGTCTTTCGAAGTATCGAGGATGACGACCCGCGAACCGAGACCCACGCGGTCATGCGGGATCTTGTTCACATCGATCATGGCGACTTCCGCCATGCGCTTCTTCAATTGCCCCAGACGGGCATTGACGAAGCCCTGGCGTTCTTTAGCGGCATGATACTCGGCGTTTTCGCTGAGATCGCCATGAGCTCGGGCTTTGAGAATTTCTTTGGGAAGATCGTGCCGGAGCTCATACTCAAGCGCAGCGATTTCCTCTTCCAGTTTTTTCCGGACGTCCAGCATGAAGGTTCAACTTCTGGGGTCCATTATATCGGCTCGGGGCCCGTGACTGGCCCAGGCGGGTCAACGAGGACGCTGCGCGCGGCTGCCGCGGCGGGCCTCAGGCCGAAGCGAGGGAGCGGGTTGAGCGGAGCCGGTCGCCGCTATCGGGATATAGGCCTCACTGGAATTGGAGTCGGGGGCGCCAATGGCAATCGTATTGAGCCCGGCTGTGGCATTCGCGGGAATGGTGAAATTGATCTGATAAAGGCCCGCGAGGCCTGGAGCAAGACCGGCATACGCCAGGTTACCGACGCTGGCGCCGCCTACGCTGACGCCAATATTGGCAAGCAGTGAGTCACCATCATCCGGTCCGGGGGCGCCGCTTGGATTCGTGGGATAGGGCGCCCCGAGCCCGGTGAGATAAAGCGCGACGTTGTCGCCAGCGTGGGCAGGCTGGTCATTGGTCACGACATAGTAACCACCCGCGGCAGGGAAGTCCAGAAGCGCGGCCACGCCGATTCCGCCGACCGGGTCCGAAGTAAACGCTCCGGGAGTGGTCTGATTGACATTCATGGTGACCGCGTTCGAGAGAACGCCGTTGTTGGATATCTGAATCTTCGCGACCGGAAATGTGCTCACGTCATAAGGGACAATGACAGATACCTGGTTAGCGCTGACATAGTAAATTGGCGCGGCAATTACATCGTTAAATAACACTTTTACGCCGTTCAGTGAGGTGGGGTACGGAACTGTGTTCGATATCGTTGTGGAGGGCGCGAGGTTCACTCCGTTGTAGAATGTCAGGAATTCTCCTGGGGATATTCCCGCGGTATAGGGTGCGGAACTCGCGGTATTTACAATTCCGGTGGGATCGATATAAACCGCGCCTGTGGCGGTGGGTGGCGTATACGGTATGGCTATTCCGGTGGAGAGATATCCCTGCGTACCGTACGTAAGTCGAAACCCATTCTGACCAATCGTGTATTGTATGGTTCCGGACGCATCCTGGTAGGATCCGGTAATCGGAGTGTTCGGATAGGATGCCCAGTAGGTACTTCCGTATGGAGAGCCGGCGGAGAACAGCAACCGCTCGTGCCCAACAATATCGCCGCCCGGTATCGCGTTGAGAGCGCCGTAGAAGGAGTCGAGGCCGGCGTACTCCTCGATGCCCGCCTCGTAGTATAGACCGGAGAACGGCGTGTTGGCGCCGGCCGCAGCGTTCTTTACGCCAAAAAACATGTCGTAGCCAAATTCCGAGCCGCCAAAGATGAAGTTGGTGTCAGGAGAATAATAGACAAACACCTGGTCGCTATAGAAGTTGGCATTCGTGTTTTTCGGGTAGCTGATTAGCGCCGCATTATTGGAAAACTTATAGGGTATATTGGTTGCGGTCTGGCTGATAGCAGTGCCATCGGCGCCGTAACCGGTGATCGTGAAGTTCCCGAGATGGCCGGCGCCGTCGGGGTTGAGCTGGTAGGTTCCGCCGACTCCAAAAGCCCCATCGAAGGTAGAAACGGTATACGAGCCAGTGAAGCTGCTGTTGCTCAGGCTGGCGACCGGCGCGGCCACGAAAATCGAGTTGTATCCCGCCTCGGTATCGCTGCCGACCAGAATTCCATTGGAGACCAGAACCGACACTGAACTCCCATTTATCAGAGGGTCGGAGACCGAACCGTAGCCTGTGGCGGAGAGCGAATAAGTGGTGGTCGAACTCAGGTTGGGTGTTCCGCTGGCGGAATCGAGTCCGCCCAGGCCGGACAGAGTATAGTTCCCATTGTTGAAGGTGATGTTCCCGTAGAGGGTAATGGCGCGGCTGGGGTAGCCGGTAGCGTCCGAGACGTAGAGGACCTCGCGGAAATAGTAGTTTCCACTTAACAATCCGTTCCCGGAGTTATCCCACGCAGGGGCTGCCGCGGGCAGGGTGGCGGCCGTTCCGGCCAACAACAGGAAAATTGCGCAGGTTTTCATCATAAGGATGTTGTGAGGGATCTGACGATTCTTACAGTTATTACGTTTCAGGGCGACTTGGTTCCCAACGTATCAATTCGTCCCAGGAGCTGCTTCCGCGATGCTGATGAGCGAGCCGCCCGCAGCGACAAAGTTCTGTACCGCAGTATCGCCTGCTGATGCCGAAATGCTGGCCGAGGCATCGGTCACCAGAAACACCCGCCGTCCGGAGCGCAGCAGGCCCGTCAGGGCGCACTTCACGCAATAGTCGATGAATACGCCGTAAACGTAGCACTCGGCTGCGTTCAGCTTGTCGAGGAGGAGCGGCAGGTTTGGGTTGGAGAAAATATCGAGGTCGTTTTTTTCGACGACGATTTGCTTTGTTGAGGGCTTGAGGGATGCGAGATCGAATGTGGAATTCCACTGGATCGTGACGCGCGGGGAGAGGAGCGTCGATGATGGCTTTTGCTGGCCGAATGTGGCTGCCACGCAGTGGGGCGGCCATTCGCGAAATTCCTGAGCGTTTTCAGGATGGGCATCTGTGGACGATACCAGCGGGATTCCGTGTTCGCCTGCGTATCGGTTGAGCGATGCAATTTTTGGGATTAGGTTTTCGGCGCCGGGACCGTAGAGCGCGCCTCCGGGGAGCATGAAATCGAGTTGAGTATCGATATCGAAGAATACTTTCATGGGTGTAACCCCGCGCCGGCCGGAAGGCCTGCGGCAGGGCCGAAGCCCCGCCCCACTATTGCGAGGTTGTTCAGACGAGTGGACAATATTGTGCGCCGTTCCGAGGTGGGCCATTCCCTGACGTTCAGGGCCGCTCTTGCCCGAATCGCGGCGGCATCGGGCAGGGGCCCCGCCAGATTTCCTCCCAGCATGACGGGGCGTAAAAGGGCTTCGGAGCCTGAGACGCATTCGGTTACCAGGCCGAGTACATCGTGATCCGGAAACCGGAAGATTTGCTTGGCGCCGGGCAAAGTTTGTTTCTCGGGGCTGCATTTTACCGGGTAGCGCTCGCTCCCGTGCGGTCCAATCGCGACCATCTTGTAAGTGGCGCTCAGAAACGGCGCGTCGGCCGAGGTTGACAGCTCCGTGCCGACGCCGAACGCGTCGATCGGCGCGCCGCCCTTCACGAGCGCCTCAATCTTTGTCTCGTTCAGATCGCCGCTTGCCATGATGCGCGCTTCAGGCAGCCCGGCGGCGTCCAGAATGCCGCGCACTTCGCGGGAAAGCGCATCGAGATCGCCGCTATCGATGCGGACGCCCCACAGCGGCCTGCCCAGCCGCGCGGCGACGCGAGCGCCCTCCAGCGTATCGTAAGTGTCGATGAGCTGAACCGTATGTTCTCCGAGCAATTGCTGCAAACGTTCGAACGCTTCGCTCTCCGATTCAAAAGACATGACCCAGGAATGCGCGGCCGTTCCCATCGTGGGAATTCCATAGCGATAGCCCGCAAGAACATTGCTGGTTCCGGCGCAGCCACCGATATAAGCGGCCCTGGCGCCGAGCACGCCCGTCTCCGGAGAATGAGCGCGCCGCGTACCGAATTCGACGATGGCGCGTCCTTCGGCGGCTTTCACAATTCGCGCCGCCTTGCTCGCCACCAGCGTTTCGTAGCCAATCGCGGCCAGCAGGTAAGTTTCAGGGATCTGCGCTTCGATCAGCGGCGCGCGTACTGTCATCACCGGCTGGTTTTCGTAGAGTACTGTCCCCTCCGGGACCGCGAAGACATCGCCGGTGAAGCGGAACGAGCGCAGGTAATCCCAGAAATCCGCGGGCGCGTTGGCAAAGCTGGCATGCGCGCGCAGATAGTCGATCTCGTCTCCGGAAAATCCCAGATTCGCGAGATACTCAATCGCGCGGTGGAGGCCCGCCGTAATCGCGAAATCGCGATGCGGCGGCAGCCTGCGGAGCGTCAGCTCGAACGTTGCGGTTTCGTTGTGTTTCCCGGCCGCGAAGTAGCCCGCGGCCATGGTGAGTTCGTAGAGATCGGTGAGAAGGCCGTTCGACGGCGGCATCAACCTTAGTATCGGTTACTTCTTTGCGCCGGACGCCGGAGCCTGATAGGGTTTGATCGCGGCGATGGTCTTCTGGAGGTCATCGACTGCTTTCGCATCGAGGCCGTAGGCCGTGGCGTCGCCATCGCGAACGCCGATATAGTCCTCGCCGTTCTTGTTGATGGTGACCTTATCGACCTTGCCCTTTTCGCCCCACGTGACGGCGAGCGTCAGGACGGGCGAACCCGCAATATGGTCGGAAAATTTCACAGCCGCCAGATCCCGCAGCTTGTCGATCACATCCTGGAGCGATGTGGAATCGATCTGCTGCGAGCCGCTGAACCACTTATCGCCGCTCTTCTCGTAGTGCTTGCCGGCGAGATCGAGTTTCGCCGGATCGGTGAAGCCGAAATCGAACAGCTTCTTGTTCTGGAAATCATCGGCGCTCTTGTCGATGGCGGTCCCGATATCGGCCGCAACCTTGAAAATGCCTCCGACCGCGGTTGACTTCGCGTAGATATCGTTGTTCTTCGCTTTGCGAACTTCAATCGACTGGGGACTCTTGTCGTCCACAAAGGTGGCGGTTCCGAGTTTCGTCGCGCCGGCGAAATCGGCGGGCGTGGGCGTTGAGCTGAGGTCCATCTTCGCGTCCTTCAGCTTGCTCACCAGGTCATCCACCGCACCGCCATCGGCGCGCATGGGCTTCGGTTTGGTGATCTGCCAGTCGCCCGAGGCGTTCTTGCTGAATTCGACCGCTGGACCTTTCGCGGTGAGCGTGACGGAGGTGATCTTGTCCGAATTCAGCGTCATCAGGCGTTTATCACGCAGATCGTTGATCGACTTATCGAGGGCGGATTTCGAGTAAGACGCGACCGTATAAACTTTCGGATCGGCGTCCAGCTTTGCGTAGGTATCGCTGCCCGAAACCGTATCGGCGCCGAACAGCAGCTTGCGCGTCTGGCCATCTTTGGTGGTGATATCGACCTCGGACGCTGGATGGTCCAGTCCAAAGGTGGCGAGGTTCTGCGGATGCTCTTCAATCAGGCGATCGGACGTAAGCGGCGCAACGGCGCTGGTCAACCCGTTTATCGCATCGGAATCGGCGGGGAGTTCCTGCGGGGCCGTGATCTGCCACTTATCGCCGTTCTTAGTCAGAACAACGGGGTCGGCGCCGGTCTTGATCAACTTAAATCCGGTAATCTGATCCGCTGTCAGCGAAAGTATTTTCGGCGACGTGGCGGAGGTGGATGTTTCCTGCGATGTGGGATGTTTGTTGGCCCACCAGGCGTAGCCGCCCAGAATCGCGAGCACGCCAACCGCGGTAATCAGACCTTGTGGTTTCAGCATTGTTTCAAAAATCGTCCCGGAATCGGAACGGCGCCTAGCGCCGCTTCGACCAAACCAAAACGCCCGAAAGAATGACGATCAGCGGAAGTCCGATAATGCTGGTGAAGAACAGCACGCGGACGCCGGAGGTCGTAATGTGCAGCCGGCGATCTTCCGGATCTTTCGGACGAATCGAAATCAGATCCTCGTCGGACGTGAGCCAGTTCATGACGTTCATCGCCAGATCGCGATTCGCGAACTGCGACGTACCCACCATGACGTTCGACATCCAGCCCGAACTGCCCACCACCACGACGCGTCCCGCTTTAGCGCCAGTGCCGATGGTAGCGGCGGCGCCGAGCACAAACGGACCCTTGGTCCCCTTTTCCACATCTTCCTGCTTAATCGGAACCTTGGGATTCACCAGAGAGTAGCTCTGGTCAGAGGAGGAGAAGAGCGCCTCCGCGGGGGACTTTACTTCGAGGCTGCGGCTCAATGGCATGACGGAGATGCTGTCCTGCATGACGCGTACGATCGGATGCGAAGTGTAGCTGGCGGCGATCGGCGAGGTGGCTCCGAACATCTGCGACGTGGCGCTGAGATCGAGGACGATGTCGCCCTTCGCCGTGACGCCCCAGTCGGTAACCATGGCGGCCAGGTTTGGCGTATTGCCCATCTGCTCGTCCGGCGTATTGAGAACCGGGTCAAAGTTCACGATGAGACGGCCGCCTCCGGTGACGAACTTCTTCAGGGCATCGACGGCCGGCGCGACATAGTCATGCTTCGGGCCGCCCACGACGACGATCGTGCACTCCGCCGGAACTTCCGGCTTTTCGAGAAGAGAAATCGTCTGTGTCTTGTAATTGTTCTTTTCGAGCGCGCTTTTCAGGGCGGCGTAGCCTTCGCGGCCGGTATCGTCAATGCTGCTTTCGCCCGAACCTTTGACGAAGCAGACATTTCGCACGCCGGTCTTGATGGTGCGAATGATGGCGCCGGTCAGTTCTTCTTCGGTAAGCGCCTTGGCGGTTTCCTTCTTCGTCCCGTTATCCACCACCACGTCGCCCATCTGACGCGCGCCTTCCATGCGGGCGACGTCCGGCTTCTTGTCGGGATCCACGTAGTTGATCTTGAGCTTCGAGGAAAGGTTCGCGTAGCGGTCCAGCATGTCGCGCGCGCGATCGTAATTCGCTGACTGATCGAAGTAGTAAATATTGAGGTCGGATTTGAGATTACCGACCACCTTCTTGGTCTGATCCGAGAGCGAGTACTGCTTGTTCGCGGTCACATCGACCGACTTATTGTGCGAGTTCGCCAGCCAGTTGCCGATAATGATGACCGCCACAATGACGAGCGTGTAAAGCGCGGCGTAGGCGCCGTATTTCGTCTGGCGGGCCTGCACCCAGGAACTCTTTTGGGGGGTATCAGCCATTACGCCCTCCACCGCAGTGACTCGAGCGAGCGGGCGGTGAGGAACAGGCCCAGGAAGATCGCCGAGAGATAAAAGATGACATCTTTGGTATCGATGATGCCTTTCGAAAAGGGCTCGAAGTGAACCAGGATCGAACAGTACGCGATGGCTTTGCCGATCGCGGAATCGCTGTAGTTACTCACCCAATTCAGGACCCAGAGAAGCAGGCAGACCGCGAACGTGGAGGCGGCGGCGATGATCTGGTTGCTGGTGGTGGTCGAAATGAATGTGCCGATGGCGAGGACGGTGGCGCCCTGGAGAATCAGGCCGAGGAAGCCAGTCAGGACGGGCCGCCAGTCCGGCGTGCTCCATGCGAAGAGCAGCCCGACGTTGAGCGCGAGCGGCGCCATGATCGAGAGATACATGACGATCGCGCCCAGCCACTTGCCGAGAATCACTTCCCAGTCGCTCACGGGAGAGGTCAGCAGAAGCTCAATGGTTCCGGATCGTTTTTCTTCGGCGAAGAGACGCATGGCGATCATCGGGATTAGAAAAAGACTCAGGACGCCGAGGTTGCCGAGCAGAGGAGCGATTACATAGTCGTTGATGCTCATGGGAGAGCTTTGACCGCTCATCTGCTGCTGTGTGCCGGCGTTGATGAAGTAGACGGTCGCGCTGTAGAACATAAATCCGGTCAGCAGCGCGAAGAGGCCGATCAGGATATAAGCAATGGGCGACTTGAAATACGATCGCACTTCCTTGCCGCAAATGGTGAGGATATTTCTCATTCCGTTTCTCCCTTGGCGGCGACGGCCTTGTCTTTTTCCGATCTGGTGAGATCGAGGAAGATTTCTTCGAGTGATTGCCCGACGCTGTGCAGTTCTGTTAAATCCCAGCCGGACTGCACGATCGCGCGGGCCAGTTCGGGCCGCACGGAGTATTGATCGAGGGCTTCGACTTCGAATCCGACGGAGCCATCGGGGGCGTCAGCGGAGGTGACTTTCGCCACGCCGCTTACGGTTTCGAGCCGCTGCCGCACTTCGAGCGGATCCGCGCCCTTCACCTGAATCGCGACCATCTCGCCGCCGCGGCGGCGATGGTGCAGGTTGGCGACGGAATCGACCGCGACAATCGTGCCCGAGTTGATGATGATGACCTTACTGCAGGATTGTTCGACTTCCGAAAGAATGTGGGTGCTGAGGATGATGGTGTGGTCGCCAGAGAGGCTGTTGATCAGTTGGCGCGCTTCGCGCTGCTGTTCGGGATCGAGACCGGAAGTGGGCTCATCGAGAATCAGCACGGGCGGGTTGTGAATAATCGCCTGCGCGATGCCGACGCGCTGCCGGTAGCCTTTCGAGAGCTTGCCGATGATCTTATCGCGCACCTCGCCGAGCGACGTGCGCTCAATCACGTCATTGACGCGCTTGGCGACGTCAGGGGAGGGGATTCCCTTCAGGTTCGCGACGAACGTGAGATAGCTGCCGACCTCCATTTCCGGGTAAAGCGGCGGCGTTTCGGGGAGATAGCCGATGTTCTTGCGGACATCGAGCGACTGATCGAGAACATCGAACCCGGCAACGCTGGCTTTGCCTGACGTGGGCGGCAGAAAGCAGGTGAGGACGCGCATTGTGGTGGTTTTCCCGGCGCCGTTCTTGCCGAGGAAGCCAACGATTTCGCCCTTGCCGACCTCGAAGGAAATATTTTTGACCGCTACGTGACTGGCGTAACGTTTGGTCAGACCTTCGACTTTGATCATAGTTGTTTAGGCAGTAATGTTTGACGGATGAACCGCCTCAGAGTCACGAAGTTCCGGTAAATCAGTGTGACTCCGCGAACCATCATACCAGGCGGGTTCCGGTACCTGCGTAAGGGGAAGGTAAACCGGGGATTGCGCCGGGCGTTGAATTACGCCACGCTCAGAAATTCGACGGAGGAAGGTTCAGGTACGGGATCTCCGTCTTCCCGCATCGAGCGAAGATGCAGTTCGATCGCTTCGCGCATGCGGTTCAGCGTTTGTTCACGCGTACGCCCGGTGGCGATGCATCCGGGGAGGTCGGGCACGTGCGCGCTGAATCCGGTGGATGTCGGAGCGGTGAAAATGGCGTATTTGGTCATTCCAGTCCCGCCTGCCTTAGTATAGACTTCTTTGTCTTCGGGTCCAATTCGTACGACGGATGCCTCGCGACTGTGACCTTACCGCGTTTCGACGGGTGCACGAACTGTCGATGGCTGCAGTAGTAGCGCGGCCGGGCGGAATTTCTCTGAAATTTCTAAGAATACACTTGACACTAGATAGGCCGTGGTGCAACATGTCGATATGCGACATGTCCTGTGCGGAGTGGTAGCGGCGGCGCTTTTGGCCTTTGCGCAGCCTGTGGGTCAGTTCGAAGCCGCTTCCATCAAACCGAGTCCGAACTGCGCGGGTGGACGTGGCGGCGGGGGGAGTTCGCCTGCGCCGGGGCGGTTCTCCGTCCGATGCTTCTCGGCCGAGGACTATATTCAGGCCGCGTACAGTATGTTTGCCGATGGCGTCAGTCAGAATCCGCGGCGCATGCAGATTTTCGGCGGTCCGGACTGGGCGAAGACGGAGACGTGGGATATCGAAGCTCGGGGCGGCGACGCGCCTATAGCGCGGATGTATGGGCCAATGTTGCAGAAACTGCTGGAGTCGCGGTTTCAGCTCAAAATTCATCGGGAGACGCGGCAACTGCCGGTTTACATCCTGACCGTTGCCAAGGGCGGTTCAAAGCTTTCGGCGACTCAGGAGGGTAGCTGTGTGCCTCTCGATCTCAACCACATGGAACCTCCTCGCCTGGTTCCGTGCGCTGCGGGAGTGGTTCGGTGCGCGGCAATGCGGGCCGAACGATCATTGACTCGCACGGCCAGACCCTGACCGCGCTGGCCGCCCAGGGATTTCGCGCGGATCTCGACCGGCCGGTCATCGATCAGACTGGCCTCAGCGGCATGTTCGATATCCATCTGGAATTTGCGCGCGAAGGAGCGCCGGCGGGCGACCTCTCGGCGCCGTCTCTTTTCACGGCTGTTTAGGAGCAGCTCGGCTTAAAGCTCACCCCGGATAAGGGTCCGGTAGAAGTTCTGGTCATCGACCATCTGGAGCGTCCCAGTGAAAACTAAAATTGCGTCTCTGATTTTCTTCGCGTGCGCGGCCCTCGCCGCGCAGCCCGCGTTCGATGCGGCTTCCATCCGCACCAATAATGATGCGGACCGTCCCGGGAGCCCGATGGCCCAGGTCGGTCCCGGTTCGCTCACCATGCGGAACCAGGCGCTGGTGTATCTGATCCAGTGGGCGTATGATGTGCCGCGCGTGGAAATCGAAGGTCCGCCGTGGCTTCGTGAAGTCTGGTTTGACGTTCAGGCGAAAACCAGCAAACCCGCGACGGAAGCGGAACTGCGCCTGATGCTTCGCAAGCTGCTCGAAGACCGCTTCGCCCTGAAGTTCCACAAAGAGCCGCGCGTTCTGCCGGTCTATGCGCTGACCGTTGCGAAGAGCGGTTCGAAACTGCAGGAATCCACGACCGAGGGTACGTTCGCTATCGAGCCGCGCAACGGCCCTCTTTTTGTAGCGCACAACGCCCGCCTGGTGGATTTGGCTAACGGAATTGCGGATGAAGCCGGACGTCCCGTCGTCGATGCCACCGGCCTCCAGGGGCGCTACGAGATTCGCATGGACCTCACGCCTTATATGCGCCGTGAGGCAGGGCAGGGGCCGATTGATACCGGGAGTATTTTGTTCACTGGCCTGCAGGAAGTTTTGGGTTTAAAGCTCGAATCGCGCAAAGAAAGCGTGGATGTTCTCGTCATCGATCATGTCGAAAAAGCTCCGACCGAAAATTAACGTCGCGCTTCTGCTGTTTCTCGTACCCATCGGGCTTGTAGCCCAGCCCGCGTTCGAAGCCGCGTCGATTCGCGTGAACACTGAGAGGAGCCGTCCCGGGCTCCCACTCGCCCAGGTCGCTCCCAGCAACCTGACGATGCGAAATCAGTCGCTGGCTTACCTGATTATGTGGGCCTATGACGTACCCTGGCTTGAAATCGAGGGCCCGTCCTGGTTGGGCGATGTCTGGTTCGACGTTCAGGCGAAGGCAGGCGACCCCGCCACCGAGACGGAAATGCGTCTGATGCTCCGGAAGCTTCTCGCAGACCGATTTGGCTTGAAACTGCACACCGACTCGCGCATCATGCCCGCCTACGCAGTGACGCTCCCGAAAGACGGCCCGAAATTTCCGGAAGAGTCCGCTCCCGGGGACTTCAGCCTGGAGCGCACGAATTCGACGGCGCTGATCGCGCACCACGCCCTCGTGGCGGATCTCGCTCACGGCATCTCCGGGGAAATTGGCCGGCCAGTGGTCGATGAGACGGGCTTAAAAGGGCGGTACGAAATTCGCCTGGACCTGGCGCCGGTGGATGTTCTGGTCATCGATCATGCCGAAAAATCGCCGACCGAAAACTGACGGGCTTGACAACGTCCGCCGCCGTGTCCAACATAGCGTTATGCGACATGTCATGACTCGCAGCGTTGGGCAGGATGATCCGCCGCCGCTGACCGAGCCGGTATTTCTCGTTCTGCTTAGCCTGGCTCAGGCTCCTCGCCACGGTTACGCGCTTCTCAAAGACACCGAAGCGCTGAGCGACGGCCGAGTCCGCCTGAGCACCGGCACGCTCTATGGCGTTATTCACCGGCTGCTCGAAAGCGAATGGATCGAACGCTATGAAACAGACGACACGTCGCGCGATAAGCAGTCGTACCGCCTGACGTCGCTCGGCAAACGCTTTCTGCAGGCCGAACTCGACCGCATGAAACAGCTCACCAGAGTAGCGGCGGCGCGGCTGAAATCGAGGGAGGCGTGAAGATGAGAACCGCATACGTTGCTTTGCTGCGGCTTTATCCGGACACCTGGCGTGAAGTGTTCGGGCGCGAGATGACGGCCGTTTTCGATGAGGCGCAGGCCGATTCGCGCGCTCGAGGCTTTCGCGATTATCTTCTGTTTCTGCTCGCCGAACTCGGGGGCCTGCTGCGCGGCGCGTTCTTCACGTGGGGCGAAGAATACATGCTGCGCGCCCGCCGGAAGCTTTTGTTCTCATACTGGGCCTCCATACTCGCCGGCGCCGCGGTGACCGCGTTTTTCCAGGCGGGCTTTTACAGCCAGATGGCGCAGATGCACAACTACCGCCCCGCGTATCCGCATGTCGCCGAGCCCGCTGCGAATTTTTACCTGCCGATGCTGATTGCGGGCGGCACTCTATTGCTGATCGGGACGTTCTCGATTGCGTTCGTCTGGAACATGAGGATTATCGGCAATCGCACGGGACGTCTGAAACCGATCTGGATGCCAGGAGGAGAGAATGCTCGAATTGCGCGGCGTGATCAAGCGCTACACAGGAATACCCGTGGTCAACGGCGTGACCTTCACCGCCGCCCGTGGGGAAGTAACCGGCTACCTGGGCCCCAACGGTTCCGGAAAGTTTACAACTTTGAAGATGATCACGGGGCTGATCGAGCCCAGTGACGGCGAGATTCTTTTCGATGGCGTACCCATTGGCCGGGACCGCCTGGCTCACAAGCAGCGCCTCGGCTATGTTCCCGAAGAACCGCATCTCTATCCGCATCTGACGGGCGCGGAGTATCTGGAAATGGTGGGCCAGTTGCGCGGGATTCCGGAGCGGCTGGTGGACCACAAGGCTTCGGGTTTTCTCCGGTTGCTTGGGCTGCATGGCGACCGCAACGTTCCGATCTCTTCTTATTCGAAAGGCATGCGCCAGAAGATTCTGCTGGCCGCCGCATTGCTGCACAATCCGGAGCTTATCCTGCTGGACGAGCCTTTCTCGGGGCTCGACGTTAATTCCGCGCTGGTACTGCGCGGACTGATTCACGAACTTGCGGCGCGCGGCAAGGTCGTGCTGTTCAGTTCGCATGAGCTCGATACGGTGGAGCGGGTTTCTTCGCGCGTCGTCATCCTGCACAAAGGCAAAGTCGTCGCCAACGATTCGATTGAACATCTGCGATCGCTGATGTCGCTTCCCACGCTGGAAGGCATCTTCTCGCAGCTGGCGATCGAGCAGGATACCGCCGCCATCACGCAGGAAATCGTTGGATTGATCGAGGCCTGACCCATGCTCGACGAGCGACGGCAGTTCCGCATCCTCAACCGGGACTTTCTCTCCCGCATGGTCGATCTCGATTTGATAGCGGCCGGAGGAGATCCGCGCGCCCTGATCACGCGCTTCGGCGCGATGCTGGCGGCGCTCAGCCTGTGTATTACCTATCTGATGGTGACGCGGTACTTCACGTCCCGGCTGCCGCACGCGAAGCTTGCGGTGTTCGCCCGAGGCGACGAAGAATTCCTGATCTCTGCCACCATTACCCTTGCCGGACTTTGCGCCGTGATGGCCTGGAACTCCGTGTTCCCGGACCGGCGCGACAGCCTCATCCTCGGCCTGATTCCGGTTCGGCCTCGCACCATGATCGCGGCGCGCGTAGCGGCAATTTCGGTTGTTCTCGGCGGCGTAGTGCTTACTCTGAATATCTTCACCGGCGTCGCTTTTCCCCTTGCGCTCAGTACCGGATTTCTGGACGCGATTGGCGGGTTGTTCACGTGGTGGCTCGTGCTCGCGCTGGCGGGCGCGACTACATTCTGTTTTGCCATCGCTCTCCAGGGACTGGCGGCGCAATTGCTGCCGTGGGGCGGCTTCCTGCGCATCTCGGGACTACTCCAGCTCGGCTTGCTCTTTGCGGTTCTCGCGACATTTTTCGTGGCTCCCACATTCGATCCCGTCAACGCGCCGGTGATTTATCCGTCGTTCTGGTTTGTCGGGCTTCTTCATGTCTTGCGGCACGACTCGGTGGATCTGTTTCTTCCGCTGGCGACGCGCGCGCTCACGGCGATGGCAGTTGTGATACCGCTGGCAGCGCTCGTTTACGCGCTCTCCTGGAGCCGCAATCTGCGGCGGATGATCGAAGCGCCGGAGATTCTGCCAGCCAAACATCCGCGCATTGCGAACGCTATCGCCCGCCGAATCGCTCGCCGGCCGTTTGAACGAGCTATTCTGCAATTCATTTCGCGCACGCTCGTCCGCAGCCGCCAGCATCGGATGATGCTGGCGATCTACGGCGGTTTCGCTTTCGCTCTCGCCCTCGCCTTTTCGCATAGTCTGTTCGACAGCAGATCCCGCACACCGTGGGATAAGCCGAATCCGGAACTCGTGATTGGAGGATTGTTGCTGCTTTCGTGCTCGATAGTGGGCGTCCGCGCGCTGTTCGCGGTCCCGTTCACGCTGCGGGCGAACTGGATCTTCCGCATCACGTCCGTCCATCGTCCCCAGGCCTACTTCGCAGCGGTGAGAAAATCGTTGTTCGCGATCGCGGCGGCGCCGGTCTGGATCGGAGCCGCCATCGTCTACCTTTCCATCTGGCCTGGCCGTCCAGCGGTGGAATACGTTTTGATCCTGGTGCTGCTGGGAATCATTCTGGTGGAACGCGGCCTCAACCAGTTCCGCAAGATTCCGTTTGTCTGCTCCTGGCTCCCCGGTTCCACCCACCGCAAAATGAAGATCGGCATTTGGGGGTGGGTGTTTTACCTCGTCGTGAGTATCTTCGCGAATGTTCTGGTCTGGAGTCTGGAGCAGCCGGCGCGCCTCTTCACCGTGATGGGGATTCTGGCGGCGTTTGCCTTTTACTCGCGCCGCCGCACACTTGAATTCGCCAACGCGCCGGAGAATCGCGTGCAGTTCGAGGACTCGCCGCCCGCTGAGATTTACGCGCTCGACCTCCATCAGGATGGCGCCTGGCTGAGCGACGAAGCATTCGTCGACACCATCGACCCCAATATGGGCCGCAGTATATGGGGACGGCTCCGTCCTTTCGCTCTCGGCTTCGTCGTTTTGATTCTTTGCGGGTTCCTTTACGAGCAGGTGAGTGAATGGCACGATCGCCGCGAATTTCCGCGCGTGGGCCAGGCGATCGATATCGGCGGCCGCTCGCTCAACATCTACTGCACGGGGCAGGGAGGACCGGCTGTCATCTTCGATGCCGGCGCGAATCAGCCGGGCTATTCCTGGCTGCTTGTGCAGCCGCGGGTCGCGCACTTCACGCGAGCCTGCTGGTATGACCGCGCGGGATATGGCTGGAGCGACGCCGCGTCCGGCTCGCGTACCAGCGCCGATATCGCGGAAGATCTCCATAAGCTGCTGCATGCAGCCCACATCCCTCCGCCGTATGTTCTTGTGGGACATTCGTTCGGCGGCTTCAACGTTCGCCTGTTCGCGTCACGATATCCGAACGAGACGGCAGGCCTGGTTCTGGCGGATTCGGCGGACGAATTCGAAAACCCGGATTACGTTCCGGACGAGTTGAAAGCGCCGGGTCGAAAATTGATTCCGCGCGAGTGGTGGCCGGAGGCGGCGATGGCCGCGAAGGCCGTTGTGCATATGGGGATTATCCGGCTGATGGATAACGGAGCGCCGCCCGCGCGCGTCCCCTTGACCGCGCGCGACGTCAGCACTCTTCACGCGCTCGCCCTTCAGGCGAAGACGTTCGACGCGATGACTAACGAAGGTCTCGATGAGGACGAATCGGCCAGACAAGTGCGGGCGATTCGCAATCTGGGCAACATCCCGCTCATCGTTCTCACGGCGGGCCGCATGATGCCGGGGCAGAGTACGATGCTCGCGTCTTACATGCAGAACCGAATTTACGGAAGCCAGTCGGCGCTCGCGAAGCTTTCCTCGCGCGGTGAGCAGCGCATTCTTCCGCTGAGCGGACACGGAATTCCGTTTGACGATCCAGTCGCGATTGTGGACGCGGTTCAGTCCCTGATCGGAGCGGCCCGTTCATATTGAACCGGCCATCGGATGGGCTGCCGGAGCGCTTCGGCGGCGTGCAGCGGCCAGTAAGGGTCGCGCAGAAACTCGCGAGCCAGCAGCACCATGTCGGCCCGCCCGTTGCGGATGATGTCGTCTGCCTGTTTCGGTTCGGTGATCAGTCCTACGGCACCGGTTGCGATCGCAGCTTCTTTGCGGATGCGTTCCGCGAATGGGACCTGAAATCCAGGGCCGACAGGAATCTTTGCGTTTGGGACCAGGCCGCCGGAAGAGGTATCGATCAGATCGACGCCTTCGTTCTTCAGAATTTTCGCCAGCGCGACGGATTGATCGGCATCCCAGCCGCCGTCAGCCCAATCTGTCGCTGAAATGCGGACAAACAGCGGCGACTCGGTTCGAACTGCCCGAACGATCTCGATCAGTAATCGGGTCCGATTTTCGAAAGACCCGCCGTACTCATCCGTGCGCTGATTGCTCAGCGGTGAAAGGAATTCGTGCAGCAGATAGCCGTGCGCGGAGTGAATCTCAACAAGATCGAAGCCGGCCTCACGTGCCCGCCGCGCCGCGTTCGTGAAATCCGAAAGCACCTTCCGAATGCCGGCCGCATCGAGCGCAATCGGCTGCGGGTACTTCGCGTTGAACGGAATCGCGCTGGGCGCGAAGACTTCCTTCCATCCGCCCTGCCCGAGCGGAACCGCGCCATCGCCATCCCACGGCCGGAATGTGCTGGCTTTCCGGCCTGCATGGGCCAGTTGTATACCGGTCAACGCTCCCTGAGCATGAATGAAATCGGTGATCTGCCGCAGCTTCGGAATATGGGCATCCAGCCAGATGCCGTGGTCCTGAGGCGAGATCCGCCCTTCGGCGGAGACCGCTGTGGCTTCCATAATGACCAACCCCGCGCCACCCACAGCCCGGCTGCCGAGGTGTACGAGATGCCAGTCGGTTGCGAAGCCGTCTGTGCAGGAATACTGGCACATCGGCGAAACAGTGATTCGATTGCGAAAGGTCACGCCGCGCAGCGTAAGAGGAGAGAAAAGATCAGCCATAAACCGTCAATCAAAATTCATCGAATTCAGAAACATTTCGGACAGCTTGCGCCGGCCAGAAGGCCGGCGAGCCGGGCCGAAGCCCCGCCCCACTATCACGCGACGGCTGCGATCTGCGATTCGTGCGCGTGATACGAACTTCGCACCAGCGGACCCGCCTCCACGTGCGCAAAGCCCATCGCGCGTCCCGCATCCCTATATTCATCGAATTCCGCCGGGGGCACGTAGCGCACAATCGGCAGATGCTTCGGCGAAGGCCTGAGATACTGACCCAGCGTCAGAATATCCACGGAATGCGCACGCAGGTCCCGCATCACCTGAAGCACTTCTTCACGAAGTTCTCCCAACCCCAGCATCAACCCGGACTTAACCGGAATCCGAGGGGCCAGCTCCTTCGCATACCGCAGCATGTCAAGCGACCGCTCATATCGCGCTCCCAGGCGCACCTGCCGGTAGAGCCGCGGCACTGTCTCCGTGTTGTGATTCAGCACATCCGGCTTCGCATCCATCACGATCTTCATTGCCGGCCGGCTGCCCTGAAAATCCGGCACCAGCACTTCCACACGGCAATCGGGAACCCGCTCGCGAATCGCCTCAATCGTCCGCGCGAACAATTCCGCGCCGCCGTCCTTCCGGTCATCGCGGTTCACGCTGGTCACCACGGCGTACTTCAGCCCCATCAGCGAGACGGCCTCCGCCACCCGGCGCGGCTCATCGTAATCCACGGCCAGCGGACCGCCCTTCTGGACCGCGCAAAATCCACAGCGTCTGGTACACACGTTCCCCAGAATCATGAACGTCGCGGTCCGGTGATTCCAGCATTCGCCCACGTTCGGACACGCCGCGCTCTCGCACACGGTGTGCAGTTTCAACTCTGTAATCAGCGATTTCAGCTCGCGATAGTTCTGCCCCACGGGCGCCGGAGCGCGCAGCCAGGCAGGCCGGGCGGGATTGCTGCTGATCGAGACGAGCACTGCCATCAGTCTAACGCGCGGGCGTTTTCAGAACGTTTGTAAGGCCGCTGGCGTTGAGCAAAAACGCAACTCTGGCTGTGCCACAATATGAAAGTAAATTCTCTTTCCCATGTCCAATCCCTCAACATCGGTTCGCGACGAAGACGTGCGCGACACGGAAGGGCAGAATCCGTCTGAGACGGAGAGCTCTTTCGGCGATATTCTGAACCAGTTCGAACAAAGCCACGCGCACGAAGCGGCTCATGAAAAAGGCGTGGCGGCCACCGTCGCCGCGACCGTGGTGGCCGTGAATGGCGACGACGTTTTCTTCGATGTCGGCCAGAAGACCGAAGGCATCCTGCCTCTTTCCGCATTACGCGACGAGCAGGGGCCGATTCCGGTCAAACCGGGCGATACCGTGCAGGTCTCGGTCGGCGGCCGCAATTCAGAGGGGTTCTATCAGCTCTCTGTGATCCGGGTCGAACGCCCGAAGGACTGGTCATCGCTGCAGAGGGCATTTGACGAAAAACTGACCATCTCGGGCGTTGTGACGCAGGTGATCAAGGGCGGTCTTTCGGTCGACGTCGGCGTTCGCGCATTTATGCCGGCCTCCCGTTCCGGCGCGCGCGACGTGCCCGAAATGCAGACCATGGTCGGCCAGGAAATCGCCGTCCGCGTGATCAAGCTCGATACCGAGAAGGAAGATGTGGTGGTGGATCGCCGCGTCGTTCTCGAAGAAGAGCGCACGCACGCGCGCCAGGAACTGCTCGGTCACCTGCAGGTCGGCTCGGTGGTTCATGGAACTGTTCGCAGCCTTCTCGATTACGGCGCCTTTATCGATATCGGCGGCATCGATGGCATGCTGCACGTCGCCGATATCTCGCATGGCCGCGTCAATAAGCCGTCCGACGTTCTGACGATCGGCCAGGAACTCGATGTCAAAGTTCTGAAGGTCGATCCAGGCAAGCAGCGGATTTCGCTCGGCCTCAAGCAGCTTCAGCCGGATCCCTGGTCGCTCGCGGCGGAGAAGTACGCGGTCGGCGCCCGCATCAAGGGAACGGTGGCGCGCGTGACGGACTTCGGCGCGTTCGTGGAACTCGAACCGGGCCTCGACGGCCTGATTCACCTTTCCGAGATGTCCTGGTCGAAGAAGGTGCGTAAGCCTTCCGATCTGCTGAAGGGCGGGGAAACGGTGGAAGTGGTGGTTCTCAGCGTGAGTCCCGGCGAACGCCGCATCGCGCTCGGTCTCAAACAGGCGCTGGGCGATCCGTGGGACGAAGTGGCGCAGAAGTTCCCGGTCGAATCGATTGTGGAAGGCCCGGTTACGCAGCTCAAGCAGTTCGGCGCATTCGTTCAGATATCGGACGAGATCGAAGGCATGATCCACGTCGGCGATATCGTCAACGATAAGCGCATCAACCATCCGCAGGATGTTCTCAAGGTCGGGCAGATCGTCAAGGCGATCGTGCTCGAAAACGACCGCGAGAAGCGCCGCCTGCGTCTCGGTCTGAAGCAATTGCAGCCGACTTCGGTGGACGAATTCATCTCCGAACATAAGGAAGGCGAGTCCGTCAGCGGCCGCATTTCCGATGTGAAGGGCAATCGCGTCACGGTCGAACTCGGCGAAGGCGTGCACTCGGTTTATAACCTGGCGCCCGTGGAGCAGAAGACGGAGACCCGCGCGGAAAGCGTGGATCTGTCCCAGCTTTCTTCCATGCTTGCGAGCAAGTGGAAGGGCGGTCCGGGTTCGGGCGGCGGCGATTCGTCATCGAAGCGTGACGTGCCGAAGCCCGGCCAGGTGCGTTCCTTCATCATTACGAAGCTCGACCCCGAAAAAAAGCGAATCGAAATCCAGCCGGCATGAATCTGAGCGATGGTAAGGAGTTATCCCTATGCCAATCAGTCAGATGCTGTTACCCGAATTCGATAACGAAATGGTGAGCACTCGCAAGCTGCTTGCGAACCTCCCCGAAGATAAACTCGATTACCAGCCGCACACGAAGTCGATGAAGCTGGGCCGGCTTGCCGGCCACATTGCGGAGATGGCGGGCTGGGCCGCGGAACTGCCCGGCAAGGACAGCCTGGAGATTCCGGCTGACTGGAAGCCAAACACCGCGACTTCAAAGGACCAGTTGCTTGCGTTCTTTGACGCCAGCGTCGCGAAGGGCCGGGCGGCTATCGCGAGCCTGTCGGATGAAGAATTTCAGCAGCCCTGGTCACTGATTTTCAGCGGTCACAAGGCGTTCACGCTGCCGAAGTATCTGGTGGTTCGGAATGTTGTGCTGAACCACATCATTCACCACCGCGGGCAATTGGGCGTTTATTACCGGCTGAATGATGTTGCGGTGCCTGGTATGTATGGTCCGTCTGCGGACGACAAAACCGCGGCTACTGCCTGACAACTTCTGTTGCCCTGGTGGGGCAGGCCTTCGGTATCCATTGTGAACTGAAGTGTTGCGGGATTTCCGCGCTGGCCGGAAGGCCTGCGGCAGAGCCGAAGCTCTGCCCCACGTTAGTGGGGTAATGTGAACGCGTAGAGCGTATCGCTGGCCGCGACCAGAATGTATTGCTTCCCATCGAGCAAAAATGTCTGCGGGCCGTTCGTCGGATTCGCAGGCAACTGCGCGTGCCACAGCGGTCTCCCGCTATCCACATCCAGCGCCATAAAATCCCGCGCGGTGTCATGCCCGAACAGAAGGTGTCCCGCCGTGCTCAGTAGTCCCTGTACGCCGCTCGCGGGTAGTGGAAAACTCCAGCGAATCCTGCCGGTCTTATAGTCAATCGCGCGGATCGCGCCCGCGCTCCCGTATGGCCCTGATCCGGTACCGATTCCTGCGTATCCCTCCGGGCGCTCGCTGTCATCCGACGCATAGAGAATGTTGAATCCCTGCGTCATCCCGACATAAAACAATCCCGTCTGCGGATCGAAGGTGGAAGGCGGCCAGTTTGTCGCCTTGCCCGGCGCAATCAGCGTCCCGCCAATCGACGGTTCCTTCGCCGGATTCGGAATCAGATGCCCGTCCGCCGTCTTGCGCAGCACCCAGTTCGGAAAGTCGACAAACGGCTCCGTCACCAGATTCTTGCCGTTCGTCCGGTCGAGCACGAAGAAGTAGCCGTTGCTGGTCGCGATCCCCACCATCTTGCGCTGCCGCCCCTGAAATTCGGCATCGAACAGAATCGCGTTCTGTGTGTTGTCCCAGTCCCAGGTGTCATGCGGGGTGAACTGGAAATACCAGGCCATCTTGCCGGTATCGGGATTCAGCGCCGCGATGGAATTCGCGTAGAGGTTATCGCCTTTGCGACTCTTGCCGCTGAACGTCGGATTGGCTCCGCCGGTCGTCACATACAGCAGATTCAGGCCGGGATCATATGTCACCGGCTGCCACGGCATCCCGCCGCCATGCGTCCGCGCGTACTCATCCGGCCAGGTGTTGTAGCCCGGATCGCCCGGCTTTTGCGGCGTGGTGTACCACTTCCACTGCACGTCGCCGGTTTCCGGATCGAACGATTGCAGATAACCCTGCACGTCGAGCGAGTCGCCGCCCATCCCCGCCACCACATGATTGCCGATCACCACCGGCGCGGGGGTGCAGAAATACTGCTGCTTCACATCCGCAATCTGCTTGTGCCAGCGCTCATGTCCGGTCGTCGCATCGAGCGACACCAGAAAGCAATCCGGCGTTTCGAAGAACAGCCAGTTGGCGTACATCGCCATGCCGCGGTTGCCGATGTGAATGCCGCCCAGCGTCTTCCAGTAGTAATGCCAGATCTCTTTGCCGGTATGGGCATCGATCGCCCACGCATGATCGGGAGCCGAAACGTACAGGACGCCATTGACGAGCAGCGGTTCGCCGGCCACACGCGCGCCCGCGGTGGGCGTGCCCCAGAAATACGGATCGCCGTCCTTGTGTTCGCCCCCGAAGTTGGGCCCTTCCAGCGGCGCATTCAGTTTGCTCGACCATGCCAGCGTCAGTTGCGAAACATTGGACCGGTTGATCTGATCGAGCGTGCTGTAATGCTGTCCCGAATAATCGCCGTTGTAGGTCGGCCAGGCGTCTGTGGCGGGCTTTTTCAGCAGCGCGGGATCGAGCCCCTGTCCGTAAACGGCCGTGAACGCGAGTAAAAAGACGAGAGACGATTTCATTTGAGCGTCGCCAGGTAAGCCGTCAGATTGTGCATTTCCGAATCCGTGTATTTGCGCATCAGATCGAGATGCGCCTGTAGCGGATCGGTCACCACCACTTTGGGATTGTCGCCATCGCGTTCGAAGGTCCGCGGCGCGCTGGACGCATCGCGCAGCGTGACCGAAAACGGCGTGATCTGCGTCAGAGTACCGCTGACGACCTTGCCATCGGGAAGCGTAACGGTCGCCTTCTTCGCGGTTGCCGGATTGTTCGCGCTGCCGCGTCCGCCTCCACCGCCGCCCGTCACCACGCGAAGCTGAATATTGGGGGGATCGTATTTCGATCCGATGCCCTTCAGATCGCCCGTCACCGAATGGCACTTCGCGCAGCCGCCCGCGCCATTGAAATACGCTTCGCCGGCTTTCGCATCGCCCACCAGCACGTCCAGATATTTGTAGGCGCCGCGTTCCGAAGCCACCGTCACGTTGTGATGCAGGAAGGCCGCGATATCGGAAACTTCTTCGGGAGGCAACGTGAAGGCCGGCATGCGGCGAGCCGGACGCCCCGTCTTCAGAAACTCGCCGAGTTCTTTCCCGCCGACGTCATCCAGCACGAGCACCGAGCGGACCAGATCGACCTCAGTCTTGCCGGCGCCGCCGCGCGCATCTTCTCCATGGCACGACGCGCACAGCATGGCGAATTTCGCTTTGCCGCGATCGACCGCGGTCATATCGAAATTGCGGCTGGACGTGATGTCCGTGCCCTTCGCCAGATTGGCGCCGCGGCCACCGCGCCCCTGCGCGATCAGTCCCGCGCCCGCCGCGAGCGCAAGCGCCACGGCAATTGCAAATGCGTGAGATTTTAAAATCACGGCATCTGCATTGTAGCGTCAGGGAACAATGCCGCGAAGATTGTTCATGAGCTCAATTTCCTGCTCCGAAAACGTTGCGCGAAACTGCGCGCTGTTCATGTACTGTGTGCGCTGATCGTCGCCCATGGTGGAGAGCTTTTGCAGTTGCGCGGCAATCACTCCCCGCCGCGGCGGCTGCGTGTTCACCAGGTCCGCCAACGCCTGCCTGGCTTGCTGCCGCTTTGCCGGCGGCAGGGCCATCAGACGCTTCTGCTGATCGATAACGCGCTTTTGCTGCTCGGGAGGCCGCTTCGAAAAATTGTCCAGACGCTGCTCGATCCGCGCTCGCTGTTCCGGCGGCAGTTTCGCCAGCGCCGCAGCGCGTTGTTCCGGCGACATCTGCTCCAGCCGCAGCACGCGCGTCTGGTTCAGCGCCTGCCGCGCCGCGCGGGCCTGTCTGGTGGTTTCCTGCGCCGCTTCCTTTGCCGCCTGGCGCTGCGCCTTCTTCGCTCCGTTATCGGCCGCGGACACCACGCAGGGCAGGCACACTGCCAGCAGCATACCCGCCACCGCCGCTCTGCCGTACCTGGTCATCGCATTCACATTAAATCCGCAGCCGGCCTGGCCGGCGTCGCTGTATCAACCGCTTCGAGCAACTGCAGGTCGTCGAGCGTCCGCTCCAGTTGATCGGCCTCACTCGCCGAGACCGCGACGGACGCGGGCGCTGCCGCCGGCGGCTGCGAGTGATGATCCATCACGAAGCCCGTCGCCACCAGCGCCAGCAGCGCCGCAAGAGGCGCCAATTGCTTCCAGAAATGCAGCCGCGCTGTCCAGGAAGGCGCCGCCGCATCCGCATCGATCCGCCGCCACAACTCGCGATTGAACTCCGCGCTCACCGGCTCGGGCTTCCATTCATCCAGACTGCGCCACACCGACGCCTGCGACGCGACCAGCGCATCGCACCGCGAACACTCCTTCGCGTGCCGCTCAAACCCGGCCGCCTGCGCCGGGGCGAGCGCGCCCGCCACGTAATCCAGCAAAATATCTTCCGAGGGGCAATGCGTCATGGCGTGACTCCAGCGGCCAGGTGCGCCAGCCGCGCGCGCAGCGTTTCATAGGCGCGGAACAGCAGGCTCTTCACCGCCGATTCCGAACATTCGAGCGCCTGCGCAATCTGCGAATATCCCATCTCTTCGTACTTATGCATCAGCACCGCCGCCCGCTGTTTCGCCGGCAGCGCCGCAATCGAATCCCGAATTTCCTGCAATCTGGTTTCGTAAACCATGTCCTGCTCCACCAGGGGACGACTGTCTTTCAGTTCCCGCACCGGAAGCTCTCTTTCGGTCGTTCGCCCGGCATCCAGCCGCTCCGCCGCGCGCTCGTGCCGCTCATCGCGCAGCCAGTTGATGGCCAGGTGCGACGCGATCCGGAACATCCACGTGGTGAACTTCGCCGAAGCCTCATACGAACCGCGGGCCCGGTAAATGCGCAGGAAAACCTCCTGCGCCAGTTCCTCTGACGCGCCCGCATCCTGCACCATCCGCCGTAAAAAATGGACCAGCGGGTTGCGGTACTTTTCGAGCAATACGCGAAAGCTTTCCTCGTCGCCTTCGCGCACGCGCAGCATCAACTGAGCGTCGAGATCGGGCGCCGCCACGGCCTCCATATCCGACTGAACCCTCTCAGTCATATATAGTTGCGGATCGGTCAGGCGAATTCGTGCCGGGGAGTCCGTCCCATGAGTCTCCGGACGGCTTCTTCGGGCGTCCGGCCCTGGCTGAGGACCGCGTGCATTTCGGCCGTGATGGGCAGTTCGACTCCAAAACGCGCGGCCAGATCGATGGCGACGGCTGTCGTGCGGACTCCTTCCGCGACGCTCACGGTGGAATCCATGATGCTGTCAAGTTTCATGCCTGCAGCGAGTTGCAGGCCAACCTTGCGGTTTCGGCTTAAGTCTCCCGTACAGGTTAAAACCAGGTCGCCCAGCCCCGCCAGACCGGAAAGCGTCTCGGCTCGTCCGCCCGCCGCCACCGCCAGCCGGGTCAGCTCGGCCAGCCCGCGGGTGATGAGGGCCGCGATGGCGTTATGGCCCATCCCGAGGCCGTCGCAGATGCCAGCGCCGATCGCGATCACGTTCTTCAGCGCCCCGCCGATTTCGAGTCCGATGGGATCGTTTCCGGCATAAACACGGAGGGAGGGCCCGGAAAAGCTGTTCTGAATCTCGACGGCGACATCCGCGTCTTCCGAAGCCGCCACCACCGCCGTAGGACTCCCCGCCGCCACCTCCTGGGCGAAGCTCGGTCCGGAAAGCACGGCCACGCGATAAGCGTCGCCCACCACGGTTCGGATCACTTCCGACATCCGCAGCAGCGAGTGAGACTCCAGCCCCTTCGTGGCGCTCACCAGCCGCATGGCAGGCGTGAGCCACGGCGCCATCTGCTCGTAGACTTCGCGGACCACGTGCGATGGCATCACGCTTACCAGTACGTCCGCGCCACGCACCGCGTCTTCCAGCGATGAGACGGGCCGGGCATTCTCCGCCAGCATCACGCCGGGCAGGAAGACGTCATTCATCCGCGCTGCCGCCATACGCGCCGCGAGGTCGGGCTCGTGGACCCAGAGCCGCACTTCCGCAAAGCGCGGCGCCAGTGCGCGGCTGAGCGCGGTGCCCCACGCGCCGCCTCCGATAATCGCGAGAGTCTTCACGTCAATGTTTTCCGAAACGCAGAATGCGCTCATTGCCGGCGCGGATTCGCTCGATGTTTCCGGCGTGCCGCCAGAGAATCAGCAGGGCAGCGCCGAGGGCCGCGACCAGCACCGGCCAGGCCGGGTGCAGAATGATGAAACAGGCGAAAGGAAACAGGGCCGCGCCGGTGATCGAACCGAGCGACAGGTAACGAGTCATCGCTACAACAAGGATGAAGATCAGCGTCACGATCAGCACCGGGATCGGCGTCAGATAACCGAATGCGCCGAGGAATGTCGCGACCGCCTTGCCGCCTTTGAACTTCAGGTAGGGAGAAAACGCATGGCCCAGCAGAGCCGCAAGCGCGGTGGCGCTCATCCAGAACATGTCGCCGTGCGTGAGCGTATCGGCCAGCCAGACCGCGAACAGCCCCTTGGCAGCGTCGAGCAGCAGCGTGATCAGCCCCGCCGCGGTTCCGCTCGTGCGCAGGACGTTGGTGGCTCCAATATTCCCCGAGCCCGATTCGCGCACGTCCTTACCGCTCTTGAGCTTCACGATCACGAGGCCGAACGGAATGCCACCAACCAGAATCGCGACCAACACCGCAATCAGCCCCATCATCCGATCTCTTTCTCCCTCTCCAAATCATACGTGGCGAGTTTTGTATAAACGGAACCGCGGGGTCCCGTGCGGCTTTCATAGAGGTGGAAGGCCCGCACTTCGAACGCGCCGAATTCGAGATCGCGGATTTCGGCGACTCGTCCGCGCAGCGTGGGAACCTGCGATTGATCCTTGATCCGCGCCAGCGTCACGTGTGGATGATAGCCGCGGCCTTCCGAGTTCGCGCCGAGCGCGCCTGCGAGCGCCGCCAGCTCCGGCCCGGCCTGCACGCCCGCGAACAGCGAGTGCGGACGATGCGGATTCGGGAAATAGCCGATTTGCGAAATCGTCACCGGGAACGCCGGGCCTCGCCGCATGACCTGGAGCTCGCTCTTTAATTCATCCAGACGGTCATCCGGCCATGCTCCGATGAACTTCAGCGTGATGTGGAGATTTGGAACAGGCGACCAGTTCGCCCGCACTCCGCGCTGCAATTCGCCTATCACGCCTGCGAGGCGTTCCGACACTTCGTCCGGCAGAGAAATCCCGATAAACAGCCGCATTTCCGAGCACCAGTTTAAAATACTCTTCAAGTCCCATGCCTGTTGTGCGCGTCATCCACTGGAAGGAAGCGGAAGCCGGGCCGCTTCTTCAGATCTGCCGCGCCGCAGGTTTTGAGACCGAATACCTTCAGGGCGACGGCGGCGCCATCTGCCGCGCCATCCGCACCAAACCGCCGGACCTGATCGCGATCGATCTCTCGCGTCTACCAAGCCACGGCCGCGAAGTCGCCGTCTGGCTCCGCAATACGAAAAGCACGCGGCACATCCCGATCGCGTTTGTCGGTGGCGATGGCGCGAAGACCGCCTCAGTTCGCGCATTACTGCCGGATGCGACGTACTGCGAACTCCCGAAGCTGGCGGCCGCGTTGAAGAGGTTCGCGAAATCCGCACCGGCGAAATCACCTGTCACGCCGCCGCCCATCATGGACCGGTACCGCGAAAAGTCCACGGCGGAAAAACTCGGGATCACCGCCTCCGCGCAGGTCGCCGTGGTCGATACGCCGCGCGATTTTCCGGAACTCCTGGGCCCGCTACCGGACTCCGTGGAATTTCAGGAAGAACCCGCGCCCCTCACGCTCTGGTTCGTCCACGATCGCGAAGGGCTGATGGGCTCTCTTCGCGAAATGCGCGCCCGCGCCGGGAAGACGAAGCTCTGGTTGATCTGGCGCAAAGGATCCACCGGTGACGGGCTCACTCAGAATGCGCTGCGCGAAGCCACCAACGCGGTTGGTCTCGTCGACTACAAAATCTGCGCCGTCGACGCTCGCTGGAGCGGCATGCTTTTCGCCCGCAAGAAATCATGAAGGGAAAAATTCTCCCGCGCAGTTTCTACAATCGCCCGGCTGTTGAAGTCGCGCGCGATCTGCTCGGCAAAGTGATGTGGCGTGACGATACGGCGGGCATCATCGTCGAAACAGAGGCCTATCCCGGTGGCGACGATCTGGCCTCCCACTCCGCCGCCGGCATCACCAAACGGACTCGCGTCATCTTCGGACCGCCCGGCCACGCCTACGTTTATTTCTGCTACGGCATGCACACCTGCATGAACATCGTCGCGGACGCGGAAGGCGCCGCGGGATGCGTCCTGATCCGCGCTCTTCAACCCATCACCGGGCTCGACACCATGCAGTCCCGCCGCGCAGCCGCCCGTAACGAACGGCAACTCGCCTCCGGCCCCGCGCGGCTCACGCAAGCCCTCGGCATCACTCTCGAAGACTATGGCGCCGATCTCACCCGCGGCGCCTTCGTCATCCGCGAACCCGCGACGCCCCAACGCTTCGAGATCGAAGTGACGAAGCGCATCGGCATCTCCAAATGCGAAGACCTGCCCCTGCGTTTCGTCATCAAGGGCAGCGAATATCTCAGCGCGTAACCGCTCCTCTCAGGTTGCGCGAAATCATCGTACGGGTTGAGCATTGCTGGAATAACGCGGGATTCTCCTCCGGCTATCAGGCTGCCGGCGGCTGGAAGGTGCAATAGACCCGCGCCGCCTCGCCTGGAATCGCCGCATGAGCGACTATAGGAAGGAGATGCTCTGGCTCATCCGTCACGGCGAAACTGAATGGAGCCTTTCCGGCGCTCATACTGGCCGAACCAATATTCCCCTCACTGCCGCAGGCGAAGAGAGCGCCCGCAAAGTCGGACAGGAACTCAACGGCCAGCAATTCGCCCTTGTCCTCTCCAGCCCTCTGCAACGCGCGCTCCGGACGTGCGAACTGGCGGGCTATGGCGATCAGGCCCAGATCGATCCGAATCTCTCTGAATGGGACTACGGCCAATACGAAGGCCGCACCAGCGACGACATCCGCAAACAACGGCCCGGCTGGGCAATCTTCCGCGACGGCGTGGAGGGCGGGGAGACCATCGGCCAGGTTGCAGCCCGCGCGAACGATGTTATCGACCGCGCGCTTCAGACTGAAGGCGACGTGGCGCTTTTCGCTCACGGCCACATCCTTCGCATCCTGACCGCCTGCTGGCTCGATCTGCCACCGGAAGACGGCAAGATGTTCATGCTCGGCACCGCATCCATCTCTATCCTTGGCTGGGAACATGAAGAGCGCGCCATCCTGCGCCTGAACTCATAATCATGACGGAAGCCTTTCTGAAAGAAATTCTGGAGTTCGCGCTCGAACTCAACGCCGCCGCGGGTGAATTCATTCTGCCCCTGTGGAAGAATGTCCGCGTCGATCACAAGTCCGACGGCTCCGAAGTCACCGAAGCCGACCGCGGCGCCGAACAGCTTCTGCGCCGCCTGATCGCGGCGCGCTATCCCGATCACGCTATTCTTGGCGAAGAATTCGGCGGCGAGCGAAACCCGAACGCGGAACATCTCTGGCTGCTCGATCCAGTCGATGGCACGGCGTCCTTCGCCGCGGCGCTTCCACTTTTCGGAACGCTGATCGCCTATTTACATCGCGGCGAGCCTGTTGCGGGGCTTATCGGCGCGCACGCCCTCGGCGAAACTACCTACGCCGCGAAAGGCCTCGGCTGCTGGCATCAGGAGAGCGGCAAATCGCCGGTCCGCGTCCACACCTCATCCACGAAAGAGCTGAGCGACGCGTACGTGATCGCTACCGGCGTCGAATGCACGGATCTCGACCCTCTGGGACGGCGTCCCGATCTTCGCATCTCCGAGCTCTATCGTCAGGTGAAGCGTTTCCGCTGGTCCGGCGACTGCATCAACTATTCGCTCCTTTGCCAGGGTCGCATCGAAGTCGCGATCGATCCGCGTATGAATCCCTGGGATATGGCCGCGCTCGTTCCGTGCGTCAAAGAAGCGGGAGGCGTCCTCACGTCACTTGACGGCAACGAAGACGTCATCTGGGGACCGGACCTGGTCGCGTCCGCTAACCCGCAGCTCCACGCCCGCGTTTTGGAGACGCTGGGCGTAGCCCGTCGATAATCAGCTTCAGACCATCGTTAAATCGCCGGTCGAATTTGGTAAAGAGATACTCGCCGGATTTCGCCGCCAGCGGCAGCTTCCCCGCATCCACGCGCTTCGCCCGCACTTCGGGCTTGTATACGTCGTCCATCTCGCCATCCGGGGTAAAAACCGCCTGTTCCTCGATCACGTATCCAACCACGTAACAGTAGATAGTGGAAAGCCCCATCACCGCGCGATACGGCGAGAAGCCTTCATCCGTCAGCCGGCGAATCGCGGTTTCCATGGACACATACACCGCGGGATCGGTGGTCCGCGTGCCGCTCACCATGCGCGCGCCATCGCGATAGCTCAACAGGACGCGGCGCAGCGTGCGCCCGTATTCCATGGACCACCGGTCCCAGGTCATTCGCCGCGGCGAGTGAATTTCGCCCGCGAGCCTGCGCAGGACGACGGTAGCCATCTCATCCAGCAGTTCCTGTTTATCGCGAAAGTGCCAGTAAATCGCCGGCGCCTTCACGTTCAGCTTTGCCGCCAGCCTGCGCAGCGTCAGCCCCTCCAGCCCTGTCTCGCCCAGCAGTTTCAGGGCGGCGGCCGTAACCGTTTGCTTGTCCATCCTTAACGATGTTAAGCTATTTAACGTTGTTAAGGAAAGGAACCCCGATGTTCAGTACAAAAACCTCCGTACTCATCTCCGGCGCCGGACCCACCGGTCTCACGCTCGCCTGCGATCTCGCCCGCCGCGGCGTGAACTTCCGCATCATCGATAAGGCCCCGGAATACTTCCGGGGCTCGAAAGCCAAAGGCCTGCAGCCGCGCAGCCTCGAAGTCATGCATTTCCTCGGCATCGCGGACCGCATCATCGCCCACGGCCGCTTCCACATGCCGATGCGCAACTACGAAAACGGCGTCATTACGCTGGATCGGGACATGTATGAGGCGTTCCATCCCACGCCCGAAATCCCGTACGCCAGCCCGCTGATGATCGCGCAATGGCGCGTGGAAGAAGCTCTGCGCGGGCTCCTCGGCGACCGCGTCGAATTGGGCTCGGAACTGATCGGCGTCGAACAAAACGACGAAGGCGTCCTCGCCACCATCCGCAAATGCGATGCGACCGAACAGGTCCACTGCCAGTATTTGGCCGGCTCGGACGGCGGCCACAGTTTCGTTCGCAAGTCACAAGGCATCGGGTTCGAAGGCGAGACCTGGCCCAATGCCCGCATGTACGTCGGCGACGTCGTTACCGAAGATCTCGATCGCGACCACTGGCATTGCTGGCCCAGCGATGCAGCCGGTTGGGTCGGCATGTGCCCGCTCGCGACCACCGGCGCGTTCCAGTTTCAGGCCGCGGTCGCCGGCGAAAATCCGCCCGAGCCCTCACTCGAACTCTTCCAGCGCATCCTCGATGAACGCACCGGCGGCAACATCAAACTCACGAGCGCGCCCTGGCTTTCGCTCTACCGCGTCAACATCCGCATGGTGGATCGCTATCGCGCCGGCCGCGTTTTCCTTGCGGGCGACGCCGCGCACGTTCACTCGCCCGCAGGCGGGCAGGGAATGAACACCGGCATTCAGGACGCCTGGAATCTGGGCTGGAAACTGGCCATGGTTCTCAACGGCGCGAATCCTGCGCTCCTCGATACGTACGAAGAAGAGCGCCTTCCGATCGCGGCCAGCGTCCTCGGGATCAGTACGCGCCTCGCGAAACAATTCGTCGCAACAGGCAATCGATTTTCGCGCAGCGCGGAGACGCTGCAACTCGGCATCCACTATCGCCAGAGCTCTCTGAGCCAGCCGGCGAATTCGGTCAGCGAAGGTCTCGCACCCGGCGACCGCATGCCGGACGCCCAACTGCCCGGCGGACGCCTCTTCGATCAGCTGAGAACCGGGCGCTTTCTGCTGGTCTCGGAGCCCAGCCTCACCCTCATTCGCCCGGACGGGTACATCGCGTGGATGGGCACGGATCGCGCGGAAGCCGGCGCATATCTCGCCAACCTCGGCGTAAAAGAAAAAGCCGCCCCCTAAGGAGCGGCTTTCGGTTTTTGTTGAGCTGGTGTCCGGTTATCTTGCCGCGTCGTACTTCGGCATGGAAAGATAACCCGTGATCGTCTTCTCGTCTTTGCTCACGGTGTTCACCACAATTTCGTAGAGCGATTTCGACACATAGAACTGCAGCGGCTCATTGATATTGCGGTCTTTCTTGTCCACCGTTTTATCGTCCGCGAACACGGTCAGCGTAAAACGGTTCTTCTTGAAGTCGGCCTTATCCAGCTTGAGACTGATGTTGGCGACTTTCTGCATTTCCTTCTGCTTCTTCAGCGTGAACTCCACAAAATTGCGCTGCCCCAGCTTCTTCAGTTCGTCGAGCTCATGGGCATTCGTCGCCACCATGCTGTTGGTGCCGCCGAGATCGCCCTGCACCTTCTTCAGCAGCGCGATATGGGCGTTCAGATCGTTCCGGGCCTGGTCGAGCGATGTCTTCGTGCTGCTCAGGTCCGTCTTCACGCCGCTTACGTCCGTATTCACCGCCGCGACGCCCGCGTTCGCCGTATCGGCCTTCTTCGAAACTTCGGAAACCGCCGAATTCAGTTGCGCCGCCGTCTTCGCCTGCTCGGACGCCAGTTCCTTGCTCTTCTCGTCCGCGTACGTGAGCGCTTCTTTCTTTGCCTGATTCGCCTGCGCCGCCAGTTGCCGCGAACGCGAGTCCAGGTCTTCCCGCAGCTCATCCATGTGCTTGCGCTGCGCCGCCGTCATCGCCGTGCCGTTTTCTTTCAGGGTGTCAATCTCCCCCTGGAGCACTTCGCGAGCGTGCGCCGATTCCTCCTTCAGGCCGTTTACCTGATAAAGAAGGAAGAGATTCGCGGCAATGGAGGCCACAATCGCCGCCACCGCAACAATCGCCATTGTGTTCGACCGGGGAGGCGGGGGCCCGTAGCTGATCTGCGGAGAGCTCATATTTTTATGGTTTTGCTTATCCTGTCAGTATATTAAAACGCGGGCCCCTGATTTTGTGTTTCAGGTATGAGTTCGTAAATTTCGCCCGGACGTACGCTTCGCGCATGAATCCGGTACCGGGAAGCGATGTTTTCCGCCAGGGCCGCCGATTCTTCCGGCTCGCCGTGGACAAGATAAACGTTTCTTAACCTTTCGGCCGCTGGCCGGATCCACTCCATCAGCTCTCCGCCATCCGCATGGCCGCTCAGCGCCTGCAGACTTGCCACTTCCGCCCGAACCTCGGATGGAATTCCGAAAATGTTCACTTGCTTCGCCCCGGAGACGAGCTTACGGCCAAGCGTATTTTCGGCCTGATAACCGGTAATCAGAACTGTATTCTTTGGATCGCCGACGTTATGCCGCAGATGATGCAGAACCCGCCCGGCCTCGCACATTCCCGAGGGCGAAATCACGATATACGGCCCTCGCAGATCGTTCAGTTTCTTCGACCCCTCTGCGTCCCGCACATAACTCAGCCGGCGGAAGCCGAATGGATCCTCGCCGTTTCGAAGATACTTCGCGGCTTGCTCGTCGAAGCATTCCGGATGCGCCCGGAACGCCTTGGTCACATCCACCGCCAGCGGACTATCCACAAACATGGGCACGGACGGAATCCGCTTCTCGTTGATCAGCTGATGGAGCAGCAGGACAATCTGCTGGGTGCGGCCCACGGCGAATGCGGGAATAATCACTCGTCCGCCGCGCCCGATCGTCCGCTTCACGATTTCTTCCAGCTCGACCGCCGCTTCGCCCGGCGCCGGATGCTTCCGCCCCCCGTATGTACTTTCGAGAATCAGATGATCGACCGGCGGCAGCGGCTCGGGATCGCGAATAATCGGCAGACCGGAACGCCCGACATCGCCCGAAAACGCGAGCTTCGTTCTGCCGTCATCGAGCACCAGGAACGCCGAACCCAGGATGTGCCCTGCATCGAAAAATTCGAGCGTCAGCCCGCCCGCAATCTGTACCGGCTTCCGGTATTGGACCGGGCGAAACAACGGCATCGTCGCGTCGGCGTCGGCGCGCGTGTAGAGCGGTTCCACGGGCTCCATATCCGGATGATGGCGATTCACGAAATCCGCGTCGCTTTCGGCAATATGCGCTGTGTCGCGCAGCATGGAAGAGCAGAGGTCGATCGTCGCGGGCGTTGCGTAGATCGGGCCGGAAAAGCCTTCGCGCACCAGCAGCGGCAGCCGTCCGCTGTGATCGATATGCGCGTGTGAGAGCACAACGGCGTCAATCGACCGGGCAGGGACCGGCATCTCGCGATTCCGTTTCTCCGCCTCTTTGCGCCTGCCCTGAAACATGCCGCAATCGAGCAACAGCGTGGCGCCATTCGATTCGAGTTTGTGCTGCGATCCCGTGACGCCGCCAGCGGCGCCATGAAAGGTGAGTTTCATCCAGGGATCAGGATATCCTGATAATGGATACGCTCTTTACCCTCGCCCGGGCTGGCTTTGCGGCTCATTGTGCGCGGCGACAGGCGCGCCGCACTACTACAGCTTTTATCCGCTGATTATGTATCCGCCGGCCGTGTGGATTGGAGCAACCCGGCTGGACCCGCGGGAACGGGCCGCTGCCGTACGACCCGATGCGGCGCGACAACGCTCGTCACCTGATAGGTGATGGCGCCCATGCCGATCAGAGCCAGCATCGCGCCGGGCAGAAGATTCAGGAACAATAACCGCAAGCGGGAGCGCCCCCGGCGCGCCGCGGGAAGGCCGCAGAACAGGACATATCCGGAATAGATGCAGGCGAGTCCAGCGGCAACAAGTACCATCGCGCACCGGAAACGCAATTGAGGCGCCGAACGCAACTTACAGAAAACAAGTGGCCACTTGCAATCCATGACAGAGCCGCCTGGTGGTTCTCAACCACATCACCATCAAAAGAACCACTCAGAATCCCGAACTGCAAACGAAACTTGAGGCCTCGTCCGTGCTGCCTATACCCCGGTATTTCGCCACCAGCGGATACTGGCACAGCGGCCGGGTGCGCGTGGGCTTGCCCGCCTGATCCCGCTTTGTCGCCGTCAGCGTCTCCGGCGCCTGCTTATCCTCTACCCAGTGCGCCAGGGCATCCAGTTGACCGGCGGGCTGCGGACCCGCGCCGCCCGCGCAATGCGCCACGCCCGGCGCAAGGAACAGGCGCGCAAAATCGCGCACATCTCCGGCGGCTCCCATCTGCTGCTCCACGCGTTTGTAGTAGTCGATCGTTCCCTGCGGATAAATCAGTTGATCCGCCAGGCCGTGCCAGAGAATCAGCTTCCCGCCGCGCGCGCGGAACGCCGAAAGATCGGGATTATCCGTCGCAATTACCGCGCTGAATTCTTCCAGGGATTGCGCCCAGTAATTTTCATAAGAATCGCGCGTGAGCGTGTGCCAGTCCCATTGCGGATTCTGATTCAGAAAAAATCTCCACCATTCGAGCGTGATCGGATTCGGCATTCCCCCGAGCGGCGTTCCGCCCGTGCCGCTCAGCCCCGCGAACGATGCCCCGCGCGTCAGTCCGTACCACAGAAACGATCCGTCTTTCCGACGCGGACCTTCCCAGATCGTCCGGATAATCGCCGCGTCCGTCTCCGTGATCGTTCCGCACGCGCCCGCGGTTGTTCCCACCAGCGCTTTCGGATCGAAGTCGCATCGCATCGGGTCTTCGATCACTCCATCCTCTACGCCGTCGATCTTGTCGCACGCCGCGATCGCAGCCGCCGTTGCCGCCTCGAACTTGCACTGCGGCACGTAGTTGTTCGCGAGCATCATGTTGAGATTCCCCCACATCTGCTCGATATGCAATCTGGTCCAGTTTGTCGCCGGCGCCCCCGCGACAATCCCGTCGTAATCGTCCGGATAACGCTGCGCTTCGGAGAGCCCCTGACGGCCGCCGGTGGAACACCCCATGAAATAGGATTGCCGCGGCGCGGCGTCGTAAAGCGCCTGGGTCAGCGCCTTGCCGGTGATCGTCATCTCGTGAATCCCGAGATAGGCGTTGTCGCGCAGCAACTGCCAGTTCAGATGCCCGGTGGAATCCAGCACGAAGCTCCCGCTGGCGCCCGGGTGTCCCGTGTCGGTCGCGCCCGCCGCGTACCCCAGCGTCAGCGGTTGCCGTACGCCCATGGCGTTGCCGCCGGAGAAACCGCCGCCACCCGTTCCTTCGAAGCGCCCGTTCCAGTCTTTCATCGGAATTCCGATGAAGACTTTCACCGCGTCGCCCGAGGGCGGATGCGTTACCGTCGCCGTGATCCGGCACGAGCCGTCCTGTGTGTCAATCGCTGCGGAATCGATTGTCGTGTTGGGCAGCGCGATGCTTGTGAGGCTTTCGCACGTCCGCACCGGCGCGGCGTTTGCGATGAGATTCTTCGGGCGGATTTCCGGCGGTGTGAATCCACGTCCGGGGCCCTGCGCGTACGCAGAGGAGACGGCAAGAAGGGCAGAAACAACAAACGGAGCGTTCCGCATAATGCCACTCAGGATATGCCAATTTAACCGCTGTGCGCAATTGGCCGTTGACGGCGCACAGTCTGGCGGCTAAGCGAAACCGGAAGCGCTCGCGCTCGCCGACTTTCCGGTATGGACTGGAATCGCCGCCGGCGCGATCAGCGTCCGTACCTCGCTCGCCTCGAATGGCGCCGGCCAGTAGTCCGTGGCGCCCGCCTCGATCGCGTTCAGCCAGTCCTGAGTGTCCGCCGTTCGCGCAACCACCACCAGACAAAGATTCGCATCCAGCGCCCGCAACCGCCGCAGCACCGGCAGGTAGCTCTCCGCTATCCCGCCAATAAATACGGCCGATGAGCCACGAATCAGCCCAATGGGCGCGCTTTCTTTTTCGATATGGACTTCATGTCCATCGCCCTCGAGCAGCGGCCCTAACTGCGCGGCGCTGCGCGGATCCAACCGCAGAAAGATAACCTTAGCCATGTGCTCATTGACCGAGTTGACAAAGTGGGGGGATTTGTTACACGCGGGAGCTAAAATAACGCCATGGGTTTGTGCGAACGGAAACCTTCCGCCCGGCGCCGGTGGCTCATTTTCAGCTTTTGCCTCCTCGTACCGGCCTCGCTTTTCGCACAGATGGACATGACCGGGCACGTCATGTCCGTCCAGAGTCAGGTCGACCCCGCCCAGCTTCCCCCACCGCGGAAAATGACCGGGATCGGCAATCTGCATCTACTCATCAGCTCAAAAAAGCCCGAAGCGCAGATGTGGTTCGAACAGGGGCTCAACCTGATTCAGGATTACTGGGATTACGAATCGTCCCGCGCCTTCGAGCAGAGCGTTCGCGTCGATCCCGATTGCGCCATCTGCTACTGGGGGCTTTATGAAGCGCTGTCTTTCTATCACGGTAACGAGATGGGCTACGCTCCGGCGGCGCTGGCGCGCGCGGGCGAGCTGAAAGATCGCGCGAATGATCGCGAACGCCGTTATATTGAAGCCACCGAAGCGGCGCAGACGGATCGCAGAAAAGCCGGCGAACTCTGGGGGGCCATCGTCAAAGATTATCCCGATGACGTGAACGCCCGCCTGTACCTGGCCCAGTTCGGCGCCAATAGCTTCGAAACGATCGAATCGATTCTCAAAGACGATCCCAACAACTCCGCCGCCAATCACCAGTACATCCATCGACTCGAAGCCGGCGATCATCCCGAGCGCGCCCTGCATAGCGCCGAAATCCTCGGCTCGCTGGCTCCGAACGCGGGGCACATGGTCCATATGCCCGGTCATATCTTCTTCCGGCTGGGCGATTATGCGAAAGCCGAGAAGTCTTTCGCCGATTCCACCGCGGTCGACGAAAAGTACATGGCCGAACAGGGCGTCGCGCCGGACGATGACTGGAACTACGTCCACAACCTGATGTACGCGATCGCGAATCTGATGGAGGAGGGCAAACTGAAGCAGGCGAGGGAGCTCTCCACAAAGATCGCCAAAGGGCACGGCAAAATGCCGTCGTCCATCTACTCGTCCCTCAGCCGCGATTCGATCTCGCGCCTGAATCCGCAGCTTCCCGTTGCTCTGCGTTTCGGCGATTGGGCGCGGGTGAAATCGCTGCTCGCCACGACTCCGCCGCCGGCCGCGCTGCCGAATCTCGTATTCCTCGCCAATGAGCTGAATCTGTTCGCGGAGGGAATGCTCGCCGCGGAGGCGCGCGACGCCGGAAAGGGGGAAGCGTCCTGGCAGAAGCTCGACGCAGGCATCGCGGCCGAAAAACAGGCGCCGCATCCGAATCCAAACGTTCCTTTCCGGCAGGTCCAGGTTATGCCGGATGCATTCCTCTCGCCCCTGCTCAGCATGCTGAACGTGATGTCC
>CAZWTH010000219.1:0-8813 GCA_964636715.1 uncultured Solibacteraceae bacterium | reverse complement strand
TTCTTCGGTCAGTGAGTCGAGCGAGGAGGTTGCTTCATCGAACACCAGAAGCTGCGGACGGCGCAGAAGGGCGCGGGCAATCGAAAGCCGCTGTTTTTCACCGCCCGAGACTTTGACTCCGCCTTCGCCGATCACCGTGTCGAGACCGCGGTCCGCCCGCGCCAGCAGCGTTTGTACGGAAGCCTGGCGGAGGACGTCCATGCACTCTTCATCCGTGGCGTTGGGCTGGACGAAGAGCAGGTTCTCGCGGATTGAGCCCGAGAACAATTGCGAATCCTGCGTCACGAACCCAATGCGGTTGCGAAGACCGTCGATCTCGATCTCGTCTTCGCGAACGCCGTTGTAATAAATATGCCCGGTCTGCGGGCGGTAAAGGCCGACGAGCATCTTGACCAGCGTCGTCTTGCCGGCGCCGGACGGCCCGACGAACGCAATCGTTTTGCCGCGCGTCACCGTGAACGAGATGCCGCTCAGCGCCGGCTTCGAAGCGGATTGATGCTGGAAGCCGGCATCGCGGAATTCGAGCGTATCGAGATGCGTCACCAGCACGGGATTGGCCGGACGCGGCTCGGGCTTCATCGCGAGAATCTCATCGAAGTTCTGCAGCGAGACTTCGGCTTCGCGATAGGTATTCACCACATTGCCCAATTCCTGGAGGGGGCCGAAGATGAAGAACGAGTAGATGAACATCGCCATGTATTCGCCCACCGACATCTTTCCCTTGAAGATCAGATACATCATCAGGAACTGGATGCTGCTGCGCAGCAAATTGACGACGGTGCCCTGAATGAAGCTCAGGCTCCGCAGGTAGCGGATCTTCTTCAGCTCCAGAGCCAGGATCCGGTCCGTGATCGAGTTGAGCCGGCCGATCTCCTGCTTCGCGAGCCCGAGGCTTTTCACCAGTTCGATGTTGCGGAGCGATTCGGTGGTCGAGCCGGCGAGCGCGGTGGTCTCCCGGACGATCACCTGCTGGACGGTTTTGATCTTCTTGCTGAGCAGAGAACTCAGGCCGCCGAGGAGCGGAATGGTGAGCAGATAAATCGGCCCCACCGCCCAATAGACATGCGCCGCATACACCATCACGAACACAACGCCGATCACAACGGTGAACAACAAATTCACCGCGACGTTGAGGAGCTTTTCGACGTCCGTCCGCACCTTCTGGAGACGGCCCAGAGTCTCCCCGCTGCGCTGGTCTTCGAAATCGGCGTAGGGCAGGTCGAGCGAATGCTGAATGCCGTCCGAATAAATGCGCGCGCCGACCTGCTGGGTAATCAGGTTGAGGAAGTAGTCCTGAAAGTTCTTGGCGAGGCGGGAGACAAACGCCGCGCCGATACTGAGGCCGATCAGAACCGCTACGCCACGGACGAATTGCGAACTGGTGAACTGGGCCGGGTGGGACGCATAGCGGTCGATGATCTTCTGGAGGATCCACGGGTCCATCATCGAGAAAATCTGATTGATGGACGCAAGGAACAGGGCCAGGGCGACCAGTTTCCAGTAGTCGCGCAGGTAACCGTAAAGCGTCTTCATTTGTATTCCAGTATGGATGAAACAGCAGGGGGAACGATTCAGGTTTGTGTCAGGGCAGCGGTTTCAGGGCTTCGCCGCGGAGCAGGGCGCCGGAGGCTTCCAGATGCCGGGCGCCGTCCGCCACGCGAACGACGGTCTGGCCGCTATCCTGCGTGTCCGCCGCGCCCGTCCAGCGGGCTCCGGCGCTCTGGATGGTCAGGTTGGCCACGCGCAGGCGGGGCAGTGCGCCCGCGAAGCCGAAGTCAAACTTGCCATCCACGGTATCCCACGGGTTGAGCGTGCCGACTTCGAGACTGCGGCCGGTGAACGTGCCTTCGGCTTTCAGATTGGCCAGCAAATCGTTGCCCATGCCGGAGGTCCTGAGGTCAGCAGTAGCTGTGATCGTGCCGCCCTGCCAGGGGAAATTCGCCAGCGTGCCGGTCAGTTCATATCGCGGCTGACGGCCAGCGAGGTGGATGGTGGCGGCTCCCGCGAGCGTGGCGTCGTTCACTTTGCCCTGGATTCCGGTCAACTTCACTTCGGAGCCATCCCAGATGGCGGTGGTCTTCACGTTCTTCACGGCGACGCCGGAAAATGTGAGCGAGCTCGCCTGGATCGTCCCTTCCGCGCGCATATCGCGGAGCCATCCCGGTTGCGGTACGCGGCCGAAGTTAAACGCGTAAGTGAGGAATCCGCCGCGGCGAAGGGCGGGCGCGAGAACGGCCTGGATATCGGCGGCGTCCGTGGCCGGGAGCGTGAGGCTGAACCGATGGGGATGAGTTGCGCCGATGTCATACCGGTACTCTCCCTTCGCCGCAATCCCGGCGACCGTGACGCTGATGTGCTTCATGACCGCGCCGGTTGCATCGAGCGTGGCGTCGGCTTCGTGGAGATGGATCGGCTGCGTGAAGGCTTCGAACGGGATTTCGGTGTCTTTGAGGTGAATGTCGCCGGTCCAGCCGCCGGGCTCATCCGGCGCCTGCGCGAAATGCAGGCTGCCGCTCCAGGCGCCTGCGGTGGCAAGGCCCACCAGCGGTACGCCGGCGACAGACACCTGGCGGCGCAGCGAAGCAATCGACATGCCGGTGCTCGTGAGCGACACGCCGAATTCACGCGAAGCGATGTCGTACTGGCCGTCAATATCGGCGGACTCCCCGGCGTCATTGAGAATCGCGGTCGGAGATAGCGCGATGGTGGAACCGGAGAACTTCACATCCGCCTGCGGAATCTTCAGAGGCGGCGCGCCTTCCGCCGTCAGGGTGGTGTTGGAGATGCGCACGGCGCCACTGAGCGCGCTGCTGTCGTAACCGATGGTTCCGCTGGCCGAGCCGTCGAGTTTTACGTCCGGCGGAATGGCGAGGCCGAAGTTTCGCGCAATACCGGTGAGCGGGGCGACGGGGATGTCTTTGATATTGATATTTGCCGCCCAGCGCGGACGCCGCAGGTAATCGGAAACGTGGAAAGTCGCGCCGATGGGCGATTGACCGCCGGCGCCGTTCGCCTGCAATGCGATCTGCTGGCCAGGGACATCAATCGTGCCACCGATCGAGAAGGGCCACTCATTCCCGTCCGGCGGCGATTGATTCCAGCCGTGGAGATGGGAGACGTTGAGTTTTCCCGAAATCCCGATTTTCGACATGGGACCGGCGAGATGCGCCTCGCCTTCGACGGTGCCGAGCATATCCGACTGGCTGCCTTCGAAAAGCGAGAGGACGTCGCTCAGTTCGCTCTTTTCGAGGCGGACATCCATTTCGAGCGAATGATCGGAGGGGTTCCACTGGCCTTTGGCGACGAAGCTGCCGAAGCCGCGCGCGAAGCGGTCCGTCCGTGCCGGTTCGCCGCTGATCTGGATTTTGAGCGGCCCATGGGGGACGGCGGAGGGCGACAAATCGATATCGGTATCGAGCAGGTAGAAGATGGATTTCGTATCGCCGAACTTGAAATTCACGCGGCCGCTATCCATGTGGATGGCGGGGAAGGCGGTGGGCGGCGCCGGCGCGCCCGTGGAAGCGGGGGACTTCGACGTGAGTGAAGCGAAATTCCAGCGGACGCCGCCGGCGCCATCGTCAATGCGAGTGAAATTCAGGCTGGCCTCTTCGAGCGTGACCGAACCGACTTTGACGCGCGCGGTGAGGAGCGCCAGAATGGAGGGCCGCGCGACGAGCGTGCTGATGTACGCCGCGGGCTCCGCGCCGATTGAGGGATCTTCGCCGATGCGCACATCGTGGATAGCGAAGCCGGGAGTGGGCAGGACTCGGAAGTTCACCTTGCCGATTTCGACCTTGCGGCCGAGGCCGGTTTCCATGGCTGCGAGAATGCGATCGCGATACCAGCCCTGGGTGAAAATCGGCACCGCATAAGCGGAGACCGCGAACAGCGCCAGAACGGCGAGGATGGCGCGCGGCCATGTGACAAAGCGCTTCAAGCGGCGGCTTCCTCCCGGTCCAGAAGACCGCGGTAGGCTTCGGGATCGTCGATGTCATCGGTGATGCCGGAGTCGTCGAAATCGAGGTAATGGATTTCGGACGCGTGGCGGTCCATGATGGCGTTGAGTTTTGACGTTGACGGTTCCGCCAGGATTTCTTCCGCGATACGGCGGCGAATGACGACGGGGTGTCCGCGCTTGCCGTTGCACTTCGGAATTGCAATTTCAGAGGGGGACCCGAGCAGCGCGCGAATGGTTTCGGGCGCGACGGCCGGATGATCCACCAGCGTGAACAGCACGCTGTCAGGAAGGTTTCCGAGGGCGCGCAGACCGGCCTGGAGCGAAGTCAGCATGCCCTGTGCGTAGTCTGGATTCTCGGCGGCGAGCACGGCAGGCGGGGCAAGACTCATCAGGCGTTTCGCATCGGCTCCGAAGACCGCGCAAACGGGCGAGCAGTGCGCGCCGAGTGTTTCCGCGAGCACAGAGAGGAACGAACCGCCGCGGAATGGCAGCAGCGCCTTGGGTTGCCCCATGCGGCGCGATTCTCCGGCAGCCAGAATGATGGCGGCAACGCTCACTTCAGTACGGCGCGGGAGTGCTCATCGGTGAAGATGGACTTCGAGATTCCGCGCCAGGATCCTTCGGAAATTCTTCGCACGGCGATCATTTCCGCCGCCACCGAAATGGCAATCTCTTCCGGCGTCACGGCGCCGATCTCCAGTCCCATGGGCGCCGAGACTTTCTCGAACGCGCTGCGCGGGATTCCTTCCTTTTCCAGTTCCTTAACCACCGAGATGGTTTTGCGCTTACTGCCGATCATGGCGATGTAGCGCGCGCTCGTGGCGACGGCCCAGCGCAGGATGCGCATGTCGTCGCGATGGCCGCGGGTCACGATCACCATATAGGTGGTTTCGTTGACGCTGAGGCGCGGGAAAACTTCTTCGTATTCATCGGCGTATACGTCGGCCGCTTCCGGGAAGCGGTCGCGGTTGGCGTAGGCTTCGCGATTATCGACGACGGTAACGCGGAACCCGGCGAGATCGAGAGCTTTGGCGAGGCTCTTCGAGATGTGTCCGCCGCCGAAGATCAGAGCGGAAGGCTGGGGCGAGATGCATTCGACGAAGACATCGAGCTGGCCGCCGCAGATCAGGCCGTTGTCATAGGCGGCGTCCTGGCCGAGGCTGAACGACATGTTGCGGGACTTGCCGGTTTCCATCACTTCGCGGGCGGCGTTCCAGACCTCGGCTTCCACGCAGCCGCCGCCGATGGTGCCAATCATCGAGCCGTCTTCGCGGACGAGGAGCTTCGAAGATTGAAATCCGGGGATGGAGCCGCGGACCTGGACGATGGTGGCGAGCGCGCACTTCTGCCCCAGATTGCGCAGGCGCAGCAGTTCGTCGAAAACGTCCATCCCCAACAATTATACTTGGTTGCGGGAATCACCTTTCGATGACGACGACGCCGATTCTCGATCTGGAACAGGATCCGCCGAAGCCTCGCCGGGCGGTGTGGAGATTACTCGCCTGGCTTGCGATCGGCGGCGTAATCGGGGTGGCGATTGTGGCGGTGCATCTCATGATCCTGCTGCATGAAGCCAGCCATCTTGCGGCCGGCGGGCCGATTGTCAGCGTTGTTTTGATGGCGGAGAATCTTCGCGGCATTCGCCCGCGGGACTGGACACGATCGCGGTTGGAAGCTGGGCAGGCTCCGAACGGGGGCGCGTGAGGCGATAATGACCGTGGCATGACAAACGCCGGGAGACGGGAGTTTCTCTTCACGCTGGGGCTGGCGGCGACGGCGCTTGGTGCGCAGGAGACAAAACCCGACTACACGCTGCGGATTGGTCCGGTGACCGTGGAGCCGCGTCCGGGGAAGATTTTCCGGACGACGGGGTATAGCGGGTCTGTTCCGGGGCCGCTGATTCGGGTTCGGGAAGGCGCTGCGGTCACGATCGAGGTGACCAACGGATTGACGTTGCCGGAACTGGTGCACTGGCATGGGCTGCGCGCGGCGTCCGCGGTGGATGGCGCGATGGAGGAGGGAACTCCGATGCTGATGCCGGGAGAATCGGCGCGGTACAGCTTTACGGCGTCGCCCGCGGGGACGCGTTGGTATCACAGCCACGGGATGGTGGGGTCGCATCTGGATCGCGCGACGTATTCGGGTCAGTATGGCTTCTTCGTGATCGATGCGGCGCGCGATGCGGGCCGGTATGACCGCGAGATTTTTCTTTCGCTCAAGGAATGGGATGCGTATCTCTCGTTGATGGGCGACGAGGATGGGTTCATGGAGGTTACGTACAAGTATGCGACCGTCAATGGGCGGAGCCTGGGGTATGGCGATCCGATTCCGGTGAAGCCGAATGAACGCGTGCTGCTGCGCATTCTGAATGCGAGCGCGACGATGCACCGGCGGATCGCGCTGGCGGGCCATACGTTTCTGGTGACGGCGCTCGATGGGAACCCGGTGGCGACGCAGAAGGAGTCTCCGGTGCTGGAGATGGGGCCGGCGGAGCGGATCGATGCGATAGTCGAGATGAAGAATCCGGGCGTGTGGATTTTCGGATCGACCGATGACAAAGAGCGCGCGGACGGGTTGGGGATCGTGTTCGAGTATGCGGGCGCGAGCGGCGAGCCGAAGTGGATTCCGGCTTCAACCGCGGTATGGGACTATGCGGCGTTCGGGAATGCGGGAGTGGAGGCAGGGCCAGGGGAGCCGCTGCCGATCGTTTTCGAGAACCGGTTTGTGGGGCGGCGGCAGCCGGATCACTGGATGGTGAACGGAAAGGCGTGGCCGAAGACCGATCCGCTGCGCGTGCGGAAGGGTGGGCGGTACCGGCTGGTATTCGACAATCGCAGCGATGAAGCGCATCCGGTCCATCTGCACCGGCATACGTTCGAGATCGCGAAGATTGCGGGAGCGCCGACTTCGGGCGTATTTAAGGATGTAGTGGTAGTGGGGGCCAAATCGCAGATAGAGGCGCTGCTGATTGCGGATAATCCGGGCAAGACGCTGTTTCATTGCCATCAGCAGATGCATATGGACCAGGGTTTTATGGCGCTGATGGAGTATGAATGAGGCTGGCTTCCGTTTTTCTTGCCGCGTGCGCGCTGCAAGCGCAGTCGTTCGACGCGGCTACTATCAGGCCCGCGGCGCCTGAAGGCCCCTTTTCGGTCGTGATGCGCGGCGGGCCGGGGACATCCGAGCCCGGCCGTTTTGTGGTTCAGAATATGCCGCTGCGCGCGATCATTGTGCGGGCTTATGATGTGGCGGATTTTCGGCTGGATGGGCCGGCGTGGTTAGGCACAGAGCGATTTAATATCGAGGCGACTGTGCCCGCGGGCGCCACCAAAGAGCAATTTCCGGTCATGCTGCGGAACCTGCTGGCGGAGCGATTTCGGGTGACGACGCACGAGGAAGAGCGACCGGCGCCGGCTTTCGCGCTTGTGATCGATAAGGGCGGGCTGAGGATGAAGGAGTCCCCGGTGACGGGGGATGGAGAGCGAGCTGGCTCACCTTCGATCGGTAAGGACGGAGTTGTGATTATTCCGCCGGGGCTGAAGGGTTTTTGGGTGAACTTCGCCGGTGGGCGGATTGTGATGCAGGGGCACCAGGAAAGAAGCGCGGATCTGGCTTCGTCTTTGGGGCAACAATTGGGTGAGCCGGTCATCGATGAGACCGGGCTGACCGCGCGATACGACTTTCGACTGGAATTCGCGCCTCCGCGGACGCATGGGCAGGCGGATGATGACGGTCAAAGCATCTTCAGCGCGGTGAAGGAACTGGGGCTTCGTCTGGAGGCGCGCAAGATTCCGGCGAAGATGATTGTGGTGGATCACGCCGAGAAGACGCCGACGGCAAACTGATCGCGGGCGCTAAGGCACCCAGATCTGGTAGACGAGCCAGCAGAGGGCGGTTCCGATGGCAAGGGCAATCATTCCTGCGCGAAGGCGTTTGTGCAGGAAGAAGATCAGGGTCAGGCCGGTGAGCGAGACGAACGTCATCAGCGCCGCGGAGACATCGATCACGCCGGACCAGGCTTTGCCGGTGTCGCGGCCCTTGTGGAGATCGTTGACGATAGCGACGAAGCCGAGGCGGTTTTCGAGGAGTTCGTATTTCCCCGTGGCGCGGTCGGCGAAACCGTCGGCGGAGTAGCCGGGACCTTTGAAGGAAATCTGCACCTGATCGTCATCGACGCGGAAGTCGCTCAGGGCCGCGCGGATGTGATGGCGCGATCGCAGGGCGCCGATCATCTCACCTTTGTGGGAATCGGGCGCCCGCATCCAGGCGGCGTCGAACGAGCCCGCGAAACGCTGCGTTTTTGCCTGACCCGTGAACGCCGCCTGGTGGTTCAGGGTGATGCCGGTGACGGCAAAGAAAAGCAGGATGGTGAAGCTCACCATCGAGAGATAAGTATGCAGCCAGCGCGACCAGTGCGCGGTTTTTCGCTTCCAGAGCGGTACGTGGCGTACGGCGGTCTTATCTTCCGCCAGATTTGTGGTAGTCAAACGATGCGCTCGCTGTTTCGATATTGCCGGGGAAGGCCTGCTTATCGGGCGTCCCGTTGAAATCGAACTCCTTCTTCATTAGCTGGTGCGTGCCGTGCTCGCGCGCCACTTCGAGATAGACGGTGTACTTGCCGGCCTTCACGGGCTTACCGGCATTATCCTTCCCATCCCATTTCAGGGAGTATTTGCCGGGGCCGCGGGTCGCGCTCGAAATGGAGCGCACGATCTCCCTGCCTTCCGCCATGGCTCGCATGCGATCCGAGCGGTACCAGGATTTCATTTCGGTCAGGTAGCGGTCTTCGTGATACCAAAGCGCGATGGTTTTGACCTGGAAGCGATCGGCATCCTCGACCCACGCGGCGACGAAT
>CAZWTH010000218.1:0-15747 GCA_964636715.1 uncultured Solibacteraceae bacterium | reverse complement strand
ACGCCGGAACAGACTGCGGCGCTCATGCAAATGAACGCCGGACTCGCGCCGCTGACAGAGTCGCTCACAACCGCGCGCCACGATCTTGTGGAAGCTTATCTCAACGCCGGGAACATCAACGCGAAAGTGAATGCCGTGAAGTCCGCCGAACAGGCGCTCGCGAGCGCAAGAGCGGCGGCTTTCAGCAAGATCCAGGATTCGCCGCAGAAATTCGCGCCAGAGCAGATCACGGCTCTGGTGGCTACGGGCGGCAACGCCGGTGGTGGCCGCGGCGGGCGCGGCGCGAATGCCGGCGGCGGCCGCGCTCCAGCGATCGGCGCAACCGCGATTCCGCACAGCACGGCGGCGCAGGGGAACGCACTCAACCAGATGGCGCTCGATACCGCCTCGCTCCTCACCGCATTGACGGAAGCGCGATCGGCGGTGATCGCGGCGTCGCTCACTGCCCCGGCGACCATCTCCGCGAAAGTCGACGCCGTGGCCGCGGCCGAACTCAATCTTGCAAAGGCCCGCTCCACCGCGATTGCGAAGATCCAGGCGTCATCCAACAAACTCGATCCCGAACAGATGACTGCCCTCGTGGCGATGAACGGCAGCTTCGGTTCCGGCGGATTCAGCCAGCCTGAGCCCATGAATTTCCAGGATCACACCGGCTACGTTTCTCTCTTCGACGGCGCGAGCCTGAAGGGCTGGGATGGCAATCCGAGAATCTGGCGCGTCGAGAACGGCGCCATTGTCGGGGAATCCACGCCCACCAATCCGAGCGGAAATTCGTACATCGTCAACAAGACCGTGGAAGCGCACGATTTCACTCTGAAGTTCGAGATCAAGGTGGAAGGCTCCGGCGGCAGCGGATTGCAATACCGCAGCAAGACGGGCATTCCCTGGCGCCGCCCCATCGCCGCGAACCTGCAGCCGGTCAATCTGAACTGGATGCAGACCGGCCCGCAGGCCGATTTCTGGCCCTCGCAGATTTACACCGGTCAGGTCTATTCCGAAAATACGCCGATGGGCATTGAGGCCTATCGCGGACAGGTCGTGGAAGGCAACGGGCTGGGAGCGCGCCGCCTGATGGGAACCATCGGCGATCTCGCCGAACTCGGCAAGCTGGTGAAGATGAATGACTGGAACGAGTACACGATCATCGCCCGCGGCCCCATGGTTCTGCACATCGTGAATGGCCAGTTAATGGCGGCTTTTGTGGATGACGATCCCCAGTCCTCCAACAACGGGTCCGGAAATTTCGGCATCGAGATCGAAGCCACGACGAAAGTCTCAGTCCGCAATATCTGGCTGAAGAAGATCAACTGACGCTGCCGTGTCCCCGCAATCGCAGCGCATCGCTCAACCCGAAACGGAAGTCTGGAGCCTTTACCGCAAGGCGCTGACGCTGCTGGCTGCTATTGCAGTGGTTTTCGACGGCTTCGATATCCAGATACTCGGCTTCGCGATTCCTTCCATCATGAAGGAATGGCACGTCACACGCGCTGCGCTCGCGCCGGCGGCCGCGCTCGGCCTCGCCGGAATGGCGCTCGGCAGCATCTTCGCTGGCTGGTGCGGCGATCGCTTCGGACGCCGTGTGACGCTGATTGGCTGTATCGGAAGCTTCGCGCTCGCCACGCTCACCACCGCCTTCTGCGGCAATCTGACGGAGCTCTCGATCCTGCGCACTCTTGCCGGACTCGGCGTGGGGGGCTTGCTGCCGAACGCCGGCGCGCTCGTGGCGGAATTCGCCCCGTTGCGCCGCCGCGCCATAGCCGTAACGCTCACCATCGTCTGCGTACCGCTCGGCGGGATGCTGGCGGGCGTGATCGCCGCGCGCGTTCTGCCGGCCTTCGGCTGGCGCATGCTCTACATCGCCGGCGGCGCCGCTCCGCTGGTCTTCGCTCTGATCCTGCTTGCGGTGCTGCCGGAATCGCCTCACTATCAGGCGCGCGCCGAGGGCAAGGGATCCCTGCGCGATCTCTTTGCGCCCGATCTGCGGCGCGACACGCTCGGCCTGTGGCTCGCGTTCTTCTCCTGCCTCGGCGGAATTTATCTGGTCTTCAGCTGGCTGCCCGCCATGCTCACGGCTCGCGGCATGGATATCGCAACCGCCAGCGCCGGACTCGCTTCGTATAACTTCGGCGGCGTGCTGGGCGTGCTGATCATCGTGGCGGTGGTCACCGCGATCGGCTCCCGCGGACCTCTCCTCATAGCCGCATTGGCCGGGTCCGTCAGCGCGATTGCCTTGTTGTGGGCGCCCGGTTCGCTGCTGATTGCGGGCCTCGGCCTTCACGGATTATTCGTCAACGCCGCGCAGACCACTATGTTCGCGCTCGCGGCCCACGTCTACCCACCGCGCATTCGCGCTACGGGAATCGCCTGCTCCGCGGCAATCGGCCGCTGCGGAGGAATCCTCAGCTCACTCGGCGGCGCCGCCATCATCCAGCGCGGCAGCACTGCTTATCTCGGAGTGCTGGGGCTTGCTTTTGCAGTCACGTTCGCCGGTCTTGCGATTGTGCGGAATCACTGCCCCGGCCAGCGCGACTGACTCTGTGGGGCGGCGCTTCGGCGCGGCACGACGAGCTTCTGCTCGTCGCGGAGTTCCCGGAATATTTCGGGTCACAGGGGCCGGCCGGAAGGCCGGCGTGCAGGGCTGACAGCTGAAGCCCCACAACCAAATCCCAGCGCGCGATTAAAGCGGCGGATTCGGCGGCTTCGAAACCACCCACGCCGCAATACCCTTACGCAGCGACGGCCGCCGGAACACCTTGCCATCCTCCGTCGCATAGATCCAGTTCAGATCTTTCCCGCCGAACGCGATACCGGTGACCGTTCCCAGTTCGGGTTTGCTCAGAATCGCCGCCGCGCGCCCATTCGCCTCGCAAAGCTGAATCCCCAGCGCGGTTGCGAAGTATACCTGGCCTTCCGAATCCATGGTGATCCCGGAAACTCCGCTGTACGGCGAAATATCCGGCATATCCACCCGATAGAACGGCTCGCCATTGATCAGCGAACCATCCGCCGCAATCTCCAGCGACCAGCTGAACTTGTTCTGCGCATCGCCCACCGCCACCATCGCCTGATCGGGAGAAAGCGTAAGCGTCGCCGGCAGCAGCATCTCTGTTCCCTGGAAAACCACGCGCGATTTTCCAGCCTTATCGATCAGCCCCACGCTCTTGTGCGCGCTGTCCACGTAGTAAACCGCGCCCTTCATGGTCGGCGCCAAATCGTCCGCTGTTACGTTCTGCGCGAGCACTTTTTCATCGCCTGCGGGTCCCCACGAAACCACGCGCTTCTGCGCGGGCTGGGAGGCATAGAGCCGGCCATCCGCGCCCACATGCAGCGCCTTCGCGCCCCCTGTATTGTTTTTGAAGACCGTCACCTTGCCGTCCGGATCGGACTTATAGATCACGTTCGACGCCGGGTCCGCAAAATAAACGTTCCCTTCCTGATCCGGCGCCGGGCTCACGGCGGACTTGTACGTCGCCCCCACCTGCTCCCACGGCTTGTCAATCGAAATCGTCGCGAACACCTGCGCGCGCTTGTCCCAGCCCGGCTTACCGTAGCCTTCCGGCAACTGCGCCGTAATCGGCTTCCCGTAATCGCGCCACAGCCACCGCATCATGTCCGGAAAAATCATCGACGTCTGCCGTCCGTCGTGACCGCTCTCGCCAAGCTCATACTTCACGTCATAGCCGGCGAACCGCAGATCCTCATAGAGCGCCTGGTTGTTGGTCGGCCAACTCCCCGCGAAGAACGTGCCGAATGGATGATCCGGCAAGAGGTGGTCGTTGCGTCCGTCCTGCATGATGATGCGGATCGGCTTCGGCTCGGACTTCCGCACGATCGCGAGCATCGTGTCCGCGCCCTTCATCGCCACAAACGTGCCGATGAAGCTCATCACGCGATGGAACTGATCCGGATGCTCCCACGCCGCCATGAACGCGCCCACCGCTCCCGTGCTCGCGCCCTGAATCGCATGGTCGTCAGGATTTTTCGAGAGATTGTATTTCTTCGCCACTTCCGGAATCAGCTCGTCGATGAGGAACTGCCCGAACCTCCCGTTGATCGAATCGTATTCGAAAATGCGCTCGTAACGACGCTGCGCCGCCGGATCCACCGCGGGCAAAATGCCGGGATCGATGAAGATCGCGATCATCGGCGGGATCTCTTTCTTCGCGATCAGATTATCGAAAACCACCGGCGCTTTCACGCCAATGCCGTTTACGTTGGCCGATCCGCCGCCAACCAGAAAAATCATGAACGGCGTGGGCTTCGACGCGTCATACTGCGCCGGTACGTAGACCTGGCAGTTATGCGGCACGCCCGGATAAAACTTGCCGGGAGGCAGCACGAAGCGCGTCACCGTGCCTTTCGGCGTGTCGGGATGCGGCTGAGAATCGGGCCCCTGTGTGTAGGTGACCGCGGGCGGCGTCTGGCCCTGCAAAGGAATAAACCAGAGAGCAAGGGCGGATGCGCAAAGAAGAAGCGGAACGAAGCGTTTCATAATCGGATTAGCTCCGATTATTCTACTTCTTTGCCTTTACTTGTGGTGTTTGGCGGGTGACATGCCGGCGTCCGCCATCCAGTCCTGGAGCCGCAGCGCCCAGGTCGAATAGATCACGTTCGGCCGCGGATCCGGCTGACGCAGCCCGAAGCCGTGTCCGCCGCTGTTGTAGATATGGATCTCCGCCGGAACGCCGGCTTTCTTCAGCGCCAGATACAGCGCAGGAATCGCGGTGGACGGCCCTTTATCGTTATCCGCCGCCAGCAGGAATGTGGGCGGAGTTTCCGCCGTCACCGTGAATTTTTCTGGTTGGATGCCGGGATAAATCAACGCCTGAAAATTCGGACGCGAACTCTCCCGCTCAATCGGATCGGCGGCGGACGCATTCCCTGCGTCGAACCGGGTGGAGGCCATCAGCGCCACCTCGCCACCCGCTGAAAATCCCATAATCCCGACTCGATTGGTATCCACGCCCCACTCCGCCGCGCGAGCCCGGATCGTCCGGATCGCCCGCTGCGCATCGGCGAACGGATGCACTTCCACCTGATACGGAGATCCGGTCTCCCGCGCCAGCCGGTATTTCAGCACAAACGCCGCCACGCCGATGGTATTCAGCCACTCGGCGACGTTGATGCCCTCGGTATCGATCGAAAGAAACTGATGTCCGCCACCCGGAGCCACAATCATCGCCGCGCCGGTCGCCTTCTCCTTCGGCGGCAGATAAACCAGGAGCGACGGATTGTGAATGCTCGAAACCCGGCGGGAATCGCCCGGCCGGGCAGGCGTCAGAACTTCCGGCTTGCCTGCGAACGCCTCCGACCCCGGCGCGCCCTTTTCCCACAAGGGAACCGAATCGCCCTGCGCCGCAAACGCCGATACCGCGCAAAGCAAAGGAATCCACAGCTTCCCGATCGAAGGCAACATTCTGGCGGAATTATATCGCGCGCTGCCCGGCTCGGGTCCTAATATTTTGCGGATGTCTGCCGTCCCTGGTCTTCGCCGCGAAGCCAGATATAAAGCGGCGCATGTGGCGAAGGCGCGGGCCACGGAACGGCAACCCGAAGAGTCTCGCGATTTCCAGGTCCGGCGACTGGCACCGGGATCGCGTCCACCGCTGTTCCCTGACCGGCGTCCCAGCCGATTTTTGTAATGCCCTCCAGATCGCGTCCTTCCAGCGTTCCGACCCAGGCGGAATCGCCCGCTTTTTCGCTCGTGACATTGAAGGAGTCGATCTGGGGCAACAGCACGATTGTGCCGAGCTTGCGCCGGTCGGATGGGCCGTTCTTCGCCGTGACGAGCCGGGTCATAACCGTGCATCCGGGAGGTCCCACGCTGCGCGGCCGGAACGCGAGGAAGAGTGTGTCGGCCGATTCCTGCGTGACTTTCAGGTCGTCTTTCGCATCGCCTGGTTTAATCTTCAGCGGAGCGGCTTCGCCGTTTGCGCACGAAAGATCAACCTCGGAAATTACGGGCGCATGAGCCACATTCATTTCGAAGCTCACCAGTGAATTCGCTCCGATTTCATCCGGATGCGTCGCCACGCCAGGGCCGTCCTGCACGGATTCGCGTACCGACGAGATAGTGGGTCTGGGTCCCGTCACCTCGAAAACATCGTCGGCGGAAACCGGCTGCTCGAAATTCGCAACGTTCATCTTCAGCGAAAGCAGCGTACCGGCTTTGACGCCGGGCGGCAGTTTCACGCGCACGGTGCGCGCGTCGCCATCACCCGCATCGCCCAGATCGAACTTCACATCGTCATGATCCACGGCGGAGATTTGCTGGATACGATCGAGGCCGCTTCCGTGCAGCGTCACCGTCTGAGTTTCCATCCCGGTATTCAGAAGAATCGGCGTGCCGGTGATGGTGGGCGCGGCGGGCAGAACTTTGAACGGCGTCTCATGCGCATCGCCATCGGTCTGCGCGATCAGAAAGACATAATTGCCGGCCGAAAGCGGTTTGGCGTCGAGCCGGAGTTTGATCGAGTTTTGCGGTCCACTCCCAGGTTCCTGCGGCAGGCGGAACGGGACCGCTTCGGGTTCGGCAAAGGGATCGCCCGCTTTCTTGTATTCGACTTTCTTCACAAATTCGAAATCGTCGCCGGTGAGATCGAGATCCACCGTTCCCGCGCCGGAGGTGAGCTGGTCCTGAGACTCGGGCGTGAGGTGCGCGGAGGTGAACTTCGAAAGGTCATGCAGTACGATCGTGCCGGATACGGCGAGCGAGTCCCAATCCCAGGCGCCGGCGAGCTTCCAGTTTCCGGGCCTGAGCTGCGGGCGGGAGAGATCGAGGTCGATTGTCTTCGCGGTCGTGTTGACCTGAGCTTTGACCGGAATCGAGGCTACTGTGGTGGTTGGGTCCTCGGAAACCAGGCTCCAGCTCTGCACCCGCGGAACGAGCTTCCAGTCCTTCGCCTCCACGCGGAGGTGGACGGACGACTTGAGTCCAATAGGGAGATGTTCTGTCGATTGCAGCGCGAGCGTCGGAGCCGGCGCATCCGGAATGCGAAACGCCCAGAGGAACGCAGGCTCCGTATGGGCGAGGGGTGGCGCCGCGGCGCCGCAAAGTCCCGTCGAACTGGACAAATCGGAATTCCGCTGCGCCAGCGCGGAGAGAAATTGCGTGTGTGGAAACAGCACCCCGTGCAGGCTGACGAGCACGCTGCCGCCGGTCGCCGCGAGGCCCACCTCGCCGCCGAGGAACAATCCGCCAACGGCCGCGGCGAGGCCAGCTGTCTGCGCCGCCTGCTGCTGCGGACTCTGCGCCAGGGGATCGTACGCCGCCAGCGATGGATTCACGCTGTGGAGAAGAATGCCGAGCTGAACATTGGTTGGTTGTGTACGATCCAGCCGCGCCGCGGGGAACTGGCTGGCAAAGCCTGCGACAGCCGCATCCACGCTCTGCCCGGTATCGAGCACCTGCTGTTTGCGCGTGAGCGCGTCGATCAGCGCCTGGGTTTCGTCGCTCTTCGACGCATAGTCGGCGAGTTGACCGATCAGTTCTCCATCCTTGACGACAAGATCGTTGACCTTCGACTTATCCAGCCCCTTCGGCCCCCAGACGAGGCTCGCGAGTTCTGTTCGAAAGGGAACCGTCCATGTAGCGGCTTCGTCGCCCGCCATGGGGTCGAAAACCTTGATCTTCGACCCGTCCGACGGTACGAGCAGAAGCGCCATCCGGACCTTTTTCTTCTGGAAGGAATCGATTTCCAGCGGCCGGTAGGTGATGGTGTCGCCTGGCAGCAATTGGTTGACGGTCTCAATGGGGTGAGGGACACCGCCGGCTTTCGGAGCGACAGTGAGATCGAAGCGGCCAAGTGGCGTTCCGCCGGGGCAGATCAGGGGCGGCGTGGAGGCATTCAGTGTTGATAACGAAAGGGTTGAGCACGCTAACAGGGCGGCGGCAAAACGCATGACTTTCTATATCGACGCGTCCCGCAGTCATAAGGTCGATAAGGAAAATGTAGTCGGCGGCCGCGAAGTGTGAGTTGAGGCACATTAGTCAATGCCGCTGTCGCGGGTCGCTACGGTGTATTTCCGCGCTTGTTGGCGCGAAGGATCCCTGGCTACACTCAGGGCCAGATGACCAGAGCCTTTCGGAGATTCGCATTGCCGGTTCTCGCGGTTGTGGCCGCGTCCGGCGCGGCATCCGCGCCGGCTGGGTCCAGTCCCGCGATCGATTCCGTCACCGTGCCGAAGAGTGTTACGGGTGGCTCCCCGGCGTCGGGTTCGGTAGCTCTCAACGCGCCCGCTCCGGCGGGAGGCGTTGTCGTTAGTCTGTGGACCAGCGGGACGCCGGCTTTCGTCCCGCCGAGTGTTACGATCGCCGCCGGAACCAGGAGTTCCCGTTTTAAAATCACGACGGCTGCAACTTCCAAAGCGGCTCAACCTGTAATCACGGCCTTCTACAACGGCGCCAGTAAAACCGCGGTCCTGATCGTCCACCCCGGAGCCGCTCTGAGCGCCGTTTCCACCAGGCCAGGTTCAGTCATTGCCGGCGGCTCGGCAACCGGCGCCGTGACCCTGAACATGCCCGCGCCTGCCGGCGGTATGGTGATCGCGTTGTGGACAAGCGGCTCCCCGGCATTCGTTTCGAAAAAAAGCGTTACCGTCCCCGCGGGCGCAACCACGGCAACATTCCCCATCACAACCAGCTACACATCCAGCGCGGCGCAGCCGGTTATTACGGCGTTTTACAGGGGCGCCACGACGACCACGACTCTCACAGTCACGCCGGCGCTGGGGCTCGCATCTGTGAACGCGCCAAACAGTGTCGCCGCCGGCTCTCCGCTTGTGGGATCGGTTTCGCTTAACGCGCCGGCTCCGGCAGCCGGTGTAGTCGTCAGTCTGTGGACGAGCGGGTCGCCCGCCTTTGTGCCCTCCACCGTGAAGATTCCCGCCGGAAAAACGAGTGCGGACTTCAAAATCACGACCGTTCAGACGGCTGCTGCCGCTCATGCGGAGATCACGGCGTCTTATCGCGGCGTCAACAAAAAGACAACGCTGACCGTCACGCCCGGCACTACCCTGAGCGCGGTCGCGGTCTCTCCCGATAAAGTAAGAGCCGGCGCATCTGCGACAGGTACAGTGACCCTCAGTATGGCGGCGCCCGCCGGTGGCCTGGTCATTGATCTGTGGACCGACGGTTCGCCGGCATTCGTTCCTAAACATGTGACGGTTCCCGCGGGCGCAAATATGGCGCAATTCGCAGTCACGACGGGCGATACCCGCACCGTTGCGCAGGATACGATCACGGCCTTCTATAAAGGCGTAAAAAAGACGGCAAGCGTCAGCGTAGCGCCCTGATGCCGCCGGCGCTCCGCATCCGGCCTATGCTGAACGTATGCGGTGGTTCAGAATTCTCGTCTGGCTTTTCGCAGGCGCGCTATCGTCACAGGCGGCGGATGCGTGTTTCACCATTCACGGCCGCGCACATTTTTATGGGGGCGATGGACAGCTTCGGATCTGGCATGTGGGAACACACCACGAGTTCGAGCCTGATGAATCCACCTGGGCTCAGGTAGAAAGCTGGCTGGAGAGCGGCGTCAAAGAGGCTGACCGGAAACGTTATGCCGCCCCGGCTTCGATGCTCAATCTTTTTGCGGACTTCTCGGTCTGTCCAGTTGAGCCGTTCAAAGCAGGTTCAGTGCAGAAGGCCCGCATCGTGAGTGCGATTCACCGCCACTACGTTCCAATCCCTGATTAGAAGCTGAGCGATCGGGCGGAACTGACGGCGACAGGGTGTTCCGGAAGCAGTTTGTAATGGACAGGATCGCGGCGGATGCTGGGCCGCTTGATTCCCGCCATCGCGGCGAGCCGGTCCACGGTTACTCGTTTCCCATGGAGCCGCGCGCCTCGCGGCATGGAAACGGCGGCATCGAAAGCCAGCCCCAGCATGTGGTCGGAAGCCGGTACCGGCTGCTGCCGGACAAGCAGTTCATGACGGGCGAATTCCGCCCCCACTTCCTCGCGCAATGCCGCGCACGCTTTGGAGCGGTTGCCGCGAAGTTCTTTCCACTTGACCCACACTTCATGAAGGTGCGCCTGATAGGCGGGAGGCCGGTAAGCGGATTTCAGATCGAACGTTCCGCCCAGGGACGTCACCATGTCCCGGAAGGTATCGAGCGCCTCCGCCGTATCCGGCATCAGATCGGTGGTGTCAATCGGCGCGGTATCGGCGCTCTCTTCGAAAGCCAGCGCTTCGGAATCCCAGATCTCGGAGAGCGGAGCGACCCTGCAGCCCGGATAGGTCCGCGGATGGCGCAGGGATGTGAGTTGCGCCTCCAGAATCGTGGAAGCAGTATCGCGCGCGGAAGAAACCGGTAGCGCTTCTATCTCCACAGCGGCCGGCGTATCGGCAGGCGCGCTCACGGAAGGAAGAGAATCGGCCGCGCACAGGCACGCGGACGCGATGGAGAGGAGAAAAAGCTGCCTGGCGATCCGATGCAAAACGATTCGACGCTCCTGTTGTTTGTTTAGTCCGCAGACATAAAACTAAACCAAACACTATAACAGGCGCCGCGTCTTATGATGGAGCCTTGCCGGAAATTTTGTATGAATAGCCGCAGAGTGAAGTTATTCGCGTTGGTTGCGTGGTCGGCCAGCCTGATCCGCGGGCAGAGTCCGTCCGCTGGAGAGAATATGAAAGCCATGCGGCAGGAAGCGTCGCCGCGGTTCGAGGTCGCAACCATCAGGCCGAGCGATCCGAGTCCGAACAATTCGGGCTCCGGGTTCAAACTGAGCGGCCATCGCATTTTCGCGGTGAGGGAGAACCTGGTTGCGCTGATCACGTTCGCCTACGGTCTTCATCCGAGCCAGGTGTTGGGCGCGCCTTCCTGGGCGGACACTGACAACTTCGACGTAAACGGCGAGCCCGATGAGCCCGGAGTGCCCAATCTGGATCAGATGCGCGGCATGTACCGTCAACTGCTGTCCGATCGCTTCCATCTTGAGTTTCATCGCGCAAAGAAGGAACTGCCGGTTTACGTCATCCAGGTTGGAAAGAGCGGCCCGAAGCTCACTCCAAGTACCCGCACCATGCCGTTTCCGGATCAGACTATGCGAGGATCCGGCAATCTGAGAGAGACCAACGCCACGATGGCGGAGTTCGCGGGCATGCTGCAGGTTGCGGTGCTCGATCGCCCCGTTCTCGATCAAACCGCGCTCCCGGGCCGTTTCGATTTCACCCTGCTGTGGCGGCCCGATGAATTCCAGACATCGTCGGGGCCCGCCAGAGCCGCCAATCCAAACGATGCGCGGCCCAGTCTCACCACGGCGTTTCAGGAACAGTTGGGACTGAAGCTCGAAGCCGTCAAAGCTCCCGCCGACGTCCTCATCATCGATAGGGTGGAAAAGCCGTCCGGAAACTGAGCGAGCTTACAGGAACGATTTCGCACCTACTGGAAAATCGTTTGCGTTTTGCGTGGCGCCTGTTAGACTGAACCTGCGAAATTCCCTCGGAAAATCGGAGGTTTCGTTTGGGCGTCATTCTCCAGGCGAGCTATCGCAAGAGCGCGAATCCCACAGTTTCTGTCCCCGCGCCAACGGACCAGAAGGGCGATCCGTGGTGGTATGACCGCATCGCGATGAACATGGCCTCGTATAGGGGCTTGTTCACGCACATTCAACTGCCCCCGTGTCATAAGACGATTGGCGGCGCTACGCCCACATCGGATGGATATGGCCTCTACTGGGAATACGATTTAGGTTCGAAAGAACATCCGACCCGTTTTGGCTATCTCGACATTCTTCGGCGCATGTGCGCGATTGCCTTCGCCAATGGGATTCTCCCCATGGCGGATTGGGTGCCGCATCAGCGGTACGGCGGCAACAACGGTGTTTATGCATATCAATCCTCCGGCGGCGCCGCCAAAGGCCGCTTCCCGAAACATCCGGGGTGCTTCCGCGGGTTCAGCCAATCCGATTACGCCAGCGGTCGCGTCCCGGAAGATCCTGTTCCCGATCGCGCCGACGATTTCGCATTCGGTGATGAACTCTGCCCTGTCAACGGCAAACCCTCCGGCTACGTTCAGAACGAACTCATCATGGCCGGCCAATGGCTTTACAAAACTCTGGATCTCCGTGGCTGCCGCAATGACGATACGAAAGGTCAGGCGACCCGGGCCGTCAATGCATTCAGCTCCGCTGCGCCGATGCGCGGCAATCCGTGTATCGGCGAATACGCCGATGGCAGCAAAGATGCGCTCGTCTGGTGGCTCTCGCAGGTCCGCTCCAATAATTACGCCTACGATTTCGAAGTGAAGTACCGGCTGCAGGACATGTGCAATAACGGCTCGCGCTGGGACATGTCGCAGCTTCCAAATGTCGGCCTGGCGTCGAAAGGGCCAGCCTGGGCCATGCGCGCGGTGCCGTTTGTCGAAAACGCGGATTCCGATACCAACGGCTTCGGCGCTGTCGTCTACAACAAACTCCTCGCCTACGCGTACTTGCTCACCGCCGAAGGCTGGCCGTCCATCTACTATCGCGACTACGCGCAGGAGTCCGGTTGCTACGGACTCAAACCCGAGATGGACAACCTGTTGTGGATCCACGAGCGGCTCGCGAATGGCGGCACGGCATGGCGGCACGCGGAGTATCAGTACGTCGTTTACGAGCGACAGGGATTTCCCGGGCTTCTGGTGGGTCTCAACAACGATATCTGGGGAGGATGGAAAACGGTCCGCGTCCAGACGAGCTTCGGTCCCAATACCAGGCTGCACGAATACAGCGGCCATGCGGGAGATGTGTGGACCGACGGCGAAGGCGCGGTCACAATCGGTATCCCTCCGAACAACAATGGCAGCGGTTACATCTGCTATTCGCGCGTCGGCGCCGATGGCGCCATTCACGCGCCCGGTCAAGCGACGACCCAAATGTTCGCGGGCTCCGGCGATCTTTTGACGCCTCCCGCATCGCCTGATGGTGCACCCGCCGGCCGCATCTGGTGCGCCGAAGGCTCTAATATCCATATCAACAAGCCCGGCTCTGAGCCCGTGCGCTTCGTCGTGACCGATTCTTCCGGTAACGCGATCATCGACCGCGAATGGGATGGAACCGTCAAACGCCGAGGCTGGCATGAGATCGCGGCCTATGCAGCTAAGGCCACACCCTACGAGGCGTACTTCACTTATCACGCCACCAGCGATTTGAACAGGAGTGAATGTGACGCGTAAACAATTCCTCGCAATCCTGACGGCCGCCGGCGCTCGCGCGCAGTCAACCGGCAAAACGGTCAATGACGACGACCACGGAATGAAACTCGCGGGCGTCAACGGCCCCACCGCGCACATGGAAATGGCCGCACCGCCCGCCGCCGCAGCCAGTCCGATCCAGGCGGTGACGACGCGCTCCGGCAGCAACCTGCGTCATGGCGCATACCTGCATGAGACCCGGCTCACGCCAGCCGTCGTCAAAGGCGGCCTGCGAAAGCTTTTCTCCATGAAGATGACCGGCGATCAGCTCGGGATGGAAGCGCAGCCGCTCTTCATGCCCGGCGTGAGGCTGGCCAATGGCGCCACGCACGACCTCTGCGTCTGCGCCACCATGGCGAACGCGGTTTACGGTTTCGATGCGAACAACGGAGCCGTGCTTTGGAAACGCGTGCTCGGCGTGCCGGTCAAAGGTTCCAGAGCTATCGATGCGTGGCTGATCAACGATCACTGGGGGATCCTTTCCACGCCTGTACTCGACAACGGCATGCTGTATTGCGTTGCGTGGATCAGTCCCGATGGCAGCGTTGCCAAAGCAAAGCATTTCCTCTATGAGGTCAAGCTCGCGAACGGAGCGGTTTCGCGCTCTCTGCCATTGACCGATGGAACCATCGCGCGCAAGCAACGCGCTGCGCTCACTATGACCACGGTCAACGGAAAACGAACTCTGTTTATTCCGTGGGGCACTATTCAGGAAACGGCGAAAGGCGCGCACGGCTATGTCACCGCGGTGGATATCGACAGCTGGAAGATCGCGGCCGACTGGTCGGCAACTCCTAACGGATCTGGCTCGGGCGTCTGGATGGCGGGCCAGGGTCTGACCGAGGCCGGCGATTTCTATCTCCTCACCGGCAACGGCGATTTCGGCAACGGCAACTTCGGCGAGAGTTTCATCCGGCTTCGATATAACAACGGGGCATTCACGGTCGTCGATTGGTGGGCTCCCTGGATGGATTCGCAGCGCAACCGGAACGGCGGCTGGGACGATATGGATCTCGGCGCAGGCGGCCCGCTCTACATCCCTGAATTCGGACTCCTGGCAGGCGCCGGGAAAGACGGCATCCTCTACGTCGTCGATGCGAACAATATGGGCAAGACGACGGCGGCCGATCTCAACAATCCAGCCGCTAATTACGCCAAACTGAAATCGCCTCCCATCTGGTTCACTTTTTTCCCGGGCTTCGGCGTGAACGCCGCGCCCAATAACATCCGGGATCTGGATCAGCTCTTCATCGGCCGCACGCACCATCAACACGGCTCGCCCGTATACTGGAACGGCAAAATCTATTGCTGGGGTGAGAACGCCAACCTGCGCGCGTTTTCCATCGATGCGTCGGGTAAGCTCACGTTCCTCGGGCGCTCGGAAGAAGTCGCCAGCCCATTCGCCCCTGTGCCTCCGGGAGGCATGCCCGGCGGCATGATGTGCCTTTCGGCCAATGGCGCGCAGGACGGAGTGCTCTGGGGCTGCGTGCCCGATGAAGACGCGAACAAGAAGAGATCGAATGGGCGGGTTTTCGCTTTCGACGCCAGCGACTTCTCCGCTACTCTCCCGGATGGCGACCGCCACATCCAGCGAATCTGGATGAGCGATACGTACGCGTACAGCAAGTTCAACGCGCCGGTGGTCAACGGAGGACGTCTGTACGTTCCAACCTACGCCGCCTCGGTTGACGTATTCGGCGTGTAAGCCTTAGTGGGGCGGGGCTTCGGCTCTGCCGCCGGGCTTCCGCTCAGCGCAAGCGGCAACCTGCGCTTCAGCCGATTCCACGGTTTGTCCAATGAGCGTCACAATAGTGATTGGCCCTACACCACCGGGAACCGGCGTATATGCCGCGCAGCGATCGACAATCCCCGCGAGTTCGATATCGCCAACACCCGGCGGATGATAACCCGCATCCACAACAACGGCCCCATCCCGAATCCACGAAGCTTTGATGAACTCTGGCTTCCCCACTGCGCCAACGATAACGTCGGCGCGCTTGATCACAGACGGAAGATCGCGCGTCTTCGAGTGGCAGACAGTGACCGTCGCATTCGCATTGAGCAGCAGCGCCATACGGCCGTAGCTCAGGCTGGTCACTCCGTCAACATCTTTTTCCGCGGCAATGGCATCGAAAGCCTCTCGCTCATTGATCTGGCCGGGAACCGGGTGCTGCAGCAAAATACCGAAGACGCGCGGGTTCGCGTTCAGCTTCCGAATCTCAACGAGAAGTTGCGCGGTGGTCGTGCTCCCCGGCATGTGAACGGGCAAGGACTCCATCCCCACGCGGCGGCAGGCGTTGGCCTTCATCCTGACGTAAGTTGCCGAGGCAGGATCGTCACCCACCAGGATCGTGGCGAGCCTGGGGACGGCTCCGTTGAGCTGATCCCGGATCGCGGCGACCCGAGCGGCGAGCTTCGCTTCGATTTCGCGCGAAAGTGCCTTCCCGTCTAAAACGATCCCGGCCATGTGGACTGCTAAACCAGGAGCCGCGAAATCTCAACCCGCGAACGCACGCCTTCCACCACAGTGATCCCGCTCTCCGTGACGGTAAAACCGCGCGAGCGGTCA
>CAZWTH010000217.1:0-6966 GCA_964636715.1 uncultured Solibacteraceae bacterium | reverse complement strand
CAGTCACCGGCGAAACCGCCGAATTCGAGAGCGGGAATATCTTCCGCGGCAGCTTCGGCGTATCCACCACCGGCGCATCGCCGGCAGCGGCGCCCGAGCCCTCCACCTGGCTTTCGCTCCTCACCGCTCTGGCCGCTTTCGCGGGATTTCAGAAGCGGCGAGCGAAATGTGCTAGAGTAAAGGTGTACACGAAGTAGATCCGCGTTTCGAACTCCCGCCGATTCTGTTCTGTATCTCTTTTAATGACAAATTTTGTAGATTTACTTGCATCACCCGTTCTGCGCCGCAACCTCGCGTCCGCGAACTTTACGACTCCGACCCCCATTCAGGCACAGTCCATTCCCGCCGCTATTGCCGGCCGTGACGTGGTCGCTACCGCCCAGACCGGGACCGGAAAGACTCTGGCATTCTCACTGCCGATTCTCGAAACTCTCTCGCGCGGGCCGCTCGCCTCGAAGCCGCAGGCTCTGGTTCTGACTCCGACGCGCGAACTCGCGATCCAGATTTTTGAAGCCTTCTCGGCCATGGCGAAAGGTACCGGCATTCACGCGGTTCCTGTCGTCGGCGGCGTCGGCGAAAACCCGCAGCTGCAGGCGATCCGCCGCGGCGCGCAGGTGCTCATCGCCACCCCCGGACGGCTCGTCGATTTCCTCCAGCGCAAGCTGGTTTCGCTCGACACGATCAAAATCGTGGTTCTCGACGAAGCCGACCGCATGCTCGACATGGGCTTTCTACCCGACGTGGAGCGCATTATTCGCGCCACGCCGGCCATTCGTCAAACGCTGTTCTTCTCGGCGACGTTCGATACCACTGCTTCGGCGCTGGTCGCGAAGCACATGAAGAACCCCGAACGCGTCGCGATCGGTTCCACCACCAAACCGGCGGACACCATCGAAATGCACGTCTATCAGGTGGAGCATGACCGCAAGCTCAGCCTCCTGCAGCACCTGCTGAAAACCCATCAGGGCTCTTCGCTGGTGTTCGCGCGCACGAAGCACGGCGCCGATAAACTCGCCCGGAAGCTGAACACCGCGGGATTCAAATCCACCGCGATTCACGGCAATCGTTCGCAGAATCAGCGCAACGCCGCGCTCAAGGGATTTCAGGACGGGCACTTCCGCGTCCTGGTCGCCACCGACGTCGCGTCGCGCGGCATTCACGTGGATGACATCGCGCACGTCGTGAACTACGATCTGCCGCAAGCCCCCGAAGACTTCATCCACCGCGTGGGACGTACCGGACGCGCCGGCGCCGCCGGCGTGGCTTCCACTTTCGCCACAAGCGCGGAGACGAAAGACGTACGCGCCATCGAGCGCGTGCTGAAGACGTCGCTCAAGCGCCAGGAACTGCCGGAAGGTCTGGGACGCGAAGAACGCCCGGCCGCCGCGCCTGTCATTGTGATGCCTTCACGCGGCGCCGCGAAACCGGCGTTTTCCTTTAAGCCCCGGCGCCGCCGCTTCGGTTCCAGCCGCTAACTTAACTAACGCGCAACCCAGGTAATACCGGTCAGAGCTCCCTGGCCTGACAGCAGCACTTTACTGTCGGAGCCATCGAGCTTCGCGCCGTAAACACTGCCGCCCAGATCGGTATAGAACATCCGCCCGCTCCTGACGTCGAGCGCGATGCCAATACCTTCCTTGAGGCCGCGCACCAGGATCTCCTGCTTCCCTTGATTCGGATCCATGGGCGCCCGGCTCACCGTATTCCCGGCTGGCGGGTCGCCGCGATCGGTCCAGTACATCATGCGATGGCCGAGATCCAGATCGATGTCAATCGGCTCAGGCAGATTGTCGAAGAGCGTCTCGATCTGAGAGCCGTCGAGGTTCGCGCGGAAGATGCGGCCGTTGTTGCCGCTTCCTTTCTGCGACCAGTACATCTTGCCGCCATCGACATCGAGCGCGATTCCGACGCACCAGTTGCGCGCGTCCTTGCGGGCCTCATCGCCCTTCGCGGTTTCGACCAGCGTTTCAATGTGCGATCCATCAAGATCGGCGCGCATGATCCGCATGCCTTCGCGATCGGACCAGTAGAGCTTGCCGTGCTTCGCGTCCAGCTTGAGCTGCTTCGGGGTCCATGCGCCGGCGGCGGGAACAACGGTCCTGAGATCGCTGCCATCGAGCGCCGAGCTTTCGATCGTCCCGTCGTTCGCCGCGGCGCGTCCCATGTTAGTCCAGTAGAGCCGCTTCGCCGCCGTGTCGACGACAATGCCGTCAGGCCCGGCATTGCGGCCCTCCACCAGCGTGGTGAGTCCGCTGCCGTCATCGTTCGCCGACATCACGCGGCCGCCGCTGCCACGGCTTCCGAACGTCAGGTAATAAATGCGGCCGCCTTCGCCGCCGAATAAGCTCACAGCGAGGGTGAACAGAAGCGCCGCGCGGATCATAGTGCTGCCAGTATATGCGATTTTTCAGCGAACGGGAGCGACCGCGTCGAGCGCGAAACCGGCCGTTGACGCCGCCACATTCTCGACAGGAATCAATGTACCGGAAACCTGTTTCTCAGCGACGGCGCCGATTTCCGGACTGAGTATGTAAAGGCGGACGAGCGTGGCGTCCCTGGCAGGCGGCGCCCCGGCTTCGGTGAGCGCGCGATCGAGACGCTGGACAGCGAGAGCCGCATCCTTCTCCTCCGAACCGAAGGCAACCTGCGTTCCGGAGAATGCCAGACGCGCGGCGGAAGTCCCGCCGCGCACAATGCCCTCGCATGCGGCGGATGTGCGCCAGGGCAGACGGCGCGGCTGCACCAGATTTACCGCGGCTCCCGCGAACCGCGCCTGCACCATCCCGAGAAGATCTTCGCCGGCCTGGAAAGCGCTGACGTAGCAGGTGACTGCGACGGGCATTCCGCTGATCTTCGCGGCGAGCTGTTCGATCGCTTTCTGAAGCAGCGGCTTTGCCGGAGAATCCGTCTGGTCCGCGACGACAGTCTGGGCCGGGATGAACGTGAGTCCCTCTTTGCTGACCTCTTTCTTCGAAACCGAAATCGTCTCCAGCACCACCTGCGCGTTGTCGAGAGTCAAATCGCCCGCCTGGACAACGCTGATCGAAGGGAGAGGCGAATGTTTGTCGCCCAGCACATCGGCGACGATCTGAGGGATCCGCCGGACATCGCCATTTCCCGCCGAGAACGCGCGGATATGGACGATCGGGCTGTTCTTGTTCAGCTTGAGGATCGCCCTGAGGGCGTCGCGGGTCTGCTCGGACAGCAGCCCTTTGCCGGAAAGCGGTGAAACCTCGAAAGTGAGATGGCTGGTATCGCCGACAGCGACAAGGGGCGGATCCTGGGGAAGTTTCAGCTTCTCGGAAACCTTATCTTGTTGAGTTTTCTGGGCTAAGCTGAGACCCGCACTCAGAACCGCCAAAAAGCAAAAACGAACCCATTTTTCCCTCATTTCGAGCCGATTCTCATTCTACTCTATCGATTGGATGGTCTTGCAACAGTCCAATATGGATGATAGACTCGAATTATGCAGCTCAGGCCCGATCTCGATAACTCGTCTGAGACGCCTATTTACCGGCAGTTGGGCCTGTATGTCCAGCGCCTGATCGGGAATGGCGAGTTGCAGGCGGGTGACCGGCTGCCGCCGACACGCGAATTGGCTGGTCAACTTGGTCTCAATCGGACTACTATCTCGGCTGCATATGAGTGGCTGGAATCGGAGGGGCTGATTGAGGGGGCGGTCGGGCGCGGCAGTTTCGTGCGCGGATTCGCCACGCCAAAGCGGGCGGCGGTCGACTGGAATCGGGCACTGACCCCATCGGCTTTTCCCTCTACCGGTTCGCCCGCTTCGAACGCCATCGACTTTTCCAGTTCCCGGCCATCGGAAGATCTGTTCCCCGTCGATGAATTTCGCGCGTGTGCGGACGAGGTTCTCTCCGATCCGCGGCTTCAGTCCCTCCTGCAACTCGGCTCTCCCCTCGGCTATGGTCCGCTGCGGTCGTGGCTGCTGGAACGGGCCCGCGCGCAGGGCATTGCCGGTCCGGATGACGACATTCTGATTACCAACGGCTGCCAGCAGGCGGTGGACATTCTGCGGCGCGCGCTGACGCGGCCCGGAACGAAAGTCGCGGTCGAAGATCCGGTCTATCCGGGGCTGCGCAATCTGTTTCTCGAAGCAGGCGCCGACCTCACCGGCATTCCGGTCACAGGCGACGGCATGGATCTCGCCTCGCTGCGGCGCGCACTCGACGCGGGAGTTCGCATCGTTCTGGTGACGCCGTCGTTCCAGAATCCGACCGGCGCCACGATCCCCGCGGCCGCGCGTTCCGCTTTCATTTCGATGACGCGCGCGGCGGGCGCGGTCGTGATCGAGAACGACATCTACAGCGATCTCATCTACCGGCAGGAAGGCGAACGGCCGCCGCGCCTGAAATCGCTCGATTCGAACGTGATTTTCCTCGGCAGTTTTTCGAAGATTGCATTCCCCGGCGTGCGCGTTGGCTGGGTGATCGCGCCGAAGCCGGTGATCGCGCGCGCCGCCGAGCTGAAGCAACTGACCGACCTCCACACGGATCAGTTGTCGCAGGCGTTTCTGCTGCGGTTCGCTGAATCCGGACGGCTGGCGAAGCACGAAGCGGTGGCGATCGCCGCGGGCCGCGAGAAGCTTCGCACGCTCGAACAGGCATGCCAGAAGCATCTGACGGAATGCCGCTGGACGCTGCCGGGCGGTGGCATGAATATGTGGATCGATCTCCCGGCCGGACTCGATGCGGGCGCGCTGCGCGGCCTCGCCCGGCAGGCAGGCGTCGATTATCTTCCGGGACGATATTTTTCGGTTTCGCGCTCGCTCGATCACGGGCTGCGGCTCAGTTTCGCGGGGCTGGATACCGCGAGTATCCGCCGCGGCATTGAGATTCTGGGCGGCGTGGTGGATCAGGCAATGAGTTTGCGAGACGAAGCGTCCAGGCCGGCGCTTGCGTTTGTTTGACAAATCTGAATTACAGGAGACAAGAAGAAATGCTGCAGAACGAAGATTTCCGGCTCAAGGTTGGCCTGGCTGAAATGCTCAAGGGCGGCGTGATCATGGACGTGGTCAACGCCGAGCAGGCCGTCATTGCGGAAAAGGCGGGCGCGTGCGCGGTAATGGCCCTCGAGCGCGTGCCGTCCGATATCCGGAAAGAGGGTGGCGTGGCGCGCATGTCCGCCGTAAGCATGATGCGCGAGATCATGGCGGCGGTTTCCATTCCCGTGATGGCGAAGGCGCGCATCGGGCACTTCATGGAAGCGCGCATTCTCGAAGCCATGGGCTGCGACTACATCGACGAGAGCGAAGTGCTGACGCCGGCCGACGAAGAACACCACATCGATAAGAAGGGTTTCAAAGTGCCGTTCGTCTGCGGCGCGCGCAATCTCGGCGAAGCGCTGCGGCGCATTGGCGAAGGCGCGGCGATGATCCGGACCAAAGGCGAAGCGGGCTCGGGCAACATCGTGGAAGCGGTGCGGCACATGCGCACTATCGTGAAAGAGATGAAGCAACTCACGGTGCTGGGCAAGGAAGAATTGATGCACGAAGCGAAGCTGCTGCAGGCCCCGTACGAACTCGTGGAGTGGGTGGCGGAAAATGGCAAGCTGCCGGTACCGAATTTCTCGGCGGGCGGTATTGCGACTCCGGCCGACGCGGCGCTCGTAATGCATCTTGGGGCGGAAGCGGTGTTCGTGGGCTCGGGCATCTTCAAGAGCGAAGATCCGGCCGCGCGCGCGAAGGCGATCGTGATGGCGACGACGTATTACAAAGATCCGCAGAAGCTGCTCGAAGCGAGCGAATCGCTCGGCAACGCGATGCCGGGCCTCGAAATCTCGAAGCTCCCCGAGAGCGAACTGATGCAGACTCGCGGCTGGTAAACAGTCATGTCCGAAAAGAAAAAGCGCGTCGGAGTCCTCGCATTGCAGGGGGACTTCGAAGCGCACGCCAAAGCCATTCAGTCAGCCGGCGGTGAAGCGGTGGAATGCCGGACCGCGCAGGATCTCGGTTCGGTAGATGGCCTCGTGATTCCGGGCGGCGAGAGCACCACCATGCTCAAGCTCCTCAACATGATGGATTTGATGGAGCCGCTCTCTGAATTTGTCCGCACCAAGCCGGTCTTCGGTACCTGCGCCGGCGCCATTTTGCTCGCAAAAGAAGTCACGAATCCGCCGCAGCAAAGCCTGAATGCAATGGACCTGACCGTCGAACGCAATGCCTATGGACGGCAGATCGATAGTCGTGTGACAAACCTCTCACCGGCCCCGGAATTCCAACAGAGGGCAGGTGAAGGGGACGTAGAAGCAGTATTCATCCGCGCGCCCAAAATCCGCCGCGCCGGACCGGAAGTGAAAGTGCTTGCAGAGTATGACGGAGACCCCGTGCTTGTGGAACAGGGTCGTCATTTAGTGGCGACTTTCCACCCGGAACTCACTGAAGATTCGAGGGTACACCGATTATTTCTCAGCAAGCTCTGAAGCGCGTCGTCTTTGTCTGCATCGGTAATGTTTGCCGAAGCCCCATGGCGGAGGGGTTCGCGAACTGTTATGGGTCGGACATTCTCTTTGCGGAGAGCCGCGGTCTCGCGCCCGTGCCAAAAGTCCCCAGTCATGGCATTGTGGCGATGCGGGAGAAGAATATCGATATTTCGAAGCACGTTTCGAAGCGCTACGATCCGTCGGTGGCGGCGCTGGCCGATCTGGTGGTTAATATGTCCGGCTATCCGTTGCCCGGCGTGCAGCCGAAGAAGGTGCTGGTCTGGCAAATTGGCGATCCGTATGGCAGATCGCTTCTGGAATTTCAGCAGACGCGCGATCTGCTGGAGAGTCAGGTGATGAACCTGATTCTCGAATTGCGGCGGCAGTCGCGAGCCCAAGGGGCGTAGTGGGGCAGGGCGTTTCCCTGCGCGCCGCGCTTCTGCGAGGCGCCTGCGCCAGCCGGAAGGCTGGCGTGCAGGGCAGAATCCCCGCCCCCCAGGACAAAAGCGAAAACTTCAGCAAGACTAC
>CAZWTH010000216.1:0-11878 GCA_964636715.1 uncultured Solibacteraceae bacterium | reverse complement strand
GAACGTACCGCCTCCGCCGCCGAAGCCGAAACCGCCTGCGCCTCCGGCGCCCCCGCCGCGGCCCGAAAGCCGGCAGGGCGGGTTGTTTTCGCATTCCGATGAGAGCAGCACGCCGCCCTGGGAAGAGCCATCGATCCAGCGCCGGGCTCAGACGATTCCGCCGCCGAAACCGCGTACCTCCATGCCGGCCGCGCCCCCGGCTCCCAAACGCCCGGCGTCAACAGGTACAGTAGTAGAGCACCCCAAATATGGGAGAGGGACCATCGTCCGCCGGGAAGGCGATGGCGCGGATGCGAAGATTGTCGTCGCTTTCGACCGCGGCGGATTAAAGAAACTAGTGGAGAAGTATGCGGGCCTGACAAAGGTCTGACGATAAAAGACACGAAGAATACCAAGAAGATTGAATCGACCGAAGAACGCAAGAAGCTGAAGCGCGCGGCCCGCAAGAAGGCGGCCCCGAAGGCGAAGCGGCCCTCCACCGTGGCGCGCGGCTCCAACAAGAAAAAGGTCAAGCAGATGACGAAGGGCCAGCAGGTTCGTAAGCGGTAGCCGCTCTTGAACAGGCTGCTGCGCACCCGCGGAATCGATGCGCTGATCGCCGCTTCGGAATCTCCGGAGCGGCGATTGCGCAAGACGCTGGGTCCGTGGAGCCTGATCGGGCTGGGCGTCGGGGCCGTGATCGGCTCCGGCATTTTTATCCTGACCGGCACAGCCGCGGCCGGGCAACAACTGCAATTCAAGTCCGTACTCAACGCGCCGATTCTCGACCTGATGCTGAATGGCGGCAACGCCGTTTCCACCATCGGACGGTTGGGCGCGGGCCCTGGCATTTCCCTGTCATTTCTGGTGACGGCGCTCGTGTGCGGGTTCGCGGCGCTGTGTTACGCGGAGCTCGCCTCCATGATTCCGATCGCGGGGAGCGCGTACACGTACGCCTATGCGACGCTCGGCGAGATTTTCGCCTGGATCATCGGGTGGGACCTGATCCTCGAATACGCCGTTTCCAACATGGCGGTGGCGGTCGGGTTCTCGAATTACTTCAACGATTTTCTCGATAACGTGCTGCACGTCCATCTGCCGGCGGCGATTGCAAAATCGCCGATTGGGCCGGGCGGCGTTCCGAGCGGCAGCTATTTCAACATCATGGCGCTCGTGGTGCTGCTGGTGCTGACCTGGCTTCTGGTACGCGGCATCCGCGAGAGCGCGAGCGCGAATAACGCGATGGTCGCGATCAAAATCGCGGCCATTCTGATTTTCGTGATCGGCGCCGCGCATGCGGTGAATACATCGAACTGGCATCCGTTTCTGCCCAACGGATTTTCGGGGCTGCTGACGGGCGCGGCGATCGTCTTCTTCACCTACATTGGGTTCGATTCGGTTTCTACCGCCGCCGAGGAGTGCCGCAATCCTCAGCGCGATATGCCGATCGGGATCATAGCGACGCTCATTGTCTGCGCTGCGCTGTATATTTCGGTGGCGCTGGTCCTGACGGGGATCGCCCACTGGTCCACGCTGAACACGGATGCGCCGGTGGCCGATGCGCTGAAGCATCTCGGAATGAACCGGATTCGCGGATGGGTGACGATCGGGGCGCTGGTCGGAATGGTGTCGTCGCTGCTCGTTTTTCAGTACGGCCAGGCGCGCATCTGGTTCGCGATGTCGCGCGACGGGCTGCTGCCGAAGCGGTTCTCGAAAGTCCATCCGAAATTCGAAACGCCGCATGTGAGTACCTGGATCGCTGGGCTCGTGGTGGGAATTCCCGCGGGAATCTGGGACATCGATACATTCGCCGATCTGGCAAATATCGGGACCCTGTTCGCGTTTATCGTGGTCTCGGCCGGCGTGCTCGTTCTGCGAAAGACGCAGCCTGAGCGCCCGCGTTCGTTCCGCGTGCCGTGGTGTCCGGTGATGCCGGTGGTCTCGATCGTGTTTTGCCTGGTGCTGATGCTGGCGTTGCCGCTGCTGACCTGGCTGCGGTTTGTGATCTGGCTGGCGGTGGGGCTGGTGATTTACGCGATGTTCGGTCGCAAGAACAGCATACTGGAGAGGGGCTGATATGAAAACGACGATTTTATTGCTGGTGGCATTGGCAGGCGGGCTGTGGGCGCAGAGCCCGGAGTGGACGGAGCCGTTTCCGGCGCACAAGATTGCGGACAATCTGTATTACGTCGGCAGCAAGGGCCTGGCTTCGTACCTGATTACCACGCCCCAGGGCAACATCATCATCAACAGCAGCCTCGAAAGCTCCGTGCCGCTGATCAAGGCAAGCGTCGAGAAGCTGGGCTTCAAATTTGGCGACACGAAGATCCTGCTGATCAGCCATTCGCACTGGGATCACGATGCCGGCAGCGCCGCGCTGAAGAAGGAAACCGGCGCGCAGTATATGGTGATGGACGCCGATGTGCCGGTTGTGGAAAGCGGCGGGAAAGAAGATTTCCAGTACTGGAATCAGCCGAACAATCTGTATCCGCCGGTGAAGGTGGATCGCGTGCTGCACGATGGCGACACGGTCAAACTCGGGAATGTGACACTCACCGCGCACAAGACGCCGGGCCATACGAAGGGCTGCACCACGTGGACGTTCCAGACAACGGACAAGGGAAAGACCTACAACGTGGTGATCATCGGCAGCCCCAACGTGAACGCCGGATACAAGCTGGTGAACAACACGCGCTATCCGGAGATTGCGAAGGATTACGAGACGACCTTCCGGGTGCTGAAGTCTCTGCCCTGCGATATTTTCCTCGGCGCGCATGGCGACTACTACGGGTTGCTGGCGAAATATCCGAAGCTGCAGGCCGGGGGCGCCAATCCGTTTATCGACCCGGCGGGATACAAGGCGTACGTCGCGGAGCGCGAGCAGGCGTTCCGGGCGGAGCTGAAGAAGCAATCGGGGAATTAGAAGGGGCGGTCCGGGGGAGGTCCGAAGAATCCTCGACCGCCGCGGGCGCCTCGACCCTGCGAGGTGTAGCCTTCGCGTTTACCGTCCAGTTGTTCCTGGGCTGAGACGGCTCGCAGCGCGATGAACTGACGCAGCGGCGGACCTCCCCTGCCGCGTCCGAAGCCCCCGAAACCGCCGAAATCATTCTGCGCCGAATCGCTCACCGCAATCGCCGCCGGGTCGGCGCTCATGTTCCGCTCGAACTGCTCCGCCGAGACTGAGCGGTCGTCCTTCAGGGCGCCGCTGATCGCGTCATCCATCAGCTTCATCTGCGCCGCCAGCCGCTCCACAGTGAAATTTTTCGCGATCAGATTGCGGACGATCTCGTCGTATTGCTTCAACAGCGCCGGCGTGGCCAGAATCCGGTCGGCCAGGGGAAATTGACCCGCCTGGGTGGGCTTGTTGATGCTCAGATCCTCCGGTGGATTGGCGGCGCCCCGGCCGCGACCGCCGCCGAATCCGCCGAACGCCAGATTCAGATCCCAGGGAATCCAGACTACTTTATTCGTTTTCGGATTGATCGTGACGTAGTAGTTATGGTTGAAACCGAGAGGACTATCGAGGTTCACGGTCATCACTTCCACGGCCAAAAAGTGGAGGAATTCATCGACGTCCACATAGTCCGAAACCTGTTTCGCGAACTGCTCGTCCGAAGCTTCCTTCACAAATTTCGTGAATTCGATGAAGCGCTTCGCGGCCGCGGGATCGATCTTTGCGCTGGATTTGGCGCCGTATGGCACCACATACGACGCCCAATCCTGGCCGAGATAGGGCATGCCGTTGAGGCTCTCCGGCTTCAGCACCACGCCGGCTTTCTTCCCGAAGCGGTCTTTGAAAAATGTCTGGTCGATCTGCTCCACCACGGTGTAGAGCCCGGCGTACTGATTTTTATAGGTCCCGTTGACCGTGAGCCAGACCTTCGCGAACGCCGTGCGCGCCGCAGGGACGCCCTCGTGGCGGAAGATATCGTAGCCGAGCGCTTCGCGCATCTGGCTCTGATCCATGGCATTGTTGTTGAGGTTGACCTTGGACATCCCAAAGAACGCCCGGTCGAATTCGAGCTTGATCGGTCGCTTCAGCGAGCCGCCGGAACGGTAACTGGAGTTGCCTTTATAGCGAAGATTGATTTGACCCCAACGTTTGCCCTCGAATTCGAGAATGGCCGTCGACGTCGGATAACGGTCGTCCCCCGAAACGCCGGGGCGCGCCATCGACGGACCGGATGGCTCCAGTTTCTGGTATTCATCCGCCGTCAGGGTGAGGTGAATGTTGTACACCTTCCCGGCGCCGAAGAACTGCTCGGCATTGCCCGTAGCTGGATCGGGCGGAACGGCCGCCATGCAGGAAGCGGACGCCAGCATGAGCGCTACGGCGGCGAAACGGAAAGCGACATGGGCTCTCATCGCGGTTTCGCTTCAATCTTAGCCGAAAACCGTTCCGGCAGGCTGAACGGAGACAGACGTTTACATTTCTCACAGGCTGGACCGATACGAGCGCCAAAGCGTGACGGAAACCCGGACCGCAGGCCCGCAAATGCGGTCGTCATCCAGAAAGATGCGGTGAATCGTTTCATACACCCGTACTACGGGGCGATGATGCGAAATGTGAACTGCGATTTCACCGCGATATTACTGGTAAACTTCAGCCTTCTTAAAGTCCCCGGCCTGCACGACGGACACCGCGTTCGTAATGTGCTTGCGGAATGCGGCGTTCACCTGATCGAGCGTCAAAGCCGCCAGCTTCGAATCCATCTGGATATCCCAGTCGAGCGTGCGGTCCTGATCTTCGCGCGCCTGAATCAGGCCCAGAATATTCGTATCTCCGGAGCGCGCCAGAACGCGCGCGTCATGAAACGCCTTCTTCGCGACGTCAAGCTCCTGCTGGGTAAATCCGTCCGCCAGCGTCTTCTTCAATTCGTCGCGGAAGCTCGCTTCCACCTTAGGCGAATTCTTCGGATTGCTGATGACGCCGGCCGACAGGATCGCCGCGTCGCCATCGAAGGGAGCCGTGTACGAACTGCTTGCGCCGTAGCTCAGCCCTTCCTTATTGCGAATGCGATTCGGCCACCGCGACGTAATATCGCCGCCCATCATGTAATTCGCGAGCACCATAGCCGCATAGTCCGGATCCGTGTCGTGCATCTGCAGCCGCCAGGCTGCGTAGAAATACGCATTTTCCTTGTCGGGTGTCTCGATCTTCTGATCCACGGGCGTCACGGGCAGGTACTTCGAATCGATTCGCGCGTAGCCGCTCGGGCTCTTCCACTTTCCAAACAAGTCGGCGGCCGCTTTCTGCACTTCATCCGTCTTCATGGCGCCCACCGCGACCAGATAGCCGTTCGACGCCCCGTAGAACTCTTTGTAGAACGCCTTTACGTCGTCGAGCGTGACCTTCTTCAGGTCCTCGATCTGCTCGTCGATGCTGCGCGGATGCCGCACATCGGCGCGTGGAAACGGGCTGATGTTCGCCTGCAGCGCCTGGCTGGCGAGAACGTTCGGCTCCGTGCGGCCGCGCTCAATTCCGGTGATCATTTGCTGCCGGATTTGTTCGAAATCCGCTTCGGGGAACGCCGGGTCTTTCAGGATCTGCGCCATCAGCCGCATCGCGGGAATCAGATTTTCCGATGTCGTGCGGATCGAGCCGGAGACCGCCGCGAGCGCGCCGCCCGCTCCCCTGCCCCCGCCGCGTCCAACGCCGATCGTCGCGTTCAGCTTCTGCATGGCGTCCGCAATCTGCTGCCGGTTCATCGTGCTCGTCCCGCGCATCAGCAGCGCTCCGGCCAATTCGGCGGCCGCATACTTCCCGGCCAGCGACTTTTCATCGCCAAAACGCAGCGTCAGGGCCAAATCCACCAGATTGCCGCGCGTCGCCTTGGGCAGCAGCGCCAGCCGGATACTGCCGGGAAGTTGCGTACGGATGATGCGCTTCTCCACCGCCGCGGGCGTCGGATCGAGCACTTCGCCTTCCTGCACGGTTACGTTGGGTTTGTAATCGGTCAGGAGCTTCTCCATCGAAGGCGCATCCGGCACCACCGTGCGATCCGGCGTCTTATCGACCGGGATGAAAACGCCAACCGTACGATTCGAATCCTTCAGATACAACTTAGCTACCCGGACGATGTCTTCCGGGGTCGCCGACTTGATCTCCTCATAGTTGGTGAACAGCAGACGCCAATCGCCATCCGCCACCACTTCGGTGAGAACGCTGACCGCCATCGCCTGCGTGTTCGAAAATTCGCGATCCATGCGCTGGACGATGCGCTCCTTCGCGCGATCCACTTCCTCTTTGGTAGGCGGCTCCGTGACCAGACCGGAAATGGTCTGGAGCATCGTTTTCTTCACGTCGTCCAGATCCTGCTCGTTGCTCAAACGGGCGCTGAATTCGATCAGGCCGGGATCGTGAGGCTCGGAAACCGACATTGTCGCCGACATCGCCTTCTTGTTATCCACCAGCGCCTTGTAGAGACGTCCCGTACCATTCGGGCCGTCCATAATGCCGGAGGCCACTTCCAGAATTCCGGCGTCGGGATTTGCCATCGACGGTCCGTGGTACGCCATGATAATGTTCTTGCCGTTACCGACGCGGCGCAGTTCCACCGTGCGCTCGCCATCCTGCGGCGGCTCCACGGTGTAGGTCTGATCGAGCTTGCGTTCCGGCCGCGGGATCGCGCCGACAGAAGCCATCACCATCTGCAGCGTCTTCGCCGGATCGATCTGCCCGCCGATCACCAGCACCGCGTTATCCGGCTGGTAGTACTTTTTATAGAACGCTTCGAGCCGATCGATCGGTACCCGCTCGATATCCGCGCGCGACCCGATGGTCGACTTGCCATAGTTGTGCCACAGATAGGCCGTGGAGGAAACGCGCTCATCGAGAATGCGCGCCGGATTATTTTCGCCGCTCTCGAATTCGTTCCGCACTACGGTCATCTCGGTATCGAGCAGTGGCTTCTCGATCCGCATATTCACCATGCGCGTGGCTTCAAGACTGAGCGCCCACTTCAGGTTGTCATCGGACGCGCTGACGGTTTCGAAGTAGTTGGTTCGATCGACGTCCGTTGTGCCGTTCCATTCGGCGCCATGGTCGGTCAGTTCTTTCTTGATGTTGCGGCCATCCTTCGAAAGGATGAAGTTCATGTGCTCCAGCAGGTGCGCCATGCCGGTCTCTCCATAGCCTTCATGGCGGGAACCGACAAGGTAGACCATATTGACCGAAACCTTCGTGCTCGAAGAATCCGGCAGCAGCAGCACACGAAGGCCGTTCGGGAAACTATATTCCGTGATCCCGGCCATCGACGGACCTTTTGTTACGCCCGAAGGCAGTGTCTGCGCGGTGGCCGCGACGGCCAGCAGAATGGCGGCGAACGAAATACGTTTCAGCATGGTGTTCTACTTTCCGGCTGCGTAAGCCTTGTACAGATCGTCCAGTTTCGCGTCCGCCGGATTGCCGGGATGAATCACAACGCGGTAGCGGAACCGCATCTTTTCGCCGGGCTTCAGCGTCATGGAGCCGTCCGGTTCCGCCTTCTTAGTGAACGCATTGCGGCCGAAAATGTTAGCGGCAAACAGACCATAGCCGCGCGCATGCCAGTAAGTGGGATGGCGGGGATTCCCGGGATGGTCGAAGATCGAGATGCCGACCTTTTCGCCGTGCACGGTACCTGAAAAATCCATCCAGTTTGCGCGGGTACCCCAACAGTTCGCTTCTGTGGTCTTGCCGTCGGCGCAGGTCATCACGCCGGTACGGGTGGGGACCTTGGGCTGCGTCTTCGTGCCGGGCGCGTTGGGCTCTTCGAGTTCAGAAGCCAGGCGGATGCCGAAGACGCCGTCTTTCTCGTCCTGGAAGGTAACGGTGTCCTGCGCTGTCAGCGTGAAGTCGAAGTCCACGACGCGATTCGGCCCGCCCGCGTGGAACGTCATCTTGCGGTCTTCCAGCAGTACGACCTTGCCATCCGGCTGCTTCCACTCGGAGGTTTCGTCGATCTCGCCCGTTTTCGCGCCGCTCTGAATCTTGTTGATTTTCTTCACGAAGATGTGGCCCAGATTCGGCTGCTTGTAGCTGAACTCATTGTTCCAGTAGTCGATTCCGTTCACGCGGGAGTGGGCGAACCAGACGGAGCGCTGGTGCGGATGGTCGGTCGATTCGCCATCGATCTTTTCCATGGGAAAACCGCGCGTGACAACCACGCCTGAAGGCCCGCGCAGGGGCGTCAGGTAGGGCTTGGCGACGTCATCGCCGTAGAAGAAGGTGGTGTACGGCTTGCCGTCGATATCGACGGTGATTTGGTTCTGACCCTGCGTTACTTTGACCTGGGCGGCCAGCGGCAGAACGGCCGCGAGAACCAGAAAAGGCAGCTTATACATGCTAATTAGTAAACCACAAATGAGGGTTTGGAATACCCCATGCAGCGTGGCGGAGGCAACGCGCAGCGCTGGACACATATTTATGCTTTTATGCTAGGGTGGAGATGTGAGAACCACAGTCGATCTCCCGGATGCTTTATTTCGACGCGCAAAGGCGACGGCCGCCGTTCGCGGGATGAGCCTCAAGAATCTCGTGATCACCGCAGTGGAGCGTGAGACCCAGGCATCTGCGCCGCAGGCGCCCGCAAAGCGACGGGCGTTTCCTCTTGTTCATCTGAAACATACGAAAAAGCTCGATCTCTCCGGCTTCAATTTCGATGACATTCTTCCCTGACATCAATGTCTGGCTTGCGTTGGTCGTGGGGGAGCATTCGCACGCGCGACAAGCCAGGAGCTGGGAAGAAGAAGCGGCCGGCGACTGGCTTGTCCTGAGCCGCATCACGCAGATGGGGCTGCTGCGTTTGCTGACCAATTCCGCGGTGATGGGCCCCGACGCACTCACTGCCCCACGCGCGTGGGAGATCGTGGATCGAATCCGCGAGCGCGAGAACGTGCGGTTCGTCGCGGAGCCGGAAGGCCTGGAACCCACGTGGCGCGCTCAGTTCACACCGGAGAAAGTTGGCCCAAATTTCTGGACCGACTCCTATCTCGCCGCTTTCGCCCGCAGGACTGGTTTCACTCTCGTAACTTTCGACCGCGGGTTTTCGAAGTATCGCGACATACCGCTGCGTATTCTGGCTGGCTGAATCTCGCGGCAATCGCTGCGCAACATCACTTTGAGTCGCGGAATACTCAACGGAGGCGTCTGACGGTGGATGATTGCGTGGCAATTCGCGCAAACCGGACGTAAGAATCCGCAGGCACGGAACCCGCCAAAGCTCCGAATTTCCACTCTGTGCTGCTTTGACGAGAGATTCCCTTTCATCCTGCGAACCGATCAGAATGCGAACCGTAGGCACGATAGGAACGTACGTATGCCCTCAATTCAGGGGTTCCCGCCATACTGAAGTTTTCGGCTGGAGCGTGACATTTCAGGCCTTTGATATCATTCAGACTCGATCCGAAATTCTGGAGGCTCCCCATGTCCCGCCGTCTCGTCCTGACTGCCCTGCTTGCGCTTTCTGCCCTTCCCGGTCTGCGGGCTATGACTCAGGAGGAACGCCGCCAATACCTCCAGAAACTCGAAACCATCATCCCGAAGGTCCCCAGCTTCGACGCCTGGCAGCAGAAGACCGGCGAACTGCCTCCGGATTTCGATGCGCTGCAGCGTAACAACGAACTCCCCGATCCGCTGAAATTCCTCGACGGCCGCCCCGTCCGCACCCCTGCGGACTGGAAGGCGCGCCGCGCCGAAATCGCCAATCTCTTCGCCAAATACCAGTCGGGGACCATGCCGCCGCGGCCCAGGCTCGATCGCGCCGTCGTGCTCGACGAAACGAAGGGCGACGGCTACATCGTCCGCAACGTGCGGCTGGAATTCGGCCCCGGCGGCAAGGGAACAATGCGCGTGCGAGTGACGATTCCCGATGGCAAAGGACCGTTTCCCGTCCTCATGTCGCCCGGTTTGAACGGCTGGCCCCAGGCGCTGCGCCGCGGCTATATCAACGCCGGATTCGCCGCGAACGACGCCATGGATGACGCCGCCGCGCTCGCCGATCTGTACCCCACTTACGATTTCGCGCTGCTGCCGCGCCGCGGCTGGGCCGCCGGCATGGTGGTCGATTATCTGGCCACGCTGCCGCAGGTGGATATGAAGAAGATCGCGCTGTTCGGCTATTCGCGCGATGGCAAGATGGCGGCTTTCGGTGCGGCGCTCGATGAGCGTATCTCCGCCGTGATCCCCGCCAGCACCGGCGTAGGCGGCGTTGTGCCGTGGCGGCTCGCCGGCGAACGCAATGCGGGCGAAAGCATCGAAACCACCACGCGCTCTTTCCCCACCTGGTTCATTCCGCGCCTGCGCTTCTTCTCCGGCCGCGAAGACCGCCTGCCGATCGACGGCAATCTGCTGATCGCCTGGATTGCGCCGCGCGCCGTGCTGATCGAGTACGGCCTGAACGATCAGGTATCGAATACCTGGGGCGACGAGCAGGCCTACTATTCGGCGCTGAAGGTTTACAAGATGCTGGGCGTGCCCAATCGCCTCGGCATTCTGCGCGTGCCCGGCTTCCACGGCGCGAACGATCAGGAAGCGTGCCTCGACTGGCTCGATATTCAGTTCGGCCGCTCCACGCGCACCTGGGACAATCATCTGCTGTTCCCCTGGAGCCTGGATAAGTGGCGCACGGACAGCAAGGAGACAGTCGATCTCATGAAGTATCCGCGCCAGGCGGCGAACGCAATTCTCGCAAGTGTTTCCTCACTGGCGGACTGGCAGACGAAGGCTGACAGCATTCGCAAGTCGATTGCGTGGATGCTCGGCGAGGAGCCGCCGATGATGCCGCCCATCGCGCGTGGCGCGTTTGGACGAGGTCCGGGACGCGGACGCGGCTTAATACCCGGCGTCACCAACAGCAATCCCGGCCAGCTTGCGCCCGATCTTGTGCAGTGGGTCATTCAGCAGGGCGGCACGTCCTATGGATGGCTGCAGCCGCAGGCGAGCCAGGTTACGTCACGTCCGGTCACATTCGGCTACAACGTGCGCGGAGATCTCTATCTGCCCGCCAACACGCCGCCGGATAAGAAGCTGCCAACCGTCATCTTCCTGCACGGCTTCAGCTATCCGCTGGGCTATATGTGGGTCTATCGTTCGGATCTGCACCCGATTCTCGCGCTCACGCAGGCGGGCTACGCGGTGCTCGCTTACGATCAGAGCGGTTTCGGCTCGCGCATGGCGGAGACGGGACCGTTCTACGACCGCTATCCGCACTGGTCGAAGATGGGCCGCATGGTGGAAGACGTTCATGGCGCGATCGATGCTCTCGAAAAGGATGCCAACGTCGACGGCTCGAAGATTTCGGTCTTTGGCTATTCGATGGGCGGCATGGTCGGCCTTTACAGCGCCGCGCTCGATCCGCGAGTGAAGGGCGTAGTTTCGATTTCGGGCTTCACGCCGATGCGGAACGATACCGCGTCAAAGGGTACCGGCGGTATCGCGCGCTATAGCGAAATACATCCGATGATCCCGCGGCTGGGATTTTTCATCGGCCACGAGCAGCAGCTTCCATACGATTTCAACGAGTTGATCGCGACGATTGCGCCGCGTCCGGCGCTGATTGTGGAGCCGCAGCTCGATCGCGATGGCACGCCGGCGGATGTTCATACGGCTGTTGAGGAGGCGCGAAAGATCTACGGGCTGGAGAACGCCGGGAATAAACTGGGACTCTACGAGCCCTGGGATTACACCCGGCTCACCAATGCCACGCAGGACTGGATTATCGACTGGATGAAGAAAACCATCCAGTAACATGTCTTGATACTAAGGGGATACTGCTCTGTGGGGCGGGGCTTCAGCCCTGTCCGGATGGCGCTTCGCGCCACAAGCAACCATGAAAACCGAGGCACAGGGGTGTGCGTCGAACCCAGTGGACCGGAGTTGGTCAAGGTCGGGCGCGCAGTGGATAAGTTGAGACCGTTG
>CAZWTH010000215.1:0-8080 GCA_964636715.1 uncultured Solibacteraceae bacterium | reverse complement strand
CCTCTATACCGGCACACTCGCCTTCGTCGCTCTGATCGGCGCGGCCGCGCTCTCCACGCAGCTCCGCTTCTTCTTCTGGCTGGCGCTCGCGATTCTCTTCGGACTGGGCGCCCTGACGAGCGCGGAAATCCGCCGCGGTTTCCTGCGCGGCTCCCGCGCCGCCGGCACCGTAGGCCCTCGCACCAACCGCCGGACCGCGCGCTCACTTGCCCTCATGGTGATCTGTTCCGCCTGCGGGATTCTCTTCCTGACCGGCGGCCTGTTCTTCCTCGTACCGCGAACAGCGCGCGCCGCTTCCCTGCTCTTCCCGAACGGAGCCCGGCTCACCGGCTTCACTAATTCCATCGACCTCGGCCGTTTCGGCGCCATCGCAAAGGACAACCGGCCTGTTCTCCACATCCACGCCTACGGCAAACCACTGCCGGGCGATCTCAAGTGGCGCGGCTCGGCGCTGAGCCGCTTCGACGGCCGCCGCTGGTCCGAACCGCCACTTAGTTCGGAGCTGATTCCAGGGCAAGGTACTCTATATCCCGTCGCCGACCGCTGGCAGCGCTCGCGCCTCGATGGCGAACGCATGCTCTACCGGATCGATGTCAGCAATTCCGGCGGCGGCACGCTCTTTGTCGCGGGAGTTCCCGAATTTTTCAATCTCGACGCTCCCAGCGTCATTCGTACCGCCGACGATTCCTATCGCGCGACCGCGCTGCCCGGCGAACCGATTATCTATGAAGTTTCGGCGCTGCGCGGCGCGCCTCTGCCCTACCCGCTCTCCCCTGCCGACCGCAGACGGAATCTCGCTCTGCCGCCGATCGACCGCCGCATTTACGCGCTGGGCCGCGAGTGGACGGCGGGCGATCCCAATCCCACGGATTACTCCCGCGCCACCCGCATCGAGCAAAGACTCCAGCGCGGTTTCGTGTATTCGCTCGATACCACGGCGGAATCCCGCAGCCGTGACCCGCTGGCCGATTTCCTGTTCGTGACAAAGCGCGGCTACTGCGAGTACTTCGCCTCCGCCATGGCGGTGCTGCTGCGAGCGCAGGGCATTCCGGCGCGAGTCGCCACCGGCTTCCAGAGCGGCTACTTCAACGATGTCTCAGACGCCTGGGTGGTGCGGGCTTCGGACGCTCACGCGTGGGTGGAAGCGTGGATCGACGGGCACGGCTGGGTCACGTTCGATCCCACTCCGCCGGCCTCGGGCGCATCCTCCGGCGGGTGGCTGGAGACGAAACTACGCCGCATGAGCATGTATATGGACGCTATGGATACGGCATGGCAGCGCTGGGTGATGGCCTACAACCCCGGCCAGCAGGCCGAACTCGCCTTCGGCTTCCGGAACAAGCTTCGCAGCCTGGGCTCCGACGAATCGAATTTCTCGTGGCCCCGCGTGGTGCTGCCCAAACTGGGATACGGACTCGCGTGGATCGCGCTGGCGCTCGGAGCGCTCTTCCTGCTTCGCCGCTTCGGGCCGCGGCTGAGGCGGGAATGGCAGGCGCGAACCCGCATCCGGAAAATCCGCTCCGGCCAGGGTACGCCGAACGACGCCGCCGTGGTTTACGAACAGATGCTGGAAGCGCTGGCGCGGCGCGGTTTTGAGAAGCCCGCCTGGTTCACGCCGATCGAGTTTGCGCGCACTCTGCCACCCAGCGAGAAGCAGCGGGTTATCGAATTCACCGCGGCTTACAACGAGGTCCGCTTCGGCGATGACGCCGCGGGGGCCGCCCGCCTCACCAGCATGCTCGAAACCATGAACGCGCGCGGCTGAGGCAAAACGCCGCTCAGCGCCTCACTGGACCGAACGTCACTGGACCGAACGTCACTGAACCGAAGGTCACTGAACAACTGAGATGGTCACGCCATCCTGCGAGGGATATGCGTTCAGCAGATCGCACTTCGAGCCGATCACCACCTGCACGGGCACGGAGCCCGGCAGCGTTGTAGCCGGAATCTGCGCATTCACCTGCATGACGCCGGCAATCAGCGCAGGCGCATCGCCGGCATAGCCTGGAATCACGCACTGGTTGCCAATCTTCACGGCTACAGCCTGAACAGGCTTCCCGAGGCACGCGATCCCACAGTTCACCGGCGCGGTCTTGCCATCGGCCGCCGTTGTCGTGTAGCCGGCGCCCGTCGCGTACAGCGTGATGAATGTACCGGCTTTGGCGGGATTCGAAGCGGAGTTGACCGTCTGATCCTGATTCAGGGCCGCCGCCCCTCCTGCGCCGGAAGCGTTCGCCGTAAAGATCGCGGGCGTCACCGCCGCCACCGGCATGGTGGCGCTGTAGGTCTTTCCCTGATAATTTACGTTGATCGCCGCGGTCGCCGATCCCGAGATTCCATACGGCGCCACGACGGAAACCAGGCCGGACGAAGTGTAGATGATCGGCGCAGGCGTTCCATTGAACGTGACCGACGTCCCCGCAAGTGTCGTGGGAAACTGGCCGTTTGCGTCCGGCGCGCCTGTGGTCAGAGTCGCGGGGCCCAGACCTGTTCCGAACAGCGTCAGCAGTTCGCCCGGTGAAACATTGCCAGGCAGCAGATAAGATCCGGGAACTTCGCTCGCGGAATCCTGCACGCCCACCGAGGAATCCACCGCCACCAGTTTGCGAATCGTGTTGTTCCCCGTGTCCGCGATCAGAATGCTGCCGTCCGCCATCACCGCGATTCCGCCCGGCTTCGAAACCTGCGCCAGCGAGCCGGGGCCGCCATCGCCGCTGCTGTTTGCGTAGCCATTGCCCGCAATCGTCACGACGCCGCCGCCCGGCAGCGCCTTACGAACCACGGAAGAAGTCCCATCGACGAAATAAAAATTGCCTGCCGCGTCGATACCCAAAGAAGTCGCAGCCACGCCGGTCAGCACAGTGGAAATGTTGCCGCTCTTATCCACCTTCCGGATATTCAGGTTGCCCGTGTCCCCAATATAGATGTTGTCGGCTGAGTCGATCGCCAGCGAAACCGGAGCCGCAAGCGACGCCTTGTTCGCGGGACCGCCGTCGCCCGCATTGCCATAGGCGCCGTTGCCGGCAAAAGCCGAAATCGTACCGGAGCTCGTGATCTGGTAGACCGTGAAATTGGCGGAGTCCGCTACATAAAGGTTGCCCTTCGAATCGAACACGAGCGCGCCGGGCGCGCCCAGCGTAGTATTGGCGGTCGGGCCGCAGAACGGCGCCGCGGTATTGCCGAAGAAGGTGAAAATTTTCGGCGCAGTGCTGGTTGCCGGGTTGTCAATCTTGCGAATGCGGCACGTCGAGGTGTCGGAAAAATAAATATTGCCGCTGCTATCCACGGCGATCCCGTGTACATCGCCAATGGTCGCCGAAACCGCGAGGTCCGTATCGCCCGCGCTGCCCGCCAGGCCGGTGCCCGTGATGATGCCGGTGTTCCCTGAACTCGCGACCACCATGCGGATGATGAAAGTGAAATAATCCCCGATGTAAAAGTTGCCCTTGCTGTCCACGGCAATCGTGGAAGGATGATACAGTTGCGCGCTCGTCGCCAGCGTCGGGGTCGTATCGCCCGGCACCGGATAAAGCCCGGGTACGCCCGGAACACCGGCAACGGTGGTGATCGTATATTGCTGGGCGGCGGCCATTCCTGCCGCGGCGAACAGCAAAGCGATCGTCTGGAAACTCTTCATGGAGAACTTCATGTAGCCTTGTTTAATTTCGCGGTTGCGCGGCACGGATTCGACTTTAGTGAGACGCCCGCTTCCGCAAAATCGTTGCGGACCTTTCCGGAAAAATCTGGCCCCGGAAAGTTGCGGAAACACTCTGACCCGGTTTCGTTAAAAGCAATGATACCAGCCCGATATGGCAGAATCGGAAAGACAGGCAGCCGATGAGAACGCGAATCCCAGCTACCAGCCAACTGACGCGGCGCGGCCTGTTGCGCCATGCGCTGGGCGGCGCCGCTCTTCTCCCCGCCGCGCGCCTGCTTGCCCAGAGCGCGCCCGATGGATTTAAGGTCTATACCAACGGACCCCGCCTTTTTCTCCGCACAGCCCGTCTCCGTCTCCTTCGCCGCGAGCGCGAGCGCCGGTCGCTGCGCTGGGATCAGTTCGAGACTCTCTGGAATGGAGCCGCCGAGTTTCCGGAATTCGGCTGGAGCGCCGCGCTCCGCTACCAGATCGCGGAAGACGCCGCGGCCGGAAGCCAGGCCGTGAGCTGGGGAGTTGCCAAAGCTACCGCAGCCGGCGCTGTTTCCGAAAATGTGGTCCGCCAGTTAGCCCTGATCGCCGATTGGTGCGATCCCCTGATGCAGGCCGCGGATAAGACCGCGATTTATGGCAGACTCGAACGCTACGCCGCGGCGCCAATCCCCTCGCCCGGATTGACGCTGGCGGAGGCTCGTACCCGGGCGCTCGCCGCCATTGCGATTTCCGAGGCGCGTCCCACGGTTTCGGAAAAAGCGCTCCGCGATCTTTATGAAGGCTTCTGGATGAAGACTTTCATCCCCGGCCTGCTTTCGGCGAAGCTGCACGTCCCCAATCCGGACGCCAATGCGCTGATCGAGCTGATGCACGCCTTCCGCGACAATCTCGACTTCGACCTTCGCGAAAACTGCGCTAAGTGGTACAAGGATTACGGTCCCATCCACATCCTGGCTCACTATCCCGAGCCGTTTCCCGCTTCGGAAAACGAATTCCGCATCCCGGCCGATCCCCAGCTCGATCAGCATGGCCCGGACGTCACCAAAGCCACGCTTTCGCGCGCCGCCGAGCTCGCCATGGTCGCCTACGATTCGAACGCCGCCGAAACGCAGTTGCTCCAGGGGTTCCTGATGAACGATCGCTTTCTGATGCGCGGCGCCCTGGGAATCGCCTACGAGCTGATGTGGGCGGATCCTTATCAGCCCGGCCTCAGCTACTATCACGTGCCGCTCGTGGCGCACGATTCCATCGGCGGCGAGCTCTACGTTCGTTCCACGTGGGAAGACGACGCGCAATGGCTCGGGTTCTTCGGTGGCCAGTTGCAGTTGTTCGGCAACGGCGAGCTGAAACACATCGATCCGCAGGCCGCGCACGATCCCATGGATCTCGAGGAGGCCACGGTATTCTTCGCGCGCAACGCGGACAAGTTTCGCGTGCCTCAGCGTCCTGCTCCTGCCCGGCCGCCGGACGCCGACCCGGAGGATACCGCCGATCCGCTTCCCGTCGATGACGTCTTCATCCTCGGCCTGAAGCCAGGAGCTCCGTATCACGTGGAAGTGGATGGTGAAGGCATGTTCGAGGCTTCTTCCGATCCTGGCGGCATTGTGTACGCGCCCGGCCTGCCCGCGGGAGCGCAGGTTCGCTTCGGGCTGGCCAATCTTTCGTAATGGGCCCGGGCATGAACGCACCGTTGGAATTCGTTTTACGCTCATTCATGATTGGCGCCGGGGCCACCGCGATCATCGATCTTTGGGCGCTCATGCTGAGGCAGTTTGGAATCCCTTCACTCAGCTTCGCTTTCCTCGGCCGCTGGTTCGGACATCTCCTTGCCGGACAATGGAAGCACGAAAGCATTGCGAACGCCGCGCCAATCCCCGGCGAATTGTGGATCGGATGGCTGGCTCACTATTCCATCGGCGTGACCTTCGCCGCGCTTTTGCTCGGCATGAACGGATCTGAGTGGGCGCACAAGCCCACATTGCTTCCCGCACTTCTCCTCGGAATCGTAACCGTGGCTGCGCCGTTGTTTGTTCTTCAGCCGGCGATGGGAGCGGGCATCGCTTCTTCCAGGACTTCGAAGCCGGTGTTCAACAGCGTCAAGAGCATGGTGACCCACTTCGTCTTTGGAATCGGTTTATACCTGGCGGCTCTCGCGACAGACTGGCTGATCCCCGCTTAGTTCAGATTGGAACGGAGCGCATTTTGGCCCCATTTCGCTGGCAGCCGGGCTCGACCGCCTCTACTCTGTTATTGCAACCCGAAGTTCATGCCCGATCACATGGTCTGACGGGCGGAGCGGTTGCAAAGGAGGCAGACGATGACGTTGAATCGGCGCGAGTTCGTTCAATTGGCCGCGGCGATGGGAGCCTCTCTGGCGTGGGGCGGAGCGGCTCAGGCCTCTACCACCGGTTGGCATGAGCGGCGCGACCTTTATCCGGAGGGCGTCGCATCCGGCGATCCCGATCCCACCAGCGTGATCCTCTGGACCCGGCGGCCGTTCGAGCCGGGCGGCCGGCATGTGCTTACGGTGGAAGTTGCCGAGGACGATGCGTTCCGGCGGGTCGTCGCAAAGGCGGCCGCGCGGGTCTCAGCGGAATCGGATTGGACGACGCGCGTGCTGGTCGGCCATCTCCAGCCCGCGCGCGTCTACTGGTATCGCTTCACCGATGGAGAGGGCAACGGCAGCCGCGTCGGCCGGACGATCACCGCGCCCGTGGCGAACGATCCGCGGCCGGTCCATTTCGCCTTTGTCAGTTGCCAGAGTTTGAATGAAGGCAGGCTCAACGCTTATCGCCGGATGATTTTTGAGGATGAGCGCGCGGCGCCAGCCGATCAACTCGGCTTCGTGCTTCACCTCGGCGATTTCATTTATGAGGTTGTCGAATATCCCGACGAGGTGAAGACCCGGTACGACCGGACGATCTACGACGTTGGCCGGATTCCCGATGGCGGCCAAACCGGCAAATTCCATTACCCGCTCACGGTCGAGGGCTATCGCGTCGTCTACAAGGGTTACCTTGCAGATCCCGATCTGCAGGACGCGAGAGCGCGTTGGCCGTTCGTCGCCATCTGGGACAATCACGAATTCTCCTGGCAGGGCCGGCAGAGCATCGTCCAGGCAGGGGGCGCTCCGCAACCGGGCCAGACTGTCAAGGTCGCAGCCAACCAGGCCTGGTTCGAATATATTCCCGCGCGCGTGAAGGCGCCGAGCGGATCGCTCGATGCGTTTGGCGCGCTCGCCGTGAAGAATGTACCGATAGAAAAGTGGGACGACAGCGGTCTCGGAATCGAACCCAACAATCTGAAGGCCATCAACAGTCTGATCGCCTACAGGTCATTACGCTACGGCCTGCATCTCGATCTCATTCTCACCGACCAGCACAGCTTCTGCGGCGACGACCCGACCGATGCGGAGGGCGTTGGCAGGATCTACGATCCGGCATTCAACGGGATGTTCTCTGAACCGGCGATGATCGCGCTCGACGCCGGCCGCGCCCTCAATGGCGGCAAACCGCCCGCCGAACTCAGCTTTCGCGACATCGCCATTCCGAACCCTCGAAAGGATTCACCGCCGCGCACGTTCCTCGGGACGCGTCAGAAGAAATGGTTCATGGACCAGCTCCGCCGGTCCACGGCGACCTGGAAGATCTGGGGCAATTCGCTGGGCGCCCTCGATTTGCGGGCCGACCCGGAAAACCTTCCCGATGGACTGACCAAACAGAAGTGGCCGGCCGGCGTCTTCGCGCAGATCGGCAGCGGCGATTATGGCAGCGCCTACCACGAGCGCGGCGAAATCTATGATCTCGTCCGCGATTCGAAGATCACGGGGTTCGCGATCGTATCGGGCGACCGTCACAGCTTTTGGGCCGGCTATGCCGCCGCCCGATTGCCACCCGCCACATTCGAGCCGGTCGGGATCAGTTTCGTCGGCGGCTCGCTCGCCAGCCCCGGGACCATGGAGGCTTATGAACACAGCCTTCCCGGGAATCATCCGCTCCGTTCCCTGTTCCTGGCCGATCGGCCCGGGGGCGATCGGCCACAGCGTAAGCCCGAATGGACCTACAACATGCTCCTCAAGCACGGCGTGCGCTCGTGCCTCGAATACGCGAGGAGTTTCGACCTGAAGCGCGCTCACGCCGTTTCCAATCCGGAACTTTCCCCGCATCTGGAATTCGTGGATATGGGCGGTCATGGCTATGCGACGGTTCGGCTCACCGGCGATGAAATGCGGACTGAGTTCGTCTGCATTCCACGTCCGGTCACGCGCAGCAATCGCCCCGATGGCGGTCCTCTGCGCTACCGGGTGGTCCACACGGCATCGCTCTGGAAACCGGGCGAGCGGCCGCTGCTGCGCCAGCAAGTCATCGAGGGCGATCCCGGCCTTTCGATCTGAGATGGCTCCCGGGCGATGATTGCGCCCGCGGCTATGGT
>CAZWTH010000214.1:0-5644 GCA_964636715.1 uncultured Solibacteraceae bacterium | reverse complement strand
TAAAACCGATGACGGGCTCCGGCGTCTGCGCGGCCACCACCATATCCAGCGAGAGCTCGCCGCGTCCGTTCAGAGTGGGCCGGATGGAAACGATGCGGACGTCGTACGGCAGTACCGTCTGGAGATCGGAGAAGATGCGAGTCCAGCTCACCGCCTTGCGCTGAATCAGCGTATTGAAGAGCTGGCTGCGATAGAGGATGCTCGAATTCCGGGGCAAGCGCATTTTCGCGTCGAGTTGCGCCTGAGCGGCGTTGGTCTTTGCAAGCTGCCGCTGCACCTGATCGATGGCGCGGCGCGATTCGGCAACAGCGCTGCGATCCGTGATCATCAGACCGATGAGCGCGGCGAGGGTGATGCAGAGCAGCAGACCCACGGCGGCCGAAGCCACGATGATCGGCCGGTCGCGGCGCATCGGTTCGGAAGCGAGATTGAGCTGGATTTTCATGCCGCGGCGGCCGTCCTTACAGTGGGACGCGGGTAAAGCGAGTGAAGGTATCCGGCGAGGCCGGGGTCGGCTTGCTGCACGACTTCGACGGACATATCGAGCTCGGCGGTCAAACGAATTTCCGTGCGCGAAGTATCGGCGCCGAAGCCGGCGAGATAGAGACGGTCGGGTTTCACGTCGCCCTGATCTTCCACGTAGATGCGCGTGGCGTAGAGGCCGGCAATCACTTCATCGAGGAAATCGACGGAGGAATCGGCGTGCGAAGTCAGTTCCAGAGAGCGCGCCAGCGTAAGAACGCCATTACTGACCGCGAGCACGGTGAGCGCATAGGAATGCAGGTGCGCGACGAGGAACGATCCATTCGGCGGGAGCAGTTCCAGCATGGCGAGCGCGGCGGGCATCACCACCCCGGGCCGCAGTTTCGCGGCGCGAAACGGCGCCTCATACTGCGCGATGGTTCCGGCGGGCGCGAGGGCGACGATCACTTTGTTACCCGGCTGCACGAACCACGCCACCGAGGCGGTTTCGACATCGAACGGCACGGTCTTCTTCAGACGGAACCGGATGAGCGCCGCGCGCTCCTCTTCCTTTTCGGGCAGCGTGTCAAATTCGAGCACGGAGAGGCGCATCGCGTTATCAGGCAGGATCAGCGCACAGATCGGATGACCCGAAGGATGCGGGACCAGCTTACGGACGACGTCTTCAAAGGCAGCCGGGTCCACGATGTTCTCCTTCACGGGCGAAGGCACAACAATGCCTTCCGGAAGCGGGAGACGCTGTGCGACCGCGGGCGGGCGCGTGCGCGACATCGCGATACTCGTGGCCGAAATTTCGAAGGCGAACTCCGGCGGCGGGTCCTTGAGGAACGACTGAATGGTATCGAGGAAACTCATTCGATAAAAGTCACCTTGTTGATTTCGCGCAGAGTCGTGACGCCCATGCGCGCCTTCTCCACGGCGGATTCGCGGAGGAACGTCATGCCTTCTTCGCGGGCGGCGCGGCGGATTTCGGATGACGGACGGCGGTCCAGAATCAATTCGCGGATGCGGTCGCTCAGATCGAGCAGTTCGTGGATGGCGGTACGGCCGCGGAATCCCGTGCCGCCGCATTCGAAGCAGCCTGGGCCCTCCATGAAATCGACGCCGCGCCATTCCTCGGGATTGAGGCCGCTTTCGAGCAGCACGGTATCGGAATGGCGCACGGGGCGCTTGCAGTGATCGCAGTTGAGACGAACCAGGCGCTGGGCCAGAATACAGTTCAGGGCCGACACGAAGTTGTAGGCTTCCACGCCGATGTTCTGGAAGCGGCCGAGCACGTCCACCACGTTATTGGCGTGGACGGTGGTGAAAACCAGGTGGCCGGTGAGCGCGGAGTTAATGGCGATCTGGGCGGTTTCCTGATCGCGGATTTCGCCGACCATGATCTTGTCGGGATCGTGACGCAGGATGGACCGCAGGCCGCGCGCGAAGGTCAGTCCTTTTTTCTCATTGACCGGAATCTGCGTGATGCCCTTAAGCTGATATTCGACGGGATCTTCAATGGTGATGATCTTGTCTTCGTCATTCTTGATTTCGCTGAGGGCGGCGTAGAGCGTCGTCGTTTTGCCCGAACCGGTTGGGCCCGTCACCAGCACCATGCCGTACGGCTCGGAAATGTAGCGGCGGAACTTTACCAGATCGTTGGGGCTGAAGCCGACGACATCGAGCGAGAGACGCGCAAACTTCTCGCTCATCGATTCCTTATCCAGCACGCGGAGTACGGCGTCTTCGCCGTAGATGGTCGGCATGATGGAGACGCGGAAGTCGATGAGACGGGTCTTGTAGCGAACGCGGAAGCGGCCGTCCTGCGGGACGCGGCGCTCGGCAATATCGAGCTCGCTCATGACCTTGATGCGCGAGATGATCGTGGAGTGCCAGTCCTTGGCGATGGGCGGCATGGCGTAATGCAGGACGCCGTCAATACGGTATTTGATGACGACTTCCTGATCGCGCGATTCGATGTGAATATCGCTGGCGCGCCGCTCGAGCGCGTTAAAGATGGTTGTATCGACCAGCTTGATGACGGGCGCGATGTTGCTGTCGCCCGCGGAGAGGCGGTCGATGGAAAGAGTTTCTTCCGGATTGTCTTCTTCGCCGACGACATCGAGCGCGAAGCCTTCGGTGACTTCATCGAGAACGCGCTGCGATTGTTCGGTCTTCTTGAGCAGGTCGGCAATCTGCGATGGAGTGGCGACGCGAATTTTCAGCTTGCGGTGGAGCAGCAGGCTGAGCTCGTCGAGGGTGTTCAGGTTACGAGGATCGGCCAGCGCGATCTCGAGCGTTCCGTTCTGCGCCTTGAGAGGCACAAAGTTGTAACGGAACATGAGATCGACGGGGATGGAGCGGAAGAGATCGACGTCGATCGCGCCATCGCGCAGGTCGACGTATTCGCAGCGGTAGCGCGCGGCGGTGGCCTGCGCGGACGCGACTTCGCCCATGACGCTTTGGGCGGCGTCGAGGACCGGAATGGGAGTTTTGGGCGTCATATGCAGCGTTAGTGGATTGTGTCCGCCAGGGAAAAGATGGGGAGATAAAGGGCGATGAGAACGAACGCCACGAAGATCCCCATAAAGACCATGATCGCCGGTTCGATGAGCGAAAGCACGGCGGTCATTTTCGTGTTGACATCGGTTTCATAGAATTCGGCCACGCTCGAAAGCATGGCGGGGAGCGCGCCGGTGGATTCGCCGACCTCAATCATGTCGACCGAGAGCGGCGGGAAGATACCGGTAGACGCGAGCGAGGAGGAGAGCGCCTGGCCTTCGCGGACGGTGCGGCCCGCTTTCGCGATGGTTTTGCGGAGCAGCGGCGTGCCGAGCGAATCGGCGGAGGTTTCAAGACCCTGCACGAGCGGGATGCCGCCAGTGAGAAGCGTGCTGAGCACGCGGGAGAACTGCGCCACCTGGTATTTGATCCAGATATCGCCGAGCACGGGAATTTTGATGCGGACGCGGTCGATCTTTTCACGCGCCGATTCGCCGCGAGACCAGGCGTAGAACAAAAAGCCGGCGATGAAAATGCCCACGGCCCAGGCGATCACATAGGTGCGGGCGGTGGTGCCGATGGAGATCAGCAGAGTGGTCATGGACGGGAGTTGCGCGCCCATGCTCTCGTAGAGCGACGCGAAGCTCGGTACGACGTAGGTGACCAGGAAAACCATCAGACAAATCACCAGAACAATCAGGGCGCACGGATAGATCAGCGAGACGATGATCTTCTTGCGGACGCCGAGCGCGAGCCTCTGGTAATTGACGTAGCGTTCGAGAACTTCCACGAGTGAGCCGGATTTTTCGCCGGCCATGACGGAGGTGACGTAGATTTTGGGAAAAATCTCCTGATTGCGGAAGGCGTCTGAGAGGAGCGCGCCTTTGCGGACGTCTTCGCGAACGCTGTTGACGTAAGGGCGGAGTTTAGGGTCGGTGAGGCGTTCGGCGAGGAGGTCGAGCGATTTGAGGATGGGCAGCCCGGCGCGGATGAGCGTGACGAACTGCTGGTTGAAAATCAGAAATTTTTCGAGATTGAGGCGTTTGCCTGTGCCCGGCAGACGGAGGTTGGAGGCGAAACCTTCTTTTGCCTGGACGTTATAGACAAGATAGCCCTGGCGGGAGAAGCGCTCGCGCACTTCATGGTCGGACGTGCCCTGGACGACCTGGTTGTGGACGCGGCCAGAGGCGTCGGCGTACTGGAGCTCGAAATTGGCCATGGTCAGGGCTGCGCCTCCACGACTTCCGTACCCGCCGGCGCGGTAAAGACGAATTGACTGGGAGTAGTGGGGGCGTTCAGCTTTTCGCCCGAGAAAGAGTATTCGAGTTTCGACTGGTCCGCGTTCGTGACGCGAATGCGCTGGATCTGGCCGTCCGGGGCGGCGAGGAATTCGACCTGGGTGTAAGGCAGGGTTTGGTTCTTCGCGAGGGCGAGGATCCATTCGGCCCCGTTCGCGTCTTTGTGGGTTTCGAACGATTTGAAGTCGCGGTGGAAATCGAGCTTGCCGAGGAGAAAAGCGAGAGGGGCTCGCATGTCGTCGGACATTTTCAGAGGCGTCTTCTCGGCGCGGTGGTTTTCGGGGGTGTAGAGCCAGGCGTTTTTGCCGTCGGCGAGGAAGAGCTTGCCGGCGGGATTGGAATATTCCCAGCGCATGCGGCCGGGTTTGCGGAGATAAAGGACGCCGGATTCGCTCTGGGCCGGGCGGTGGGCAGCGAGGTAAACCTCGGAGAAATCGAGCTTTAGCGAGTCGGCGTGATTGTAGCGGTTTTCGATGGCTTTGAGGGTATCGTCGAGGCTGGGGGTAGCGGCAGGGGCAAAAAGGGCCGCGAGGGTGAGGATAGGGACAATTCGCGCCACCAGATGGATCACAAAGTTTTGACGATCAAGGGGTTCGAAGCGTGCAGACCGGCGCGGGGCCGGTTGGGGAGCAATTCGAAAAAACGAACCCAATTTTGGGCAGGATGAGGGCGGGATGCGATTCGAAAAAACGAACCCAATTCGGGTGGGGCGCCTGCCCCGTTGCTCCATAACCCATTGTACTGCGGCGGCACAAGGGCTTAGGGGTTAAGTTGTTGAGTGTGTTGAGTTATTTTCTTGAACAGGGGTGGGCATTGAGGTTATGATTGTTGCTGTGAGCGGCGTTGTGGCAGAGTTTCCGCAGGACGTGATCGAACGGATTGCGCAGGGATTCTCGCCTGAGAAGATCATCCTTTTCGGCTCGCGAGCGCGCGGGACTGCCGACGAGGGAAGCGACTTCGATCTTCTGGTGCTCTTCGATGAGGTCGCGGATCCGAACCGGCGCTCAGCGGAACTGCACGCTGCGCTGGGCGATTTCCCGTATGCCGCGGATATCGTGGTCTCGACGATTCAGGCTTCGAGCGGTACCGGAATGTGGTGAATACGGTATATTGGCCGGCCGCCCACGAGGGCAGAGTCCTCTATGAACGTGCCCCCTGAGGTGCTTGAGGTACTCGCGCACTGGGTGCAAAAGGCAGAGCACGATCTTGAGGCGGCGAACCGAATACTGGCGCTCGAAGACGGGTGTCCGTTTGACACTGTTGGCTTTCATTGTCAGCAAGTTGCGGAAAAATACATAAAGTGTTTTCTTACGTTCCGGGAGTTGCAGCTCCGCGTACGCACGATCTGCGGGCACTGGCCCTGCTTTTACCGGAAGACG
>CAZWTH010000213.1:0-14672 GCA_964636715.1 uncultured Solibacteraceae bacterium | reverse complement strand
GGGATGCATCGGGCGTGGCATGCTCATTCTGCTTGGAGTAGCCGCGTACGATACCGAAGATGATGCGGACTATCTTGCAGGCAAAGTCATTCACCTGCGTATCTTCTCCGATGATTCCGGAAAAATGAATCGAAGCGCTCTCGATGCGGGCGCGGCATTCCTGGTCGTATCTCAATTTACTCTCTACGGAGATTGCCGCAAAGGACGCCGTCCGGGATTCGACGCCGCCGCGCCGCCAGAACGCGCTCGCGAGCTCTACGAATACTTCACGCGAAAAATTCGCGAGACCGGTCTGGAGACGCAGACCGGCGTGTTTCAGGCGCATATGGAAGTCGAACTCGTCAACGACGGACCGGTTACATTCCTCGTGGAATCTCCGCCTTCCTGATCCCGCTATACTGAGGTTTCTCTCTCATGCCCAGACCAGTTTCTTATCGCGATGCGGGCGTCAATATTGACGAAGCCGATCGCGCCGTTGCTTCCATCCGCAGGATGGCGAAAGCGACGTTCACCAAAGGCGTCCTGACCGACATTGGTTCGTTCGGCGGATGTTTCGCGCTGCCGAAAATGCGCCAGCCGGTGCTGGTGAGTTCAGTGGACGGAGTCGGCACCAAGCTGAAAATCGCGTTCGCCACCGGCCGTCATGACACGGTAGGCGAAGACCTGGTCAATCATTGCGTCAACGATATTGCCGTGCAGGGCGCGCTGCCGCTCTTCTTTCTCGATTACCTCGCGGTCGGCAAGCTGGAAGCCGGCGTCGCCGCGCAGGTGATTTCCGGAATAGCCCGCGGCTGTTCGGCGAACGGATGTGCGCTTATCGGCGGCGAAACGGCGGAGATGCCGGGCATGTATCACGAAGGCGAATACGATCTCGCCGGTTCGATTGTGGGCGTCGTGGAAAAATCCGCGATTCTCACCGGCGCCAAAGTCCGCAAGGGCGACGCGCTCATCGCTCTGGCGTCAACCGGCCTGCATACCAACGGTTACTCGCTCGCCCGCAAGCTCCTGTTTGAAGTGGCCGGACATGAGCCGGAGACTTACATCCCCGAACTCGCCTCCACGCTGGCGGATATTCTCCTGCAGGTTCACCGTAGTTATCTGAAACCGCTGCAATCGCTGGTGAAATCGAATGCGCTCTCGGCCGCCGCCCATATTACCGGCGGCGGCGTGACGGATAATCTTCCGCGCGTTTTGCCCAAAGGCCTCGCCGCGTTTATCGATACCGGCTCCTGGCAGGTGCCGCCGATCTTCGAAATGCTGCGCCGTCTCGGCTCGGTTCCGGAAGAAGACTGGCGGCGCACTTTCAACCTGGGCGTGGGAATGATCTTCGCCGTGCCCGCGAAAAAAGCGGACGCGGCGCTCCGTACGCTCGCGCGCGGCGGCGATAAAGGCTGGGTAATCGGCGAAGTGGGCGCTCAGCGGCGCGGCAAAGGCCGCGTGGAGTATCGCTAACCGTGCGGCTCGGCATCCTCATCTCGGGGCGCGGCTCGAACTTTGAGGCCATCGCAAACAGCATCGCCCGCCGCAAGCTCGACGCCGAAATCGCCATCGTCATCAGCAATCGCGCGAATGCCGGCGGTCTCGAGATCGCCCGCGAGCGCGGCATCCCCATGCGCGTCATTGAATCGCGCGGCATGGAACGCGAAGTTTACGATAGGATGGTGATCGATGAGCTTCGCACCCACGATGTGGAACTCGTCTGCCTCGCCGGCTTCATGCGGCTGCTCAGCGCTTCATTCATTCAGGCGTTCCCCAACCGCGTCCTGAACATTCACCCTTCCCTGCTCCCGGCTTTCCCCGGGCTCGACGCCCAGCGGCAGGCGCTCGAACATGGCGTAAAGATCACCGGCTGCACCGTTCATGTGGTCGATGAATTCCTCGATTCCGGCCCCATCCTCATTCAGTCCGCCGTTCCCGTGCTCGATACGGATACAGTCGAATCGCTCTCGGCGCGCGTTCTCGCGCAGGAGCACGTCATCTATTCGAAAGCGATCCAGCTGATCGTGGATGACCGCGTCACCCTGGAAGGCCGCCACGCGCTGATCCGCGAAGAAGAATAGTAGTGGTGGGGCGGAGCTTCGGCTCTGCGCGCCGGGCTTTTGCCCGGCGCCTGTAACCCGAAACTAAAATTCCAAACGCCGAATAATCCCCGCCGACTGCTGATTCAGAACATCCGCGGGCGTATACTCCACCCGCAGATGAAACGGCGCCAGCGCGCCACAGCGCAAATCCGCTTTCGAACCCGGCAATCTCGTGATTTCCACCGCCGCCGCGTCCGGCAAATCGAACAACGTCTGTTTACCGTCCACCACGATTCCCATCTTCGACATATCCGTGGATCCGGGAGCCGCGCAGCGCAATCCCACCGCCGTCCCTTCCTTCTGAATCAGTTGCTCCGCGGGATGAGCGGCCGCCGGCCCCTTTGCCCGCGCTTCAATGAGTTTCACAAGCCGGTCGGCGGCCTCGTGCTCCGGAACTGTCTTCGCCGCGCGCGCCGCCGCCTGTGCGTCTTCGCGCGCTTCCGGCACATTACCCCGCTGCAGATTTGCGTACGCGCGAGCCGAACGGAAAATCGCCATCCGCTCCGGCGGCATGAGGCCCACGCGCCCCAGGTAATAAAGCGCCTGTTCGAAATCCCGCGCGTCCATCTTCAGCAGCGCAAGCTGGAAGATCGCCTCGCTGAAATCCGGCCGCAGCATGACGGCGCGCTCCAGTTCCTCCATCAGCGTCGAGGCCGGAACCTTTGCCTCGCGATCCAGCGTCGCAAGCTGCAGGCAAAGCTGCGCGTCCGTCGTGCCCAGATCGTATGCCTTTCTGAATTCGGCGCGCGCTTTGGCGCTGTCGCCCGCCAGTATCGCCAGGTAGCCCGCGCCCGCATACGCCTCCGGACGCTTCGCATCCTCTTCCTTCAGTTGCGCATACGATTGCGCCGCCGCCGCGTCGTGTCGCGAGGCAAACTGCAGGTCCGCCTGCATCAGATCGATATCGTATTGCCCCGGCGTATCCACCTCCGGCGCGTCCGCATCCTTCTTCATCGCGATCAGAAACACCGAGCCGTAAAGCTTCTTTCGCGCCAGATAACCCTGCAGATCGAGCAGAACCTGACTCGGCGTCTTCTCGAAAGCCATCTTCAGAGCGTCCGTCAGCGTGATGTTCCGGTTCAGCGCGGAAATGAATCGCGCGAAACCCGCCTTGTAATCGGGCGAGAGAAAGAGCATGTGAGTCAGCGCCCAGCTCTCGGCATAGAACATACCCGTCCGCGAGGACTCGTTATACTCGCGAGACTGGTTGTTCACCGCCTGCAGTTGTTCGAGTGTGAACCACTGCGCGGACTTGAGAAACGGCGTGTAGCGCGTGATCAGATCCCCTACCGCCACGCCATCGCTCACCGGCTTCAGCGTGGAGTAAACATCCGCCCAGCCTTCGTTCAGCCAGAGCGGAATATGCAGCCCGCTGTGGCGCATCACCAAATGCATGTATTCGTGCACGGCGATCGGATAATTGTCCGGGTCCGGATTTGCCATGACGATCGTGTCGCGCACCGGACCCGGCGCGAAATACGCCGCTACCGACGGATTCGGCGCGAACATATGCATTTCGTCGGGATCCCGGAACGCAACGATGCGCACCGGGAAATCGATCGGCGGCCGAACGGGTGAGGCGGAAAGAAAGAAGTCCCGAACGCGCTCGAAATACTCGAGCGTCTCAGCCGATTTCTTCCGGTCCGCCGCCGAGTACATCTCGAAATGAGCGGAAGTCAGCCGGATCCACTTGTCCGTCTGCTGAGCGGATGCCGGCAACGGCGCCAGGAGCGGGATCAGAAAGGCGGCGCAGGATATTCTCCCCGCGTTCACTCCGGAACCTCAATTTCCATGCGAAGCAGCGCGGTCCCCAGCGTCTTTCCCTGCGGGTCCGCGCGCAGCGAGAGCGTGCCGCCGCCATCCAGCGCTTCATACAGAAGGAAGTTCAGCGCATGCAGATTCGGCAATTCGAAACGCTCCACGCGTCCCTTGCAGATACCCGCGAAATGCTCCTTCACGCGATCCGCGGTAACGTGTTCCACGAGCGTCTTGTAATGTTCCGGCGAACGCGCAATCAGCCCGATGTTACTGGTATTGCCCTTATCTCCCGAACGCGAATGCGCGATATCCACCAGTCGAATCTTCATAGAGACACCACCGGCGAAACTTCGCTCTTCGGAATCAGCGCGGGCCAGTATGCCATGACTTCTTCTACTTTAGGACGCCCCGCGCCCAATCCTGTCACAGACGGCGGTCCGCTCAGTACGAGTGGCGCAACCTCTTTCGTAAACCGGTCAACCGCGGTCCGATTCTTCGAACGCACCCCGAACCGCATCACGACTTCCGGTAATTGCGCCGCCAGCTCCGGTGAAGGCTCGGCGGCCGCAATCCCATGGCACGCGTTCACGCCGAGTAATTCACTGTGGACCGCGTCGAATTCCAGCCCCATGCGGTCCAGACGTTCCCGTAGAATCCGAGCTCCCACCTTCGCCTTCTCGTACGCGTCCGGCCAGGCATAGGCTACAGACCCGATCGCTCGAAAGCCCGCCGCGAAGCTGATCGACACTTTGTATGACGGCGTCGACGGCAGCCCCTTCACACCGGTGCAGCGGACGCGATTCGCCCCCTCCCGCGTCAGATGAAACGATGTGAAATCCGCCCCGCAATCCGGCGTCAGATACGCGCGCGGATCCCCGATCTCATACACCAGTTGCTCGGTGACCGAAGCAACCGTTACCCTGCCCCCGGTTCCCTCATGCTTCGTAACCGCGAATGAACCGTCGGCGTCCACTTCCACAATCGGATATCCGATATCGGCAAGATCCGGAACAGTCGCCCAGTCGTCCTGACAATTCCCGCCGCTCCCCTGCGCGCCGCACTCGATCGCATGCCCGGCCACAATACCCGCCGCCAGTCTGTCCCACTGATCCGGCTTCCATCCGAATTCATGAATCATCGGCCCCAGCACAAGCGCCGCATCCGCGCATCGGCCCGTGATCACGATTTGCGCGCCGCCATCGAGCGCCTGCGCGATCGGGAACGCGCCGAAATAGACGCTCGCGCTTCGCACCCGGTCGCGAATCGTGGAAAGCGGCTCGCCGGTATCCATATTGCGAAATTCCACGCCGCGGTCGAGCAGTTCATCGATCCGGTTCGTTATGTCGTCGCCTGACACAGTCGCGATCGGCAAATCGAAGCCATGCTTCTGCGCCACCGCCCGCACCGCGCGCCGGCACGCTTCGGGATTCAGGCCGCCCGCATTGGCCACCAGCCGGATCTTCTTCGAAACCAGATCCGGCAGTATGCGGTCGACCACGTCGACAAAATCCCGTGCATAGCCCAGTTCCGGATCGCGGGCGCGCTGCTTCTGGAGGATCGACATCGTGACTTCGGCCAGGTAGTCCAGCGTCAGATAATCGATTGGTCCGCGCCGAACCTGGCTCACCGGCGCGTCGGGCGAATCGCCCCAGAAACCCTGCCCATTTGCGATACGAATCACGTCTTTTCGATGATACGACGATGTCCGTTAGACTGGACTCCATGCGACTCGGATTTGTCAGCGCCATTCTCCCGGATTGCGATTTCGCCGAAGTTCTTTCCACCGCCTCAACCATCGGCTATGACTGTGTGGAAGTCATGTGCTGGCCCGCAGGCCGCGCCGAGCGCCGCTATGCCGGCGTTTCCCACATTGATGTCACGCGGCTGGATGCCGGTGAGCGCAGGCGCATCGAAGACCTGCTCGCAAAGAACAACGTCGCCATCAGCGGCCTGGGCTACTATCCAAATCCGCTCAGCGCGGACCCCGCGGAGTCGCAGACCGCGATTTCGCATCTGAAGAAGATCATCGAAGCGGCCGCGGAGCTGAAAGTCCCTGTCGTGAATTCATTCGTCGGACGCGATCCGAAGCGCTCCATTCCGGAAAACCTCGAGCGCTTCGCTCAGATCTGGCCGGAGGTCATCGCCTTCGCTTCACAGCGCGGAATCAAAATCGGAATTGAAAATTGCCCCATGCTCTTCACGTATGACGAATGGCCGGGCGGCAAGAATCTGGCCATCAATCCGCCTGTCTGGCGCCGCATGTTCGAAATCATTCCCGATCCGAACTTCGGCCTCAATTACGACCCTTCGCATTTTGTCTGGCAGCAGATTGACGGCATCCCGCCGATGCGCGAGTTTCGCGACCGCATCTTCCACGTCCACGCCAAGGATGCCCGCCTGAATCGAGATCGCCTTGCCGAGCACGGCATTCTCGCTGTACCGCTGGAATTCCACACGCCATGTCTGCCTGGCCGCGGCGAGGTACCCTGGAACGATTTCTTCGGCGCGCTGAAAAGCAACGGCTATCAGGGTCCCGTATGCGTGGAAGTCGAGGATCGCGAGTATGAGAATTCGAAGGACGACCGAATCGCGGCGCTGCGCGAATCGTTCATGTTCCTTAAGCCATTCGTCACGGCTTAAATCGAACCCACAGGCAGGACCTGCGAGAGCGGGCGAATCCAGGTCCCCGTCTCGCAGAGGTCCAACCGTTTCTTGTAGCAGGGTTTAGTTTTCGAAGACGCCGCCACCCAGGCGCTCTTCCAAACCGCTGCACTCTCGAATCGCGCGGCACTCAGCGTCGACCGTTTGCGCAGCACCGAATCGGGAAGTCCCCGCCATCACCGGCGGCCCGCGTCTGGCAGAACACAGCCATCACACGGCCCTTTCACCGGTTTGATTCCCTCGCGGTAATCGATCGAAGCGCCCACGCAGTCTTGCCTCGCAGCCGCTCTTCCCGAAGCACTCCACAAATCACCTTCGACGGAAATCACATAACAAAGTGGCAACTGGGATTCCATGGTGATAAAAATAACCACGATTAAACCCGGCGGCGTCCGAAGTGGCCGCAAACCCACTTGGGTCAACCCCACGGCTCCTGGTCATGCGTTCCCTGCGCAAATTCCCTGTCAATTCGGCGCTCAACCTGCAGCAGATTTTGCGGCGTCATTCAATAGAAGGTGCAGAATTGGTTTTCCGTGTCTCCTTTTCGGGGCACAGAACGGACATCCGTCAGGAAAAATGGTACCTGGGTTCCACGCCCCGAAATCCGGCTGCGGCAGCGCGCGTGCACACACGTAAACTTTTACACACCCCCCCCATGTTTACCGTAAGCCCTCGATCCGCGAATCATTCGGCCCATCGGGCATCGCACCGGTCTCTGAGCTTCAGGAGCTGTCCGGAGTGACCTCATCGGAAACCGGGTCCATCGCCGCCACTGCCTTCCTTGCCGGTGGCGGCGAAATGGGCGGACGCATCCGCGCTTTTGACTGGTCCACTCATCCCCTGGGCGAGCCAAACCGCTGGCCGCAAAGCCTGAAAACCGCGGTCAGTATCATCCTGAATTCGCAGCACCCCATGTGGATTGGCTGGGGTCCGGAGATTTCGTTTCTTTACAACGACGCCTATCTCCATGTCCTGGGCCTCGCTAAGCATCCCTGGGCGCTCGGCAGGCCGGCTTCCGAAGTCTGGGCTGAAATCTGGGATGTCTGCGGGCCCTTAGCCACGCAGGTTTTCGAAAGCGGACGCGCTACATTCCTGGACGATGTCCAGTTCTTCATGAGGCGCGGCGGCTTTCTGGAAGAGACCTACTATTCCTTTTCTTATAGCCCGATTCGCGATGAATCCGGAAAAGTCGCCGGGCTCTTCTGCCCTTCGAATGACGTCAGCGCCAAGGTCATCGGGGCTCGCCGCCTGCGAACGCTCTCCGCCCTCGCCGCCAGCGCGCTCGTGGAACGCACGGCGGAAGCCGCCTGCGCCACCGCCATGGAAACCATCGGGCAGAATACCGCCGACGTTCCTTTTGCGCTTCTCTATCTCTCGGCGCCGGAAACCTCGGATATCTTTCTGCAGGAAACACCGTCACTCCGGCATCTCGGCCCTGCCCTCGCTCCCTGCGTGATCCATCTCGCCCCGGGGGCGGACCCTGGTATCTGGTTCGCGCCGGAGGTCATGGCCGAGGGCAAGCCTCACCGCGTTGACGTCCGGCAGTTCGAATCGCTGCCTCACGGGCTCGCCGATCAACCGGTCGCGGAGGCGCTCGCGCTTCCGCTCATCGCGCGCAATTCGGAAAGCCCTCTCGGCGTCTTCATTGCCGGCGTGAATCCCACACGCACACTGGATGCGGACTATCGCACTTTTCTCGAGCTGGTTGCCGGCAACATCGCGACCGCCATCCAGAACGGTCACGCCGCCGAGGAAGAAAAACGGCGGGCTGACGCGCTCGCGGAGATCGACCGGGCCAAGACCGCGTTCTTCTCCAACGTCAGCCACGAGTTCCGCACGCCTCTCACCCTGATGCTGGGGCCACTCGAGGAAATGCTCAGTAACAGCGCTGCGCTCGATCCGGAGCAGCGCGAGCGCGCCGGTATCGCCCATCGCAACAGCCTGCGCCTTCTCCGCCTCGTCAATTCCCTGCTGGATTTTTCGCGCATCGAGTCAGGCCGCGTGCAGGCATCCTATGCCGCCACGGACCTCTGCGCCCTCACCGCCGATCTGGCGTCGAGCTTCCGGTCGGCCATCGATGCGGCCGGCCTGCAACTGATTGTCGATTGTGAATCGCTCCCGCAACCAGTCTACATCGATCTGGACATGTGGGAAAAGATCGTTCTCAATCTTCTCTCCAATGCTTTCAAATTCACATTCGAAGGGAGCATTGAGGTTCGGCTGCGCAACACGCCCGAAGGCGCTGTTCTGACCGTCGCCGATACCGGCACGGGCATTCCGGAATCCGAAATGTCGCGCATCTTCGAACGCTTCCATCGCGTGGATGGCGCGCGAGGCCGCGCCTATGAAGGCACAGGCATCGGGCTCGCTCTGACTCAGGAACTGGTGAGGCTTCATGGGGGAACTATTGAAGTCGAGAGCCGTCCCGGCGAGGGAACGCGCTTCACTGTACGCATTCCCTGGGGCCGCGCGCACTTGCCGGGGTCGCAGATCGCCGCTAATCGCGAGCCGGCCGCCATCACTTCAAGGGCGCGCGCCTGGACGGCCGAAGCTCTGACCTGGATCTCCACGGAAATCCCTCCGGCGACCCTTCAACTCCAGTCCACGGCCGCGCCCGAGGCCCGTATTCTGCTTGCCGATGACAACGCCGATATGCGCGAATACGTCTCGCGAATCCTCAGCCCTCGCTATGAGGTGATTGCCGTGGGGGACGGCGCCGCGGCGCTCGAAGAGGCGCGCCGCTCGCGGCCGGACCTCATCCTCAGCGACGTCATGATGCCGCGGCTCGACGGCTTCGGTCTTCTGAGCGCTCTGCGCGCCGATTCCTCCACCCTCAACGTTCCTGTGATTCTGCTCTCGGCCCGCGCGGGCGAGGAAGCCCGCAACGAAGGCATGCAGGCCGGCGCCGATGACTATCTGGTCAAACCGTTCAGCGCGCGCGAACTCCTCTCCCGCGTGGGCTCGCATCTCCGGCTGGCGCGCGCCCGCCAGGAAGCCAACGAACAATCCGCGCGTCTTCTCGAAAGCATCACAGATGGCTTCTTTGCGCTCGATCGCGACTGGCGCTTCGCCTGGGTCAACACCGAAGGCGAGCGGCTGATGAACTTCCGCAAAGACGAAATGCTGGGGAGCCGCTTCCAGGATCTCTTTCCGGACTCCGCCGGAACCGTCGCCGAACGCGAGTTCACCCGCGTCATGGATGAGCGCGTTGTCGTGGAGTTCGAAGACTACTACCAACGCTGGGATCGCTGGTTCCATGTGAAGGCCTATCCCGCGGCGGATGGCGGCATCTCCGCGTTCTTTGAAGACATCACCGTCCGAAGGCAGGCGGAAGCCGCCCGCGATGCCCTCGCCCAGCGCGAGCGCATCGCCCACGCCGAAGCCCAGGCCCTGAATGATGTCGCCCGCGCACTGGCTGCGGAACTCGATCTCCAGAAACTCGTCCAGACCGTCACCGATATCGCGACCCGCCTCACCCATGCGAAGTTCGGCGCATTCTTCTACAACGTTCTTGATGACCGCGGCGAGTCCTACATGCTCTATACGCTCTCCGGAGCTTCCCGCGCCGACTTTGAGAAATTCGGCATGATGCCACGCAATACCCGCGTGTTCGGTCCCACTTTCGCCGGCACCGGACCGCGGCGCAGCGACGATATCCGCAAAGATCCCGATTACGGCAAAATGGCGCCGCACTATGGCATGCCGAAAGGACACCTCCCCGTCTGCAGCTATCTCGCCGTACCCGTGAAATCGCGTTCGGGCGAAGTCCTGGGCGGACTGTTTTTCGGCCACCCGGAACCCGCCATTTTCACCGAGGCCGACGAACGGCTGGCCACCGGCATCGCGGCCCATGCCGCGATCGCCATCGACAATGCCCGCCTCTTCCAGAAATCGGAGCAGGAGATCGCCCGGCGGCGCAAAGCCGAAGAGATCCTCCGCACCAGCGAAGAACGCCTCACTCTTGCCATCGAAGGCGCGGGCCTCGGAACCTGGGATATCGACCTCGATACCGGCAAGGCGGCGTGGTCGCGCCGTCACTTCGAGCTTCTGGGTTATCCGCCCGATTCGGATACGCCGGTCACGATGGAAATGTGGCGCGATCGCGTGTATCCCGAAGACCTCGCCAAAGTGGAGGCGGAGACCCAGCGCGCCCGCGCCGCCGGGGATCGTTACACCTCGGAGCACCGCATCGTCCGCGCCGATACCGGCGAAGTCCGGGTGCTCTCCGAATTCGGCGTCTTTGTTCGTACCCGGACCGGCCGGCCTTACCGGTTCGTCGGAATCTCGCTCGATATCACGGAGCGTATGCGCCAGGCGGCCGCGTCCCTTCTGCTCGCCTCCATCGTGGACACATCCGATGACGCCATTGTCAGTAAGGATCTGCAGGGCGTCGTCACCAGTTGGAACAACGGCGCCGAGCGCCTGTTCGGCTACAGCGCCGGGCAGGCAATCGGCCAGAAGATCATCGACCTGGTTATCCCGGACGACCGCCACGATGAGGAAACGAACATCCTGTACCGGCTGGCGCACGGCGAGAAAGTCGATCACTTCGAAACAGTGCGCCGCCGCGGGGATGGACGGCTGATCGATGTCTCGCTCACCATCTCTCCCATCCGCGACGCCGCCGGCCGTATCACCGGCGCCTCCAAAATCGCGCGCGATATTGGCGAGCGCAAGCGTACCGAACGGCTCGAACACGAACAAACCCGAATTCTCGAAATGATCGCCTCGGGAAAGCCGATGGCGGATTGCCTCGCCGCTCTCGCCCTCGCGGCGGAACGGCTTCGTCCGGGCGCCGAGGCCGCTGTTCTCACCGTCTCGCCGAAGGGCCGGATCGATGGAGCGTTTGGCGCCCGGCTGGCGCAATCCCTTGGCAAGGAACTGGAGGGGATTTCGCCGGACGACCTCCCGATCGCCGGGGGGCGCACCGTATTTTGCGACGACACTGAGGCAACGCGCGGCTGGTCCGATTCCTTCCGCGCCCTTTGCGCCCAGCACGGGATGCACTCCTGCAACGCTGCTCCCGTCCTCGTGGCCGGCCGCATCGCCGCGCTGGTTTTCGTCTGCGTTGCGGAACGGCAGCGGGCGCGCTGGGACGCCCGCGTGACCGAATTCTGCGCCCGCACGGCTGGCATCGCCATCGAACGGGAGCGCGTCGCGGCCGCACTGCGCGAGAGCGAGGAGCACTTCCGTCAGTTGGCGGAGGTAGGGCCCCAGATGATCTGGCTCAACGATGCGAACGGGGAGCTCGAATTTGTCAACCGGCGCTGGACCGAATTCTCCGGTCTCGATTACGAAGCGACGAAAGACCGGGCTCGGGTGAAAGCGCATTTTCATCCGGATGACAGGATGCTCGAACACTGGAGAAAGAGCATGGAGACCGGAACTCCCTTTGAGCTCGAAGCGCGCATACGGGGGAAAGACGGAGAATTCCGCTGGTTTCTGATCCGCAGCATCCCGGTGCGCGATGAGCAGGGGCATATTCAGCGCTGGTTCGGCTCCTCAACCGACATCCATCAGAACAAGATGATGCAACTCGAGCTTTCGCGCGCCAATCAGGATCTCGAGCAATTCGCCTGGTCGGCGAGCCACGATCTCCAGGAACCGCTTCGCAACGTCAAGATCTTCAGCGAACTGCTTTCGCGCCGTCACGCGGCGAAACTCGATGGTGAGGCGCACGACTTCCTGCGCAACGTCACCGACAGCGCCAGCCGCATGGAAGGGCTGGTCCGCGATTTGCTCGCCTACACGCAGACGAACACGGCCGGAGTTCCACCGCAGGCGGTCGAATCCGGCCGTATTCTACGAGCGGCGCTTGCCAATCTCGACAGCGCTATCTCCGAGACAAACGCGTCAATCGAGAACGATCCCCTGCCGGCCGTTCCGGCTCACGCTGCTCAGCTCCAGCAGCTCTTCCAGAATCTGATCGGCAACGCGATCAAATATCACCGTCCCGGCGTGGCTCCCGTTATCAAGGTTTCCGCAATCCGGCAAAACGGCGACTGGCGTTTCGCCATCGCCGATAACGGCATCGGCATCGAACCCCGCTACCGCGACCGGATCTTCGGGCTCTTCAAGCGTCTTCACGCGCAAAACGAATATCCCGGCACCGGCATCGGCCTTGCGCTCTGCCTGCGAATCGTCGAGCGGCATCACGGCAGAATCTGGGTCGAATCCCAACCCGGCAAGGGCTCCACGTTCTACTTCACTTTGCCCGCGGGCAACTAAAGGCTCACCGGATTTTCTGATCCGGCAGAACCATTTTCATTTGCGGATTGACGGGCATCTTGTCCGGCAATGCTCCGGTCTCCTGTTGCAGCCGGACGAGTTCCGCTTTCAGTTCCTCGACCTTTGGTTTCTGGTCCGGCGCGTTGATGAGGGTCTTCGTCTCCAGCGGATCGTCCTTCAGGTTGTACAGTTCGGCGACATACTTATCCGGGCCGTTATCGCCGTTCGGATAGTGCACGTATTTCCACTCCTCCGTTCGCACGCCGCGGACGTTCGGCGTGTACGGGAATTGCTCCTCGTAGTTGTACTCGTAATACCAGGACTTTCTCCACGGCGCGTCCGCGTTCTGGATGACCGGCTTCCACGAAACGCCGTGGGTCTTCGGGAGCGGCGCCACGCCGCAGATATCGAGGATGCTGGGAGCCACATCGACGTTCAGCACCATTTTCGAATTCACCTGCGGATTGCGGATCACTTCCGGATAGCGTGCCAGCATCGGCACGCGAATACTCTCTTCGTACATGGTGCGTTTGTCGATCGCGCCATGCTCGCCCATCATCCAGCCGTTATCGGTGGCGAACATCAGCAGAGTATTATCCAGTTCGCCCGAAGCCCGCAGCGTATCGTAGATCTGGCCGACGCTGTCATCCACCGACATGATCGTCTCCAGATACGTCCGGACGAACTTCGTGTAGTCGTTCAGACCATAGAGCGGACCGTCGATGCCGTGCCACGTGGGCACGCGCTCTTTGACCCAGGCTGGCTTTCCGTCACCGGTGTTTTCCGCGGTCGCGGGCCGATGGATGGGGACGTTATCGAGCGCATGCTCGTATTTCGGCTCGGCGGCCCAGGTGCCATGGGGCGCTTTGTGGCCCATGATCATCATGAACGGCTTGCTGTGCGGCTGCTTCAGCCAATTGACGGCGAGCTCGGTCACGCGCGTCGTGTAATAGCCTTTGAGGAACTGTTCCTTCCCATTGATGTTGAACGTGTTGTCGTAATAGGTTCCCTGCCCTTTGTGGCTGGCCCAATAATCGAAGCCGGGACGCGGGTCCGAGATGTCCTCGCCCATGTGCCACTTGCCGATGTACGCCGTTTCATAGCCCGCATCATGGAGGGCGCGCGGATAGCTCGGCAGGGTGGCCGGAAAATCGGTGAAGTTGTTTTGAACGCCGTGGGTGTGCGCGTAGAGTCCGCTCAGATAGCTGGCGCGCGCCGGAGAGCAGAGCGAAGTGGTGCAGAACGCATTCGAGAACCGCACGCCTTCGTGCGCGATGCGATCCAGATTGGGCGTCTTCAGCTCCGGCATAAACGGATGCTCGACGCAGCTCATGCAATCCCAGCGCTGATCGTCGGTCAGGATGAAAACCACATTCGGCCGTTTATCGCGCTTCGCGACTCCGCAGGAGAGCGTGGCCCCCGCCGCGCCAGCGAGCGCACTGCCCAGGAATGTTCTTCTGTCGATCAAAATGAGCTCCTTTTAGTTCATGACAAACGCAACGATCATATCGCCCACCGCAACGGTGACGTACTGATGGCCATCCAGCATCCAGGTTTCGGGCGCGTTGGAAGTGCCGCCGATACGCGAGTGCCACAGCGGTTTGCCGGTCACCACGTCATAGGCGACCAGGCTCGATCCGTCACCGGCGAAAAGCAATTTGCCCGCGGTGGTGAGTAATCCTCCGGCGCCACCGCCGCTGTCGCGCCGCCAGGCGATCTTTCCGGTCTTGTAATCGATGGCGGTCACGAAACTGCCGCGGGAACCCATGTTGGTCTCTTCCTTGCCTCCGAGTCCCATGGAGCCGCGCGGATCCGTCTCGGTCAGGTAGTACATCGCGAAGCCATTGTTTTCCCGGACGTAGAACAATCCCGCTTCCGGGCTATAAGCGGGAGGCGGCCAGTTCGTGGAACCGCCATTCGTCGGGCTCACCAGTGTGCCGGGAA
>CAZWTH010000212.1:0-10818 GCA_964636715.1 uncultured Solibacteraceae bacterium | reverse complement strand
AGCACCGGGATTGACGTGACGATTCGCGAGGGCGATATGCCGGCTGAAATTCCTCTCTCTCATCAAACCGCGCTCTATCGCGTGATGCAGGGGGCGCTTTCCAACACCCTGCGCCATGGCAAGGCGAAGCACATAACCGTGGCCTTCGCCTGCCTGAAAAACTCTCAATTAATGATGACGATTGAAGACGATGGGGTCGGTTTCGATACAACCGCGGTGCGCGCCAAGCAGCGATTCGGGCTTACCGCCATGCGGGAGCGCATCGCGGTGCTGGGCGGGAAAGTTCACGTGCAGTCCTGGCCCGCCAGCCCGCTGGGCGGCCGCCGCGGCACTCGAATTGAAGTAGATTTACCGCTCGCCGGAGGGGGCTCGCGATGAACAGCAGGTTACGTGTACTCGTTTGTGACGATCATTCGCTCTTTCGGGAGGGAGTGAAGTCGATTTTGACCGCGCAGCCGGATATCGAAGTGGTCGGCGAAGCTTTCGACGGCCTTCAGGCCGTGGAAATGGCGAAAACTCTGCGGCCGGATGTCGTCCTCATGGACATCTCCATGCCGCTGCTCAAGGGTTTCGACGCGACGCGGCGCATTCACCGGATACTACCGGATTTGAAGATTCTGGTGCTCACGATTCACGACGATGAGGATTTGGTGGCGCGCTGCCTCATGGAAGGCGCCGCCGGTTACATCCTCAAGGATGCTCCGCCCGCGCAACTTGTTTATGCCACTCAGGCGGTGGGCCGCGGCGAACGTTATCTGAGTCCGCGCGTGCTCGGCAGCGTGGTCAACGCTTATAAAGGAAACACCGAACGCGCAGGCCAGACGAAATACGATCTGCTGAGCGATCGGGAGCGTGAGATTCTGGTGCTGCTCGCGGGCGGCGATGCGCTGAAGGAAATTGCGCAGCGTCTGAATCTCAGCGTGAAGACGGTTGACGCGCACAAGGCCAACCTCATGCGGAAGCTGGAACTGCATGACCGCTCGGAGCTGATCCGTTACGCGATTCGAAATAAGTTAGTGGAACCGTGAAGTGGGCAGTCTGTCAGTCTGCAGCCGATTGTGAATCGGCCGGCCGGTAACCGTTGATCATAGCCGATTCACAATCGGCGGCAGGATGGACATCCTGCCTCACAAATCAACCGGCGGCGCTGCTGCTTGCGCCCGCGCCGATCTGCCACCGCTTGATCTTATTGAGCAGCGCCTTGTAGCTGATGGACAACTTCTTCGCCGCCAGTTTGCGATTCCAGTTGACTTCATTCAGCGTGCGCAGCACAACCTCGCGCTCCACGCGTTCCGCGGCGAGCGACGAGAGCTTCTTGAGGGAAGCATGATCTTTCGGCAATTCCATGGCAGGCGCACTCACGGCGGCGGATGACGCCGCGACGGCCCTCGCCGCCGGGGCCGCCTCGTGCGAGGTTTCGGGTTCAACCAGATCGCCGAGAACAACCTTGACGTCCGGCAGAATGACGAAACGCTTGATGATATTTTCGAGCTGGCGCACGTTCCCCGGCCATGAGTAATTCTCAATGGCTTCCATCACATCGGGAGGAATTTCACGCACCGGTCTTTTGTACCGGTTTGAGTAAAGATTAATCAAAAACGTGCACAGGGGGGCAATATCTTCCCTCCGCTCGCGGAGCGGCGGGATCTCAATCCGGATCACGTTCAGGCGGTAATAAAGATCTTCGCGGAACGTTCCTTCGGCGACGCACTCTTCCAGACGCTGGTTGGTGGCCGCCACCACGCGGGCGGACGAGCACTGCGGTTTGGTGCCGCCGAGGCGCGTAAACTCCCCATCCTGGAGGACATGCAGCAACTTTGCCTGCAGCAGCGGGCTCATTTCGCCGATTTCATCGAGGAAGATGGTGCCCCGTCCGGCCAGCTCAAACTTGCCCGGCTTATCGCGCAGGGCGCCGGTAAAAGCGCCACGCTCATAGCCAAACAGTTCAGATTCAAGGAGTTCGGAGGGTAACGCGGCGCAATTCACTTTCAGCATCTGCTCGTTGCGGCGGGCCGACGAATAGTGAATGTGCCGGGCCATGACTTCTTTTCCGACGCCGGATTCGCCGAGAATCAGCACGGGAACATCGGTATCGGCCACCTGCGCCGCCAGTTCCCGCATCTTCATCATCTGAGGATTGCAGGAAACGACTTCGCGTACCGGCGCTCCGGCGGCAGGGGGCGCGCCCGTCTGGCCCTCATCGAGAGCGCTTTGAACGGCGCGCTCTAAGTCCTCATCAGCAAAGGGTTTAACAAGATAATCGCTGGCGCCCAAACGCATGGCTTTAACGACCATCGTGACCTGCCCCATGCCGGACAATACGATCGTCGGCACGGTGCGCCGGGAGCGAGCCATCTCTTCAAGGACCTCGATGCCGCCGACGCGGGGCATCATGAGATCGAGAATCAGGACACTGGGTTGGCTGGCGGCCCGGAGCCGCGCGATGGCGCGCTCGCCGGAAACGGCGGTTTCCACATCATAGCCGCGCTGCGTGAGAAAGGCGCCGAGTGACGAACGAAACGACTCGTCGTCATCGACTACAAGGACACTGGGTTTGGTCACGCATGTATACCAGCATGCTGTAGACCAACTGCAAGTTCCCCTAAACGATTGATGTTTCGAAGCGCGGCGGAAAGATATTCCGGAGTGCCCACGCAAGTAGTACGCGCATCGTCGAGCGCCATGCGGGTAAAACCACGGGCCGCCATGAGCGGATCCGTGAGTTCGCTCGCGATCGCCGCCATTGTCTCCATGGCCTGATCCCGCTCCCGAAGACCGGCAAGAATGACGGCGGCGGGCTCGCAGATTCCGCGGAGAGCCAGCCGCGTGGAACCGTCGATCGGGCGATTCGCGGGCAGAGCCAGGATTCCTTCCAGGCTGCCGGAGGTGGCGATGGGGATCAGGACGCGCCCGGCGAAAGAGACGTCGTCGCCTCGCTCGAGCGCGGGAAGCAATTCCGGATGCTCGGCGATCCAGCTATCGAAATCGCCCTCCCAGAGCTGACGCTCGCCTTCCCATCCGCACGCGAAAGCAAAACGGCGAGCCGCCGCATCCCAGCGGAACGCGACAGCATCGCCAGCGTCAACAATGGGCCGGGCAGAAGCACATAAAAGCGTGAGAAGAGCGCGAACTGAAGGCGATGGCTCGCGGTCCGGCCTTTTTAACTGCGTGCTTCCGATGATGACCTCCGTGTAACCCCTGTGAGCATTGCTCACGGGTGAGTCAAAATAACTCACTCGCGGCAAGGCCCTTTTGAAAACATAGTAACTAATCGCACGATTCGTAACACTGAGAAAACACCTAAACTCCTGGGATAAAATCCCCTGGAACAAAGCGGGCGATTTCGAGGGGCATGGTAACCCGCTTGCAGCGCACAAGAAGACCTTGGGTTAATGCGCGTACCGATTCTCAAACAGGGCGACTATCTGATCGCCTCCATACAATCCGCTCTTTCCGATGAGGATTTAATTCAGCTTCGAGATGAACTGGCCGCTCGTGTTGGAAAGTACCGTTCGCGAGGGGTCATTGTCGATGTCACCGTGCTGGACGTCATGGATTCGTTCGCGACCCGCACGCTGCGCGATCTTGCGCAGTCCGTTCGTTTACGCGGGGCGCAAACGGTAATTGTGGGGATTCAGCCGGAGGTGGCGTTCGCGATGGTGCAGTTGGGTCTCGAGCTGGGAAATGTCCATACAGCGCTCGATCTTGAAGAAGGCCTGGAGTTGATGACGGCAGGCCTGCCTGCCTGAGGATCGCCGGTGGCGGTGGAAACCAGGCATCTGCCAATTCGGTCGGATAGTGACGTTGTAGAGGCGCGTATGGCTTCGCGCGCTCTCGCGGGACGAGTCGGCTTTTCGGGTACCGATCAGGTGCTGATTGCGACCGCTGTCTCCGAAATCGCGCGTAACATCGTGGAGTATGCGCGGGGCGGCGAGGTGTTGATTTCAGAACTCAACGGAAGGCGAAAGGGTTTGGAAATTATTTTTCTCGATGAGGGACCCGGCATCGCCGATGTTGGCCGGGCCATGGAAACCGGGTTCACCACAGCGCGGGGTCTTGGCATGGGACTGCCCGGCGCGAGACGGCTGATGGACGAATTCGATATCGCGTCGCGCGTGGGGCGCGGCACCGCAATCAAGATGAGGAAGTGGGTGGGATGACGCGTTCCTTCCGCCTCAAACGGCGTTCTCTGATCGACTGGAGCCTTTCCCAGGTGCGGCCACCGGGCGAGTCCGAATCCGGGGATATGGCGCTCGTCACGCCGGTCGCGAATGGCGTACTCCTGGCGGCCGTGGATGGAGCCGGACACGGTCACGAAGCAGCCGATGCGGCGCGCATTGCCGTGACGACTTTGACGGAACACGCCGGCGAAGGAATCGTGGCGTTGCTGCGCCGGTGCCACCTGAAACTCAGAGGTACGCGCGGCGCCGTCATGAGTCTGGTTTCATTCGACGGCGAGCGCAATGAGATGAAGTGGCTCGGAGTCGGAAACGTTTCCGGGCTGCTGGTGCGCCGGCGCGATCATCCGGGCGCGCTCCGGGAAGGGATTCTGCTGAAGGGCGGAGTGCTCGGATACGCGCTGCCTCCGCTGCGGCCACAGATCATTCCGGTTCTTCCAGGCGACACCATCGCGCTGGCAACCGACGGCATCCATCCGGGATTCGTAAAAGACGTGGACGCCGATACCCCGCCCCGGACGCTCGCGGCGCGGCTTTGTGCGCGATACGCCACAGGACGGGACGACGGGATGTTGCTGGTGGCGCGCTATTTGGGATGGAACACATGATCCAGGGACGAAACAGTACGTAGTTGGACCGTGGCGTGCACTCTGCGCAACGGGAGACAGTGTGCGCCGGTGGGAGGAACGAGGCTGATGGCGATGAAAGATCGAGTCCGCAAGGAGACCGTAATGAAGCTGCCTGTGGCTGGCGAGTCCACCAAGGATTTGCTGACGGAACTCGTCGCGCACCTGCGCCAGAACCGGACTCAACTCCGCGAGGAGTGGGCGCGCCGCATCACAGAATCCCGGCTGCTGACGGCGATGACGCGGGAAGAAATTTTCGTGGAAGCCACAGCGGTTTACGACAATTATGTGGCGGTGCTTGAAACCGGCAGCGTGGAGGCCCTGCAGGAATACGCGCGCGACCTTTCCGAACGCATTATTCCGCGAGGCGTTGAGACGCATGAGGTGCTGGGAATCGTGCTGCTGCTGCGCGATGTTCTGGCGCGCTCCCTGTTCAAGAAGTACCAGGCCAATTTCGCCATGCTGAACCGGGTCCTGGATGCTTATGAGCCCGCGGCGAACCGCATTGCGAATACGGTTGGCGTCAGCTTCGTTCAGGAACGCGAACGCATCATCCGCGAACAGCAGGAGGCGATTCGGGAGCTCTCCACGCCCGTTCTCCAGGTCCGCGAGCGCCTGCTCATTCTTCCGATCATCGGCGTAATCGATCCCCAGCGGGCGAGGCAACTTACTGAGCAGTTACTCAGGGGCATTCGCGGAAACCGCGCGAAAGTGGTGGTGATCGATATTACGGGCGTCCCCTCGGTGGATTCCGGGGTCGCCAATCACCTCGTCCAGACGGTAGATGCTTCGCGACTGATGGGCGCAACAGTAATTGTCACCGGCCTGTCATCGGAAATTGCCCAAACCCTTGTTACCATCGGCGTGGATCTGACTAAAATGAAAACGGTTGGCGATCTGCAGGGTGGAATTGAAGAAGCGGAACGGCTGCTGGGATATCAGATTGTTAGTCCGGCATCGCCCGCCGCGAGCTAGCTGGAAGACAGCATCCCGGAATGGGTCCGGGATTACAGAAGATCTCCCACCTGTGAATAATCCCGGTTGATCGTGAGCCAATTTCCATTAACATAAAGTCATCTGAGCCCGCCGTGCATCCAGGTGCGCTTCGATACCAGTCAGCACTCCAGGAGGTTTTGCATGTCGCGACACGCAGATGTGACATTGAGCCAGGGCTCCGCCTCGCTCTCCAACGATCTCCGGAGACTGGACGCAAGCCTGCGTCCGCTCAGCGGGACGATGTCCCGCTTCGCCGATGCGGCCAGTCAGGGAAAACGCTGGGCGATCGTGCTGGCGGGCGGCGACGGAAAGCGTCTGCTGCCGATGACGCGCGTTGTCGCCGGCGATGACCGGCCCAAACAATTCTGCGCGCTGGTGGACGCCGATACGCTTCTCGAGAAAACACGCAAGCGCGCCGAGCGCAGCATTGCGCCCGAACGTACGCTCTATGCGCTGACGTGCGGACACAGCCGCTTTTATCTGAAGGAATCCGGAATTCGCGCTTCGCAGCGGATTGTACAGCCCTGCAATAAGGGCACAGCGGCGCCGATTGTTTATGGATTAATGAGCATTGAGAGGCAGGATCGCGACGCGGTGGTCGCAGTGTTGCCGAGCGATCATCATTACTCCGACGAAGCGGCGTTCACGCGGGCGCTGAACGCGGCTTTCGATGCGGCATTGCGTTATACGGGATCGGTCATCCTGATGGGGGGGCATGCGCGGGGCGCCGAGACGGAATACGGGTGGATTGAACGGGGAGACGCGGTAGGCGGGGGCTCAAGCACTGCCTGGCGCGTTCGAGGTTTCCACGAAAAGCCGCCGGCGCCCGTCGCGCAGCGTTTATACGAACAGGGCGCGCTCTGGAATACGTTCGTCATGGTGGGCCGCGTCCGCGATTTTCTCGATCTGGTGGGAGCGGCGCGCACCGGCCTGCTCAAAGCATTCCCGCAGGAACATTTGTGGAACGGCTCGGAGGTTCACCTGGAAGAGTGGATCTACAGCCGCATTTACAACATTGATTTTTCGCGCGAGGTTCTTTCCAGCCAGACGGACCGGCTTTTGACCTTACCCCTGGAAGTTGGCTGGAACGACCTGGGACATCCGGAGCGCGTGCTCGATGTACTGCAGTCCGCCGGACAGGCGCCGTGGTGGATGAAGGAATGGCAGGCCATGCGACGGCCCGCGGCCCGCGCCGCGGCAGCCGCGGGAACGAGCGAAGCCGCGGTGGCGTAAATTACTGCTTCCGTGGAGCGGAGCTTCGGCTATGCACGCCGGCCTTCCCGTCGGCGCGTGTGAGTTGAATATTCTGGAAATTCCTGGCTGGCCAGAAGGCCTGCGAATTACACGACGCTGGCGGTAGCGCGCGCCAGTTCCCCCTCGCGCAGTTTGCTGACGAGCGCGGCAATCGACCGTACGGATCGAAGGTCGTCAATCTCCAGATCGGCCAGCTCCACGCGGATATCGAATGTCTGCTCCAGGTGCATGATCAACTGCACCAGCGTGACGGAATCGAGCACGCCCTCCGCGAGCAGGTCTGTATCGTCATTCGCGACTTCCATCGCGAGCTTATCCGCGATCAACTGCCGGATCACGCCGGCAAGATTCGACACCGCACTCACTGAAATGCCTCCTGGGTTGTAGCCGCTGCGCTGCGCGCGCCGAGTGGGCGCGGCATGGACGATTCCGCATGGGCGGCGAGTTCAAGGAACTTCTCTTTCAGACAACGCCGGTCTGTCTTACCGTTGCCGTTGAGCGGCATGCTCTCGAGAGGCATCCACTGCGCGGGAATCATGTAGCTCGGAACCAGCTTCGAGAGACTGCGCCGCAAAGCGGCGGGGCTGTCTTCCCCGCCCGCGGCGGGTACCCATGCGCAGCAGATCGTGGTGCCTTCGAAAGCCGAGCAGTCGATCGCCACCACAGCCGCCGCCTGAATGCCCGGAAGCGAATGCAGCGCCGCTTCGATCTCGCCGAGCTCGATTCTGTAACCGCGGCTCTTGATCTGCGAATCGGAGCGTCCGAGCAGACAGAGGTCGCCGTTCTTCGTCCAGCGCGCCAGATCGCCTGTGCGATAGATACGTCCTTCCGGTCCAGGCGTGGCGGGATCCTGCACAAAGACCTCCGCCGTACGCGCCGGATCGCGCCAATACCCCGGACTCAGGCCGGATCCGCCGATATACAGATCGCCCGGCTCCTCCGGCGCGACCGGCTGCAGCTTCTCATCCAGCACCAGAAGGCGCTCGCCCGCGCAGGGTTCGCCGATCGGCGTTTCGGCCGTTTCATCCGGCGGGCATGCCGGCACTTTGTAGAAGCTGCTCGCGATGGTTGCCTCCGTGGGACCGTAGAGATTGTAGAATCCCACGTCCGGCAAACGCTTCATCCAGTAGATGAGGCCAGGGGTCGGGAATTTTTCTCCACACCACAGCAGCCGCTTGAGAGAAGGAAAATCGTTCTGGCGCACGGCGTCCGACTTCGCCATGTGCGTGAGGATCGACGGGACTGAAAACCACTGCGTGAGCCGGGAATCCCGGATGAAATCCGCGAGGCGCCCCGGCAGCAGATTCAGCTCCGGCGGCACCAGATGCAGTTCGGCGCCGGCGCGGACCGTTCCATGAATATCGAACGTCGAAAGGTCGAAATGAAAGGGCGGATGCGCCGACACGCGATCGCCCGATTCCATGCCGAAATACGGCACGGCCCAGTCGAGAAACCGGAGCGCATTCGCGTGCGTAATCATCACGCCTTTCGGCGCGCCGGTGGTGCCGGACGTAAACAGCAGATGCGCGATGTCCCGTTCAGTTGTCGAAGATGGAATGGGGGCCGAAGACAGCGACTGCGCTTCCGGCCACCGGAAGGCGGTGCGGTCATTTTCCGGGAGTTCCCCGCCGTGATCCATCCAGCCGACTCTTGCCGAGCCTCGCAGCAGGTCCGCCACCAGCGGCGCCGTGGAATGCAGCGCAAGCACACAGCGGCATTCGGCGGCCTCAAGGATGCGGGCAAGGCGCGCGGCGGGCGAAGACGTATCGAGCGGAACGTAGATACAATCCGCCTTGAGCGCGCCGAACATGCCAATCAGAATTTCAAAAGATTTCGGCAGGAGCAGCCCGACGCGATCGCCTTTCACGCAGCCGGCGTTTCGCAGCGCCCGAGCCAGGCGATTCGACGCCTGCTCCCACTCGCCATAGCTCATTTGCCGATTTTTGAAAACGGCGGCGGTTTTCTCAGGATGATGTTCCGCCGACTTCGTGAGAGCGTCCTGCAGGCGCCGGCTCACGCGGCGACCTCGCGGGCGGCCATCTGGAACGCGGTTCGCATATGTTCAAATTCTTCTTCGAGCGCGGGGATGTCCAGGATAAAAGTGTCGTAGCCAGCCGCAAGATAGCCGGAGAGCGCCTGCGCTACCGTTTCGTAGTTCCCGACGAGATAGGGGCAAAAGGTTTTGTAGTTTTCGTAAGGCCCGAGCCAATAGGGATTGCGGCTCGCCGTACTCACCTGCGTATCCTGCGTGGCGGATTCACCGAGTTCAGCCAGACGCTGGTGCCAGACGGAATCGGAAACCTTCAGCGCCAGCTTATGCGTGATCTGGCCCTGCCGGTCGTCCGGGAACCGATCGAGCGCCACGCGCCACGCTTCCTCCTCATCGGATCGCGCAATTATGCCGATGCGCAAACCGTGCCCTCCCAGCGGCGCGCCGTCGGATGAGGACGAATAGTTCTCCGGCGGTTCAGGATATTGCACGGGAATGGCGCCAATGGCGCGAGCTGAATTCAGGCCTGCCGGCGAAGAGCCGGACATCAGCGTCCGCGGGGTCAGTTCCGCCCGCAGCGCCGGCTGCAGCGTCAGATTGCGCACCTGATAAAAGCGGCCTTCGAATGTAGAGGGCGCATGCTGGCGAAGAAGATCGAGCATGACCTTCGCGTATTCCGCGAGGCGTTCGTAACGCGCGTCATGCGGAGTAGGATCGTTGAGCGCGATCAGATCGTTGCGGAATCCGCCCGCGACCAGGTTGAGATCTACCCGCCGCTCATAGAGCGCCGAAAGTGAGCTGACCATTTTCGCCGCGCTGTACGGATGCATGTAGATAGGCTGTAGCGCCACCAGCGGGCTCAAATGGAACGTATTCCCGATAACCAGCTGCGCGATCAGCCAGGGATCGGTCATCTGATTGTCGGTCTAGATCAGCATCCCCTCGCAGCCCGCGTCCTCGCTCCATTGCGCCGCGCGTATGACCGATTTCTTGTATCGTTGAAAATCTTTTTGTCCGTAGCTCGGGGGACAGGTCGAATAAACTTTCGCGCCTGGGCAAAGAATTTCCCGGTTCGAAGTGGCGGGTTGCGGGGCCGCCAGCGTTTCCACCATCTGCGCTCCTCCTACTGTGCCGGGTGCTGCACGATAGATGCCATAGCAGGTGTATTTTTATGACCTGATTTTCAACATTCACGGTTAGCGGCGTACCACTTCGGTGACAGCAAGTTCCATCATTTGACCCATAGTGGAAGCGGATGACTCCGGTAGCTGAAAATAAAACCGCGAGCGGAAGGCATTTCCTGCCCGTCCGCTCGCGGATTGTGTTTTATCGAACGTGAAGCGCGGGAGGCTTCGCGTTTGCATTTACCGCTTGACAGTGATCTGCAGGCCGTCCTGCGTGTTGACTCCCTGATAAGTGCACTGGATCGGGTTGTCGCCGTCAGTCGCGCCATTTGGGATCTCCACGTTGAGCTGATACAAGCCAGGGCTCACCACGCCGGCGAAGTCGACTTTCGCCGATGCGTTGTTAATCTGGCACGTTGGCATCACGGCAAGCGGACTCGATTGAGTGGCCGATCCCGCGGTCAGGGTGTCCTTCGGGAGACCAAAGCCGCTCGCCCACAACACCACGGTTTCACCGACGGACGCCGGAGTAGTCGACAGGCCGGTGAAGAGGCTTGCCGGTCCCAGGATGCTGTAATCGGCGTGGGTCGCGGTTACGTAGGGCTTGCTGCCATCCCACTTGAACAATGACGGCGTTACCTGTGTTTCGG
>CAZWTH010000211.1:0-29305 GCA_964636715.1 uncultured Solibacteraceae bacterium | reverse complement strand
TGGCTCCGGGGATCGTATTACCCCCGCCATCCTGACGGTCCACAGCATAGAACAGGACGCGTCCCGGAATGGCCGGAACCGAAACCGTGCAGCCACCTGTACAGGGCTGCCACCCCTGATTTTCACTAACGAAGAAATAGGGCGACGTGGCTGAGCTCGCTGACCCGGCTGTCACGCAGGTTTCCTGGCGCGCTGTACAGAAATAATCCGAGACGTTACCGTTTTCTGTATAACCGAAACGAACCCGTGCGTTCGTCAGATTCTGGCCTGCGCCAATCTGAACCGATTGCGCGATGAAGTTGGTGCGGTTCACAGTGACTTCCTGCGGATTCGGCCATGGCGGCAGTTTCGCGATCAGCAGATCGTTGCGAATACCATCGAGCCAATAACCCTCCGTGAGTGCCCAGGTCCCTGTCGGGTCGGGGATGAACGTCCCGAACTCAAACTGGCGTCCATAACCGGAAAATCCCATCGAGATTCTGCGCCAGTTCGTTCCGTTGGGATCGTCCTTCGAGGTCCCTTCCTGTACCGTGAAGCCGGCTTTTGCAGGGGGGCTGAATACGCACGGGTAATTGTCGTCATACCAGTTGGAAACGCAGTTGAGGTCGTTGCGGATCAGCCCCTGGGGAACGCTCAGGTAGACTTCACCCGTCGCGGAGCCGTTCCGGCACTCGCCAGCCGCGAGAGCGACGCAGTATTTCCACGGCGTGGAATCCGTAATGATGTTACCCTTCGCGGGGCTGCTGACTTCCTTGAGAAGATGATAGCCGGCATAGGCGATAACCGGAACCTGCTTGTAATGCAACCCGCCGTTGACGGATGTAAATTTGTAGACGCCCGTGGTTCCCGGCAACAGGCTATAGCTGACCGACCCCACCGGGGACTGAACCTCGGGACCTGATCCAAGGCTCCCATTGATGTGACGATAGTTCGCCAACCACACCTGCTCTGTAGGAGGCGCGTTTAATTGGCGCAGTGAAGGATATCCCTGCATGGCAATCGCACCGGGCACTCCGGCAAAACTTCCGTCCGACATTTTTTTTGCTGTTTTGAATCGATCGCCAATCTGTTGTCCAAACGGTACGTTGTAGCGGCAAAGGTCTGTGCCGCAGTAGGTGTTCGCGCCCGGCTTCGGGGCATTGCCGAGATCGACGTGCTGCGCGAACGCCCCAGGGTCGGGCCTCCATATAAAAGTCGGATCCGTCAGCTTGGTCCAGAATCCCGGAGCGCCACCGGTGCAGGTCGAAATGGGGCTGCAATCCGTCGTTGGCGGAACCGCGTAGGCAATCCAGCCGTTCGCAGCCGCCAGCGTTCCGTGCCCGTTTGTGGCCCGAATCGCCGTGAACTGGTAATTTCCGCTTCCAAGGCTGGTGACGGTGAGCACCAAAAGTGTCTCCGTGGGAGAATGACCGGCTTTTATCAATAATCCGTCGCCTGGAGCAATTGGCTGAAGCTCGGACCAGTCAGGATTGGTTTCACACGGCCACTTGAGCTTTTCCGCCGCATTCGGCGTATGGGAGCACGCCATTGCGCTTTGGAACGTGACGCAGGAAGGATTTGCAGGCACAAAGTAGGACAGAAATGCGGGAATCGTTGGGCAGGCATCCATCGGGGACGTCGCCGTCAGCGAAGTGTCGCTGCTGAAAGTCCCGTTTTTCAGTACTGCGGTGGGCGTCATCTCCCACGGTCCCGTACCGATACGCGAGGCGCTCCCCTGCCATGAGTAAGTTCCTCCCAGAGGGTTGCATACCAGTCCATACCAGCCATCGACGACAATATCGGAATGCTGGCCGCACCATCTCGCGGGAAAGGTGCTGTACGTGTTCGTGGTAGCGTAAACTGTTCCGGTTGCCAAATCCACGGCGTTTGTCAAGCCGATAGTTTCGCCGAAAGTGAGGGGACCGTTCGTTACTAAGGCCTTGCCCTCGGCTACTCGTTGAACCGAACCGGGGAAAAATATTGTGGGGTCCCAATTGGAATTTTTAGCCGCGATCTGTGACCCAAGGTCATGTCCTTCCGAAGCCTTCGTCCGGTTCACCCAGGTGAGTCCAGTGTCCGCCCAGGCAGGTCCCTGGAACCAATATTGGGTGACATCCTCGCCGGGCTGATAATTAGCCGTAGCCGACGGATAGTGTGAATGCGAGTAAGCCTTGTATTTGTAAATGGCCGCATTGTACGTGCCGCTGAAAATCGCGGCCCCGCTGGTGGTGTTCGTCTGCACGTAAAATGTATTTGCGTCCGAACTGTCGAAGGAGTTTACCAGACCCCTGATACCGGTGGACTGGTCCGCGACGGGATCTGACGCATTGAAAAAGTAAATCGGCGCAAGAAACCGGGTCTCGCCGGTGGAGGGAATAAGCAGATAGAGATACTGGCCAGGACCATTTGCATGAGTCGCCAGACACAATTCACCTGCCACCGGCGTGATTGGGGTAACTCCGTCCGCCGCGTAGGACACGGTTGTGGGATTGGGGGAGCATTGCGCGGTCGAGCCGCTCGCCGGCATCGTCGACTGATCCGAAAAAGCGTAATCGAAGTTGAGGCTGATGGCCGCGCTGTAAGTACTGCCTGCTTTGTTGATCCATATCATCACGCCGCTGTTCGCGGTTTTGAAAGCGGCATTGCTGATCGGGGAAGCAATCACCTCCACAATTGTGAGAGTGGAAGACGAGTTCACCAGCGAAATCGTGCACAGATTCCCCGGGCACGCTGGGGCCGTACCGGCAATGGAAATCTTACCGCCCGGCTTCCAGTTCAGATCGAACTTGGTGTTTGTCCCCGCGGTCACCGCGGAACCGGACACGTTGACGGTTCCCGAGGATGCGCTCATCTGTCCCCGCGTCGGAATGAAATTCCAGCCGTCCCAGAATCCACTATTCGGAAAGCAGCCACTGTCACCGTCGGATGCGCACGCCGCCGGGTATGTTCCCGCTGGATTGCCACCGCCCGAATGAAGGGTAGCGATGTTCACCGCGGGCGACGCGCAGTGCCCTCCGGAGTCGTCGCTCAGACACGCGGAAACCGTGCCGGAGCCCGTTCCGAAGACCCGCAGGAGAACATTGTCCAGGGTCATAGACGTCGGATCCCAACCCGTGAACTGCTTGTTGCCGGCAGCTAATAACTGCGAGGAGTCGAATGCCAGGAATATGGGGTCTCCGCCGGCGCCCGAGTAAGTGGCTGTGCTCGAGGTGGCGCCACTGAGTATATTGGAAACGTTCGTCCAGCCGCTCGTAAGACCGCTGAGGGCATTCAGGTCCAGAGCCACGCCGAATTTCTTTCCGGTTTGCGTTTCCCCGTACCAGCCAGGGCCCGTTGCCCGTTTGATCGCAATTCCCGTCATCGGATCGATATAGACCCTGCTCTGATCGTTCCAGTCGATCGTCGGCCATGCCCAGTTTCCGAAAGCCGTCGCCTCAAAGGGCGGAGGCTCCGGGTAGTCGTTCCCCAAAGGCGGATTCGCGGTCACGAAGCGCCCGGTCTGAACGCTGCCGTTGCAGGTGACCTGATAAAAATATTCCGAGAACGCCTGCAGCGATCTCGAATAGCGTTTGCCGTCAGACGCGACATCGGCTCTTTTTCGTCCGACCACAAAATAGCGATCCACCTTCGACGGTGAGATCACATTACCGGATCTGCTGTCGACGTTGGATCCCGGAAAGAGGACCGGGTCCACATCGTATGCAAGTGGCGTCATGGAAGAACTCTGGCTGACCTTCACCTGACAATCCGCCGCGTTCGGGGCCTGGTAGTGAATGACGGCCTGCGTGGGGGTGACGCCGATTACCTGCTGAGCAGCAGCAGAAGCAACAGCCAGTGCAAAGAGCGCCGTCGAGCGAACGATGAATTTCAACATTGGAATTCTTTCCTTAAAAAACATTTACCTGAGAGTTTGCGGCGGTTGTGGAGCGCGGGACCGGCGCGATGGAAGTGAAAGGTCCAACCGTATAAAAGGTCGAGGGACTGTTCACGTTGTTGTATCGAGCAGTGATATAGGCGGATCCGCGCGCGATTTTGGAATAAAAAACTTCGTCGAGCGTACCGTTGAAGCTGTTGTACGCCGTGTTCGGCGCCGCGTTCCAACCCAGACCCGCCCAGACCGCGGTAGTCGTCCCAAAACCCGTGGTGGCGGTTCCGGGCACGCCATCCAGATACACGTTCAGGGTATCGTTGTCACGAACGAAGACGATGTTGTGGAAAGTTCCCGTCGTTGCCGCCCCTGGCGCCTTCGGCGTCGAATAGCCCCAGCTGTTTCGAAAGAGAATCGTGCCGGAAGGAAACCAGTAAAATCCCGTGGAAATGATGGGGCCGCTGTCAAGCGGCGCAAGGAATACTGTGTCCAGGCTCAGGTAAGAGACAGCGTTGCACCAGTATTCGATGGTGTATGAACTGGTGGGCTGAGTGTTCGAAAGAAATTGGGCATAGTCGTTATTCGCGCTGTTGCGCGTTCCAGTGAAGCGTTGCCCCGCGCCCAGCATGGCGGCCGCAACAGCGCTGGGGGCGGTAGCCGACTTTTTTACCGCATCGTTTGCGTTCGCGGTGGAATCGTGCAGAACCGTGCCCGCCATCTCATCCATGTGCAGCGCCAATAGATAATCGTTGTCGTATGCCGCGCCCCGGCCGCCGCCCTGGAATATGGTAACCAGCGGGTTACCCGCGCAAATGTAAACGTTGGCGGGCCTTACATTCGACAAAAGTGGTACTTCAACCATGGCTACCAGTTGTCCGGTGGTTCCCGAATATTCTAGGATATCCCATCCGGCGTAAGGGACCGTACACTGTGCATCCCGTGTGAATACTAGATCTGCAGGGCAAGTAATGGAGTTTACGCCGCAGATGGTGGTGTTCATCACATGACCGCCGGAGGAGACCATTGCGAGGTCTGGAAAAGTCCCATTGATCAGCAGCAGATAGGGAGAGGTAGTACCTCCGCCAGCCTTCTCCGGAACAGTTCGCAGGAGCATGTGGCCATCCCACGCCCCAAAAGCGGAGGGCAATGAGAGGAGCGCAGCCACCAGCAATCTCATCGTGTGAAGTGCGATGAGACTCTGACCGTTCCGCGGGCGCGGCGTACTCTCAACCCAGCGGCCGCTCCGCCGGAAAAGGGCGCTTACCAGGCTTTTCATCGCGTGCACCCCAGGGAAAACTCCACATGACTTGCCGACCCTCCCACCGCCGCCAGGTTCACGGCAATGGTGTCGAATGCCAGGATTGCTGTGCCCAGAAAGTCGCTTACGGTTGTCGAATGAATACGGGTACCTGTGGTGAGCGAAAGACCGTGTTCCGTGAGAATGTCGCTGTCAGTCGGTACCTGGGTGCTGTCCGGGGAACTCCACAACATAATGGTCGCGGTGCCATCGGACGTAACGGCCCAGTCCGTGATCGTACACGTGTAAGGAATGGTGACAAAGATCGTCTGCCCCGCCGATACGTCCGTCCCGCGGAACGCCACTGAAAAGCCGCCCTTTTGCGGCGGAACAGTGAGCGTGGTAACACCGGGAGACACCGTCCCGCTGATCCCGCTGCCGAACGCGAGCAGATCGCGGCCCACGCTGGCCCGTACATCGGTCCCGGTGTCATTCCAGGCGCCATTCACGGCAGTCCAGATGGCGAGCGGGAATGAGTCGGGAGGAAAGCCCGTAATGCCCGGCTGGGCCACGCATCCCTGCGCGCAGGAAACTGTCATGTTGTGTCCCACCGTCAGCAGTCCCGCGGAAGAAACATAGATGTAGGCCGTTCCCGTACCGGCGCTGATCGTCGCCGTCACCGGGTTGATGAAGGCGAAAATTGTGGTTCCGAGGCGAATATTGCAGGGGGCATCCGCGGAACAGTTGGCGCCGACGCTTAGCACCGTATCCGAAATAGCCGCCACATCCGGGGCCGCTTCGCCTCCGGTCTGCTGAGTCCAGGTATTGGACCCCGTGCAAATGTACAGGTTCTTGCCCGGCGCATTGCTGAGCAGCAGGAACACCGCGCCCGGCGAGCACGCCGGGGGCAGCGACGTTCCTGTTTGCGCCGGTTTCGTGGACGGCGCAGCGGAAAAGTCCACATCCTGGCTTTGTGCCTGCAGATTGAGTTTGGTCTGCGCCTGCAGAGCACTGGTCGCCAGTAGCGCGGCGAACAACACCGCGAATGAGCGGGAAGGCGGTTTCGACATTGAGTATTCTCTCCAGCGAATGGTCATCGCAACCAGAGAATACTCATGCGCTCTCCGGAACCAACGCTGAATCAGCGTCAATTCCGCCGGAAGAAAATTACACAAACGCTTGCAAACGAGCCAGTTACAGAAGCTCGAATTTTTTTAAAAAAAGTTGTGACTGAAAAAGGTCTCATCAGATTTGCGGCGCGGAAATGCCCGGGTTGGTACGGATGCGCAACGTCGCAAAATGATGAGACCGAAAAATCGCCTGGCGGCAACGGATGAAATCGGCCCGCCGCGCTGAATGGTATAAACGGCTGGGTGAATCAGGAGTATTTCGCCCGAAGTTCCTTCCTCACCCCGGCTGGCATCAGTCCAAAAAAGAATACAAACGGAAGTTTGTGTTGCTGTATGTCAATTGCATATGCTCCCCGAACCGTTGAAGGAAATTTCCAATCACTTGCTCGTCCGAAGCCACGAAATTCGTCGTGAGCAAATATCGTGCGTGAACGGTGTGGGAGAAGTCCCACATCAGTTGAGCATCGCCGCTTTCGGGATAGACCGCTGCAGGACGCCGGGTGTAAAGCGAAAGTACGCGTGGGTTCTCAAAAATGAAAACGTCTTCCTTTGCGGTGTGGTCCTCGATGTACTTACAAACTTCGGAAAAGCCCGGAGTCGAACTTCCGTCCTCGACAGGACCCGGCGTAAACCTGGCGTATTCCGCGCCATAACAGATGAGGATCAAAACCATCAATACCCATTCGGCTGGACGCGCGAAGCGGCTGATCGCGCGATCCTCGAAATCCTTCAGCCCTGCCGCCATATAAACGAAGATGAACGGTACCAGGGGCACAAAGTAACGCGCGCCGGCGCCAGGGCTCCAGAGAAGCAGGAGAGCGAAATAGGCCGCCAGCATCAATTCCATAGGCGATCGAAAACGGCGTAGCCCAAGCACGAATCCCCAGAGGGCAAACAGAGCCAGCGCCGCTGTCGCTATTCCCCGAATATCGCGCACCCAACCGCTGCTCACCCAGGTTAAGATCACACTCAGCGTATATGCATATATTTTGCCGGTCTTGAGCAAAGCGATCGTGAACATTTGCATGTAGCTCTGATCGCTGTGAATAACAAAATTCTGGCCCAGAAACAGGACCGCGAACGCGCCGGCCGCCAGAAGAGCATATCGGGTAATTCTCCGGAAGCGAGCAAAATCGTACGCGATTAACGCGGCAGGGGCCACGATCCCCGCACTCCGCGTCGCATAAGCCGCGAACATGAGAAGCCCCGTAAGCAGCGCCCGCCTCGCCGTAGCGGATGTCTGAGGATTTTCATATGCCCGCTCCATAACCCAGATCGTCAGCATCCAAAGCAACAGGAACAGCAGATCCGGCAGAACGGAGTCCTTGAACGAGAGAATAAAGGGCCATGCGCCCCACAGCGCAGTTGCCAGGAGCGCGTGGTATACCGGCAATCGGCGAGACGCCAGCCCAAAACACAGAGGGATCGTGGCGGCAAAAAAAAGGATGCCCGGGATTTTCAGAATCTCATAATTGAGCCCGTATTGAGCGACAAGAGGCGCCAGCACGAGAGGGAAAAGTGGCGGGTAGGTTGCCGGGCTTTCGCTTCTGTAATAGGGATCGACAATGTACCCCGTATTCGCGTAAGGCTGCCCTTCAACCAGATTGCGGGCATGAGAGATATACAGGGCAAAATCGCCTCCCCACTCCTGTCCTGGACGCCGGAGCGCGAGAAGAACCGCCGCCATCAGCACGGCAAATCCGATCACGGCAATCAGCCCGATGCGCCAGCTGGAAGTTCTCTGGGGATCTGCTGGCTGAGCGTACATTGGCGGGATCGAAAAGTCATCATACTATGGGAGCGGCCCCGTGGTACTCCTCTCAGGCGCTTCATTCACGGCCCCTTCCTCGCCAGTTCCTGCCTCAGCGCGGAACGAGAATGAGCTTCGGCCCGATCTTCGCGCCCACTTTATAGTTCTGTTCGATGTAGCGGACCACCGGAAACACATAGCCGGGATCCCAGGAGGGCTCATCCGGTTGCCACACGAATCGTGGAAACGGACAGTCCATGTTCGAGTTATATCCCCACCAGGAAGCAAAATGCTGGGCGGGGTTCGCGATAATGTAACGCGGCGGATCTGCCCGGAGTTGATCGAGATCCCGCATCTGATACTCCTCCGGCATGCGCAACTGCTGGAACTGGACGGTGAACGCGGGGCTGCGCAGCCCGGCCGCGAAATTGAACCCGCCTCCATAGGGCAGATCGAACAGCGCGTCGTCAGGGCTCGTACGGTCGACGATGTAGTGGTAAATCTGCTCGCTCAGGCGGCCGTCCGAGAGGCGGACCGTTCCTGCTCTTGTCCGAAGGCTGTAATACGGCGCATTCGAAAGCTGCGTGGGAAACGCGCCGGCGAAGCGAAGTGCCCCGTATCCACCCAGCACGATCCAGATCGCCACTGTTGCCGAAGCGCCGCGCTCCGCCAGAAAAACGCGGTACAGTGCTTCGATGAGCAATGCGGCGGCAATGACAAAAAACGGATAGCACATTGCCGATACTTCGGTGACTGGAAACAAGGTCGAGCCGAAAAGACTCCGTACGGACATCGCGACCGGCACCGAGATCACAAAAAACAGAAGCTGTGACGCAAGCGTCATACGCCTCCACTGCAGCAGCAGCGCGACCCAGACGCAGATGGATGCCCACATGATCGGAAGCAGGGCCGGGCTGGTCCAGATCACGTTGCGCGCGAGAGCCTCCATCTTCAGGGACGTCGGATTCGTGGAGAGCAGTAACTCGGGCCCGCATTGATACCAGACATAGGCGGCAAATACGGCAAGCCCGATTGCTCCCGATCCCCAAAGGAACGAAATTCTTCGCGCGTATTCGGGCCGCAGCGAGCGCCGGAACGGCCAGATCAGAACCGCCGCGAGGAACGCAGCCTCACCCGTGCAGGCGACTGCGCCGTACAGGCCGAGGCCCGTCGGCCACCAGGGGCAGGCGAACGACGCCAGCCCATATCCGCCAATGCCTGTTTTCATCGCACCAAATCCAACCAGCCGAGCCGTCCACACGTAAACCAGCGTGGATGCGGCGCCTGCCGCGGCCGCCGCTCCGATGTACCAATTCCAGCGCCGGGTCCTGTCCAGCGCGACGAGGAGAATCAGGGCCGACCATCCCGCCGCCAGCGCTTCCGGCTTGCTGATGGTCGCGATGAAAATCCCGGCGGAGATCAGCGCAAAATCGGCTGCCGCGCTCGCCCCGCTCTTTAACTGGCGGACACCCCCGATCATGACCATCAGCAGACCCGCGGCGGCAATTTCGAGGGCCGGTGAATATGTCGCGAACGAAAACAGGTTGAATTTCGTCAGTGAAGTCGCGCAGACCGCAACTGTCGCCGCTATTGTCACAAACCGGGTGCAGGCTGGAAGAATATGGCGCGCCAGCCACCAGCAAAGCAGCACCACCGCCAGCGAGATGATATCCATCGTTGCCTGGAGAACCGAAAACGTGATGCCGAATACGCGCGCTATGGAGCCCAACAGGAAAATCGCAAGAGGTGGATAATTCCAGGAGAAATCGCGATAAGGCAACTCACCCCGCGCCAACCGCCCCACCTGGAAGAGCCACATCGAAGTATCGTTGTTGTAGAGAGCCTCGATCTTCACCCATCGGAGGACGATCACAACCCCGCACAATACAAGCAGAAGGGTGAGCCCGCGCCAGTCCCGGCCGAAAAAGCTCTCTTCTCTCGCCTCGCCGTCTGAAAGCGGACCGGTCGCGGGATTCGATTTCAGGCTGGACTTGTCGCGATACAATACAGGTGATTTATTGTAGCTGGCGTCACGCGTTTTGAAAACTCATCTGCCTGTCCGGAAGGCTAAATTTCCGGGCCAAGCCGCCCCCGAACCGGTTCCGGATTACGGAGGGAAATCGACCCGGGAGGCGAACCCGCCATCCAATCCGCAGCTACGCGGACATTCGAAGCCTGTCCGAAAACTGGGAGGCGCTCTCGGAATTCCGGACTCGCGTCAACGCATTTCACCACGTGCGGCAGGCGGTGCTTACGCTGCAACTCCGCCGAACCCCTCCGTTGCTGTGGGCGCGCCCGCTGGATTTTTGCCGCCGGCCCAGGGCTCCGGCGAACTGGCCAGTTTTCCGGAAACGCCAGAGGCATCCTCGGTCCTTCACAAGATCGGCTTGTATGCCTCCTTCCTTTATTTGTTTTCGGGTTTTGCAAATGACATCGGCATTAACTTCCTGCACGTAAAGCCTTATCTTTCAATAGTAGCGGCCCCGTTCGTTGTGATTGCTTTTTTTCTGTGCGGCAGCGCCTTGCGCGGCCTGAAGACGCCTCTGGGCCGCATCTGGCTGGCTCTTACCGCGTTTATGATTGGCGCGAGTGTATTCAGCATCGTGCATGCGACGAGCGTGGACCTCACCAAGGGGTTCATCATGAATTCCCTGTTTTGTTTTTTTTATATCTCCGCTTTCGCTCTGACCATACGAGACTGCGGAACAATGATGACCGCCAGCGTCATCTTCCAGGCGGTCTATCTCCTGACCTGCGCACTTTTCGGCAAAGGCGATGAGGTAACCAGATTTATCGTGCCTGGAAGCTCCTTCATGGGCAACTCGAACGATATCGGTCTGCAGATGGTCGTCAGCGTTGGTTTCTGCCTGTATATCATTCTGTACGGCAATGCGATCGCAAAGATAATTGGGGTCGTGGAGTTTGCCGCCGGGATCTACTTTCTTGTGAGAACGGGAACGCGCGGCGGTTTTCTGGCTGTCGTCACTTGCGTGCTGGTGTGGATGATTTTGTCCCCGGCGGCCCGTAAAGTGCTGCTCATCATGGTCATCCCTGGGATCTGTCTGGTCGTCGCGGCGCCAGGCTCGATGGTATCCCGTTTGGTGAAGATCAGCGTCCCGGGCTCGCTCCCACAAAATGGCCAGATAGACGCCAATGAAGGCTCTCAAATGGAACGAACCTATCTCCTCCAGCAGAGCCTCCTTTTCACGATGCGGCATCCGGTGTTTGGCTCAGGCCCCGGCACCTTCATGGATGCTCTTTGGCACAACGACGTTGCCACCAACGCCCGGGCGCACGTAAATGGGACTCATAACACTTATACGCAGCTCTCTTCCGAGAACGGCTTGCCGGTGGCCATCCTGTACATTGCGGCGCTTGTCATCTCGATTCGAATGAATTACCGGGTTATGGTGCGTACCAGGGGACACCCGAACGCGAAGAAGGTTCACTTGATGGCCACTGGTTTGTTGGGTACGCTCATCGCATTCGGAGTTTCCGTAATCTTTATGCACGTCGGCTATGACAATACTTTGCCTCTGTACTCCGCGTTATCAGGGGCGCTTTATCTGGCGTCGAGGGGCGGAAATCCCCAGTGGATCGAATCCCAACTGGCCGCCGGCGCCGTATGACCGGCGTACTGGATATTCAGCATCGAGCTCCAAAAATCCGCTGCGGTAACCTGAAGATCAGATGAGAGTCACAGTTGTAGGAACTGGTTATGTCGGCACCGTAACGGGGGCCTGTCTGGCTTATCTGGGGCATCGGGTCACCTGCGTCGATACCGACCGCTCCAAAGTCGAAAAGCTTCGCAAAGGCGATCCCGTCATCTACGAACCGGGGCTCGGCGAGCTCCTCGCCCTCGCGGCCCACAAAGGCGGTATCGATTTTGAAACCGACCTCACCGCCTCCGTCCGCGAAAGCGACGCCATTTTCATCGCGGTCGGCACCCCGCCGCTTCCGTCCGGCGAATCGAATCTGTCTTACCTCGAAGCCGCCGCGCGCGGCGTCGGCGCGGCCATGGATTCCTCCCGCTATCGCGTCGTCATCAATAAATCGACCGTCCCCGTCGGTTCCGGCAACCTCGTCGGCGCTCTGATCCGCGAAGGTATCCCGGAATCGGACGGCAAGATCGAATTCAGCGTCGCCAGCAATCCCTAATTTCTCCGCGAAGGTTCGGCCATCCACGATTCGCTCTATCCCGACCGCATCGTTATCGGAACCGAGGACGAACGCTCGCTGAGCCTGCTGCGCGAACTCTAACGCGCGCTTTCCGAACAGAAATTCGAGGCTCCCGCCTTCGCGTCCCGTCCGGCGCGCGTCCAATCCGCTCCTCTCGTCACCACGACTCTCACCAGCGCGGAAATGATCAAGTATTCCGCCAACGCGTTCCTCGCGATGAAAATCGGCTTTGCCAACGAGATCGCCAACATTTGCGAGCGCGTGGACGCGGATGTCAAGGAGGTCATGACCGGTATCGGGCTCGACGCCCGCATCGGCATGGGCTTTTTAAACGCCGGCCTCGGATGGGGCGGAAGCTGCTTCGGCAAGGACATCAGCTCCCTGCTCCACACGGCGAACGAATACGGCTACCATCCGCAACTGCTCGACGCTTCCATCTCCGTCAACCGTCTGCAGCGCCAGGTGGTTATTCAGAAACTGCAGGAGAAGCTCTTCATCCTCAAAGGCCGCACCATCGCGGTGCTGGGCCTCGCATTCAAGCCCAACACGGACGATCTGCGCGACGCCCCCAGCCTGCTAATCGCCGAGAAGCTGCTGCGCCTCGGCGCGCGCGTACGCGTCTACGATCCGATCGCAATGGATGCCTGCCGCGAGCATCATTCCGCTCTCAAAGTGCAGTATTGTTCGAGCGCGGCCCAGGCCGCCGATCAGGCCGACGCCCTCCTGCTGGTCACCGAATGGCCGGAATTCGCGGAGCTGAATCTGATGGAGCTGGCGAGCCGCATGAAATCCGCGGTACTGGTGGATGGACGCAATTTCTTCAGTCCGGATGAAGCCCGCAAGGCCGGATTCGACTACACCGGCATCGGACGCGCCCACCAAAAGCCCCGCGCCCAGGCCACTGCCTGAACGATGGGCTACGTCATTGCCATTGACGGTCCCGCGGGCGCGGGGAAAAGCACCATCGCGCGCGCCGTCGCGGACCGGCTGGGATACACCTACATCGATACCGGCGCAATGTACCGCGCGGTCGCGCTGTGGGCTTCGCGCACCGGCACAGCCACAACGGACGCTCAGCGTCTCGAACAACTCGCCCTCTCAGCCGAGATTGAACTGCCGGGACACCGCCACGTTCGTCTCAACGGAGAAGATGTAACGGAGGCGATTCGGGGGCCCGAAATTTCCGCGATGGCTTCTCAGGTCGCGGCCATCGGCGCCGTCCGCACCGCGATGGTCGCCAAACAGCGCGAGATGGCGCGCCACGAGAATGTCGTAATGGAAGGCCGCGACATCGGATCGGTGGTTTTTCCCGATGCGCGTGTCAAAATATTTCTGGATGCCGACCCGTCCGAGCGCGTGCGCCGGCGCGCCGGTGAATTGCCGGACGAGCATCACGGCGCGCTGGCGGCCGAACTGGCCGAACGCGACCACCGGGATCGTAACCGCGCTGAATCGCCGCTTCTGCAGGCCCCCGATGCGGTCTACCTGGATTCCACCGGGATGACGCTCGAACAGGTGGAAGACGCGGTACTGGGCATCGTTCGCGCAAAGATTTCGAACGGCAAAGCGTAGCGAAGGAGCGTAGCTGGTTTTGGAAAATCTGCTTGTCATGAAGCTTGGCGGCACGAGCGTGGGCTCTGCCGAACGGATGAAGGCCGCCTGCGATCTGATCGCCCGGTACGCGGCCGGGCGGCCCGTCACGGCGGTAGTCTCTGCCATGTCGAAGATCACCGATCTTCTGCTCGACACCACGCGCCTTGCGGAAGCCGACGATCGGGCCGCCGTGGAACGCAACCTGAATCAGCTGACGACGAGGCACCTCGAAGCCGCGAAGGATCTGGTCCCCGCCGCTGAGATCGAGCGCGTCCACGCCGAGGTGAAAACCCTCGTGGCGGAGTTCCAGCGCATCGTGAACGGTATCCAGATGCTGGGTTATCGCCCCGCTCGCGCGGTTGATGAAGCCATCGCGGTGGGCGAGCGGCTCTCCGCGCTGCTCGTGAGCGAACACCTGCGCTCGCGCGGAATCGCAGCCGAGGCTGTCAACGCGGCTGAAGCGGTGGTCACCGATTCGGTTTTCAATGCCGCCTCGCCCCTGATGGATCTCACGCGCGAAAAGGCGCAGGGCCGGCTGATGCCGATTTTCCGCAAGGGGGCCATTCCCATCGTCACCGGCTTCAACGGCGCCACCGTGGAAGGCTGGCCGACGACCCTTGGCCGCGGCGGTTCCGACTTCTCCGCCAGCATTCTCGCGGCCGCGCTCGACGCCACCGAACTCTGGATCTGGACCGACGTGGATGGCATCATGACGGCCGATCCGCGCCTGGTGCCGGACGCCAGAATTCTCGACGAAATCACCTACAGCGAAGCCGCCGAACTGGCTTGGGCCGGCGCCAAGGTACTCCATCCGCGCACCATCGCGCCGCTCGTGGAGCGCGGCATCCCCGTGTGGAGCAAGAACAGCTTTTCCCCCGAAAAGCCGGGCACCCGCATCGTCCCGAAACTGACGGCGGGCAATTCGGGCGCGAAGGCCGTGACTTCCATGGCCAACGTGGCGCTCGTATCGCTGGAACCTGCCAGCGCGGCCGTCAGTGGCGTTCACCTTATGGGGCGCTCGCTCGATGCGCTCGATCGCGTCAACGTCGAAATTCTGGCGCTTTCCAGTTCGAGCTATCGCCAGAGTTTCTGCTTCCTGGTCCGGAACGACGAGATCGAAAAGGCCTGTGACGCCATCCGGGTGGCGCTCTCGCTCGAATTCGCCCACGGATACGTGAACGACGTGGCGGTGGACCGCAACGTCGGCCTTCTCGCGGTCGTTGGCGAAGGGATGCGCGGCGCGCAAGGCCTTGCAGGGCGGATCTTTACGGCAATTTCACGGGAGAAGGTGAACGTGATCGCCATCGCCCAGGGTTCGAGCGAACTGACCATCTCGATCGCCGTCCGCAAGGACGGTCTCGAAAAGGCGGTGCGGGCAGTTCACGCCGAGTGTCACCTTTAGGCCGTTCAACCGTCTAAGAATACAGCAGTTAGGCGGCGAAATGGGTTCGTTTCTTCGAATCCATTTCTGCGGCATTTCTGCCGCTGGGCGCGCTGCTACAATAAGAAGTTTGGTTTAATCGCAGTTTCAGCAGGAGATTTCCCCCGGCATGTTTGACCTCTTTCGCAGCCGCGACAAAATGGTTCGCGGATTCCTGATGGTGCTTCTGGGCCTCGTGGCTCTTTCCATGGTTACCTATCTCATCCCGCAGACCGGGATGGATAGCGGGACCGGCGATACCGCCGTTGTGGCGCAGATCGGCGGCGACAAGCTGACCGCCCAGGAAATCACGCAGACGATCCGCCGTCTGACCCAGAATCGCCAGATTCCGTCCGAGTTGCTTTCCATCTACGCCCCCCAAGTCATCCAGCAGGCGATCAATGAACGGATGATGGTCTGGAAAGCCAACAAGATGGGGATGAAGGTTTCCTCGGACGAAGCAGAGAACGCCATCATCGACTCACTTCCGGCCGGAGCCGTGAAGGACGGCAAGGTGGATAGCGCCATGCTCGCCCAGGTCCTGCAGTCACAGGGGACCACTCTCGCGGACCTGCGGAGCGACATGCAGCGGCAGATGCTCATCAGCCGCCTGGAAGCGCTGGTTGCCGGCGGCGTCGTGGTGTCGAATCAGGAAGTCGAGAAGGAATACCACAGACTCAACGACAAGGTGAAAGTCGAGTATGCAGTGCTGGCGGCGGCGGATTTCCAGAAGGACGCCGTGCCGACCGATGCCGAGATCCAGTCCTGGTATGACCTCCATAAGCCCGATTTCATGGTGCCGGATAAGCGCAGCCTCGCGGTCATCGTACTGGACCCCGCGAAAGTCGGCGCCGGCATCCAGATAACAGATGCCCAGCTCCAGAAAGCCTACCGGGATCAGCAGAGCGACTTCCAGACGCCGGAGCGCGTACAGGCGCGGCACATCCTGCTGAAGTCAGATGCCACCAATGACGCTGTGGTAAAGGCCAAAGCCGAAGACTTGCTGAAGCAGATTAAAGCCGGCGGAGATTTCGCGAAGCTGGCGACGGCGAACTCGCAGGACCCAGGTTCAGCGGCCAAAGGCGGCGAACTCGGCTGGATCGTTCGCGGCCAGACCGTCCCCGAATTCGAAAAAGCGGCGTTCAGCCTGAAACCCGGCGAGACCAGCGGGCTCGTCAAAACGGAATACGGCTATCACATCATCCAGGTGGAAGCCCACGAGCAGGCTCACCTGCAGCCGTTCGAAGAAGTGAAGGCCCAGTTGGCCACCGAAGTCCAGAAGCAGGGCGCCGCCCAGTTGATGCAGAAGCTGACCGATCAGGCGATCGATAGCCTGCGTAAGGATCCGTCGCATCCCGAGAAAGTGGCCGAAGCAGTTGGCGGAACGCTCGTGAACGTGGATAACATCCAGCCCAACGATCCGATCCCCGGCATCGGCGTTTCGAAGGAACTGTACGACGCGGTGAGTTCGCTCAAGAAGTTCGAAGTCACGCTCGGCCCGGTGGTTTTGCAGGACGGACGAGCGCTGGTGGCGGACGTGACGACCATTGTCCCCGCTCATCAGGGGACCCTCGATGAAGTCCGCGACAAGGTGAAAAACGCGGCGACTACGGACAAGGCCAACAAGGTTCTACAGGCAAAAGGGGCGGAACTCCTGTCGAAAGCGAAGTCGATGGGCGGCGATCTGGAAAAGGCCGCCAAGTCGATGAACATCACCCTGAAAACGTCCAGCGATGTAACGCGCAACGATGCGCTGGAGGGCGTGGGGAACGCGGGCGTCATTCCCGATTTCTTTAACAAACCGGCCGGCAGCCTGGTGGGTCCCGATCCGGTGTCCGGCGGACAAATGGTGGCGAAGATCCTGACCGCTACGCCGGCTGATATTTCCGGCCTCGCGGCGCAGCGTCAGAAGATTACCGACGATCTCCATCAGAAAAAGGCGCAACAACGCGCCACTTTCTTCCAGCAGGGGCTTCGCGACAGCATGATCGCGAACGGCGATCTGAAGATCCATCAGGACGTCATCGACCGCATCGTGGCGAGCTTCCGCCAGACCAGCTAAGCGGCGCACGAACCGGACGATATGCACCCAATCATCGACTTCGTTCGGTCGCTTTACAACGCGGAGCGTCTGCTCGAACTGGTGCGGACTCTGCTCTCCAGCTTACTCGGTGTGGCTGGCCTCGCCGGAATCATCTTCGCGGAAACCGGGTTGCTCGCGGGTTTCTTCCTGCCGGGCGATTCGCTTCTGTTCAGCGTGGGAGTAGCGAGCGGCGCGGCCGGCCTGAATATCTACTTCATCTGCGGCCTGTTAATGCTGGCGGCCTTCCTCGGCGACAATCTCGGCTATTTCCTCGGCTATCACGCGGGGCCGAGAGTTTTCAGCCGTCCGAAATCCCGTTTCTTCCACCCCGATCAGATTAAGAGGACGCACGCCTTCTACGAAAAGTACGGCGCGCGCGCGATCATGTACGCGCGATTCATTCCCATCGTGCGCAGTTGCACGCCCTTTATCGCAGGCGTGGCGCGCATGCCCTACTCGCGCTTCCTGATTTTCAGCCTGCTGGGCGGGTCGATCTGGATCGTTGCGGTTACCGCGCTCGGCGCACAACTGGGACAGGTGGAACTGGTGAGGAAGAATTTCGAGAAGGTGGTACTGGGGATTATCGTGCTGTCTCTCGCGCCCGTGGTCAGCGAAGCGCTCAAGGCCCGGCGGAGAGCCGTTTCCGCTCGGTAGAATTCGCGGCGGCCCAGTGGAGGGGGAATCCGGGCGGCCGCGAAAATCCGGGGCTGGGGGGGTTACTTCGCGAACTGATAGCCGCTGCCGTCGCCCTCGATGAACATCTTGTCGAGGTGCAGCGTGCCGTTGTCGTTCGAGAAAACCACCGAAGTCTTCTGATCGGCCGAGGCCTCCGCGCTCTTCATCGCGACAGCCGAGACGGCCTCATTACCTTTATCTGAACGGAACACGAACAGGCTATTGCCGTCGTTCATTGAAAATTCCGTGACTCTGTACTGACCGCTCGGAAGAACCGCGCTGCCCACCGAAACCGGCTGCGGGAGATTGACCGTCAGTACCGATCCGGTCAGACCGAACGCCGCGCCGGCAACCATACCCATCGCAACCGCCGCGCCAGCAACTTTGATTCCGAGATTTTTAAGAGTGTTCATGTTCATTACCTTCCTTCTATATCTGGAAACGCGTACCGGCATACGCGCGTTACGGCGTAAGGCCAGAGTTCACAAGGCTTTACTTAGTAAACGAGCGTGAGTAAAGAGGTGTAAGAAAAAGGCGCGCGATCGTTACATTCTTTTGAGAATTCCGGCGGCGCAACGCACTTATTTCAGGGTTATGCGCGTGCGCCTCGCGAGCTGGATTCCGGTGCTGGCAATTGCAACGGGAAACCTGTGTGCTCAGAGCCCGGCGCCAGACCCCGCATACGCCGCGCTGACAAAGGCTTACAGTGCGCTGCAGGCTCACGAATACGATCCGGCGATCGACGCGTTTCGCGAAGCAGCGCGCCTTTCGCCTGCCCGGCCGGACATCCGAAAAGATCTCGCTTACACGCTTCTGCGCACCGGCGATTCGGAAGCTGCGCGCGCCGAATTCGGCGAGGCCATGCGGCTCGATCCCGCGGATTTCCACACCGCGCTCGAATATGCATTCCTCTGTTTCGAAGCCGGCAACGGCATGCCGGCGCGAAAGGCGGAAGCGCGCCGCATATTCGCCTTTGTCCGGGATCACGGCGACGCGGAATCGCGCGCCACCGCGGCGGCGGCATTCCGTAATATCGATGAACCGCTGGCGGCGGGAATCGAGCGCTGGCAGAAAGCCATTGCCGCGGCAGGCCCATCCTTCAGCGCCTGCGACGAACTCGCGCGTCTGGCCGAGCAGCGCGATGAGCTGGATCTGGCGGCGGCGAATTACAAAGCAGCGTTCCGGTTGCAGCCGGAGCGAAAATCCGTCCTGATCGATCTCGCTCGCGTTGAAACGGGGCGGGGCAATAGCGATGCGATGACAGCGGCGCTGATCGCGGCGTCCCGCGGCGGCGAGCCCCGCGCGGCGGAGATGGCGCGTGAGCAGCTTCCGGCGCGCTATCCGTATGTATACGAATTCCGCAATGCGCTCGAACTCGATCCATCGAATGAGGCGTTGCGGCGTGAGTTAGCTTACCTGCTGCTTCGCATGTCGCAGGACGGGAGAGCCTCTCGGCGGGATGCTGAAAAGGAGTTCGCGCTGCTCCACGATACGCTTTCGACGGCGCAACTCGGATTTCTCTATCTGGAAGACAAACGCTCGGACCTGGCGATGCCGCTTCTGAATCATGTGCTGACGCAGGGCGATCGGAACATCGCGGACCGCGTCCGAATGACGCTTGGATTGCCGCGGCCACTCGAGCCAACCGTGGCGGCTGACCCACGAGACCTGGGGGATCGCAGCTATCGGGCAGGTTTTCTGAAAGACGCGCTCCGCTACTATACCGAAGCGCGCGAAACCAATCCGCTCGATGCTTCGCTCGCCCTGAAGCTTGGCTGGACGAACAATCTGCTGCACGATGACGTGACGGCGCTGCGCTGGTTCGATACCGCGCGGCAAAGCGCCGACCCTGCGGTAGCAGCGGAAGCGCGGCGCGCGTGGTCGAATCTGCGGCGGGACCGGGAGCGCTTCAGAACCACGGTCTGGCTTTATCCACTGCTCTCCTCGCGCTGGAGCGACCTGTTCGGTTACGGCCAGGCGAAGACGGAACTCCGCGTGCGCCGCGTTCCGCTGCATCCGTACGCTTCGCTGCGCCTCGCGGGAGACGTACGCCGCGAAACACCGGGCGTGTGGCGGCAGAGCCTTTCGGAGAATGCGCTCATCGTGGGGGCAGGCGTGGCAACCAATTCGTGGCGTCACGCGATCGGCTGGTTCGAAGCCGGCGAGGCGATCAGTTATCTGACGCGCGACCGCTGGAGCGACTACCGCGGCGGCATTTCATGGGCGCGCACGAAGGGAGCCGCGCTCAACGGCGAGCGGCCGGGCTGGTTTCTCGAAACAACAGGAGACGCGGTCTATATCAGCCATTTTGCCAACGACCTGATTTTTTACGGACAGGCGCGCGCGGGTTACACCTTCCCGCTGCCGGGCGCGAGCGTGCAGATTTTTGGAAGGCAGAATCTGACGCTGGATGCGAGGAGTCAATACTGGGCAAACTTTTCGGAGACTGGCCCTGGATTCCGGATTCATCCGGCGTGGCTCCCGGCGTCTCTGTGGATTGGAGTGGAGGCTCTCCGCGGCAGCTACCTGCGCGGCAGCGGTCCCCATGATGAGTCCGGATTTCATGACTTGCGGCTGGGGATCTGGTATGCGTTCACGCGATAGAGCAATCGGCGTATTCGCGTTCGCCGCATGCGCGACCGTATGCGGCGCCGGAACCTTCCAGGCGCCATCCGAAACTCCATGGCCGCTCATTCTTTCCTCCGCAGGCCATGCGCCGGCGGAACGGGGCAGCGCAGCCGACATCTACGTCGCGCCTCTGAACGCCCCCGCCTCGACTGACTGGCGCGCGAAAGTCACGAACGGCGCCGCGGTTATCCTGGAGGGCGCTTCGCCACTGGCGGCCCAGTTCGGCTTCGTAGCGGGCAGCGGCACAGTTTCCTGTATCCACATCGTGGATGAGCACAATCCAGACCTGCCAGTGATCTGGGGAAGCGCAGTGAATATTCCGCGCTACGAGGTGCCGCCGGGCGCGCGAATCTTTGCGAAAGAACGATGGACGGGCGCGCCCGTAGCCGCCGGCTATCGCATGGGCGCGGGCGCGGTCCTGTGGATCGCCACAAGCCCCGGCGCAAGCGGCTATGAGCGCTTCCCCTGGCTTGTGCAGGCTCTCGCGGACCTCGGATTCGGACCCTCATTCCGCTCGTCCCGGCTCTGGGCATTTTTCGACGATTCGTATCGATCGCGCGCCGATCCTGATTACCTGGCCGTACGATGGCGCAAAGCCGGGATAGCCGCGCTTCACGTTGCGTCGTGGCACTTCTTCGATCCCGACCCTGCTCACGATCAATATCTGAAACAGCTGATCGCGGCTTGCCATCGCCATGGAGTCCTGGTCTACGCATGGATCGAACTGCCGCACGTCAGCGACGCGTTCTGGAACGCTCACCCGGAGTGGCGCGAGAAGACCGCGCTTCTCCAGGACGCGCAGCTCGACTGGCGCAAGCTGATGAACCTTCAGAATCCCGATTGCGTGAGCGCGATTCGGGCTGGCCTGCGCGCCATGATGCAGCGGTTCGACTGGGACGGAGTCAATCTGGCCGAGCTTTACTTCGAATCGCTCGAGGGGGCTGGAAATCCGGCTCGCTTCACTCCGCTGAACAGCGATGTGCGAACGATGTTTCGCGCGAGGTTCGGCTGGGATCCAATTGAGATTTGGGGAGAAAGAAAAGACGCCGCGTCGCTGCGGCAGTTCCTCGATTTCCGCGCCGGGCTCGCCGGGAAAATGCAGGCGGACTGGCTCCGCTTCGCCGCGCAGCTTCAGTCATTGCGCCCCGGACTCGATCTTGTGCTCACCCACGTCGACGATCGCTTCGATACAGGCATGAAGGACGCCATCGGCGCCGATGCCGCCCGTGCGCTGCCCCTGCTCGACACACAGCCGTTTTCGTTTTTGATTGAAGATCCGGCGACGGTGTGGAATCTGGGCCCGCAGCGCTATGCCGAAATTGCGAAGCGTTACGCGCCGCTCACGCCGCATCGTGATCGTCTGGCGATCGACATCAACATCGTCGATCGCTATCAGGATGTTTATCCAACCCGGCAGCAGACGGGAACAGAATTATTCGAATTGGTACACATGGCGTCGGTCGCGTTCCCGCGAGTCGCACTGTACTTCGAGAACAGCATCCTGAGACCGGACCTGGCGTTTCTCAGCGCCGCGGCGGCCACGGTGACGAGCTACTCAAAGGTGAACCATGGAATTTCGGTTGCCTCACCGGCTGATTTCGATCTTGTCTGGAGCGGCGGCGCGACGGTAGACGGCAAGCCCTGGCCGCTGATCACAGCCGAAGGGGTGCATCTTCCAGCAGGTGAACATCTGGTGCAGCCCGCGACCGCGCGCACCGGCATTTCCATCACTGATCTGAATGCAAAGCTGCTCTCGGCATCGGCGGACGCAGGACGGGCAACGTTTCACTATTCGAGCAACAGCCGCGCGATCGCGCAATTCGACCGTAAGCCCGCGTCAATGACGCTCGATGGACACGCATTTGCAGTGGAATGTGTGGAACAGAGCAACTGCGCCGTGCTGCTACCGCGGGGCGAGCACAGCGTCACCGTCCGTTAGCCAAGTTAACTCTCAGCCCTTTGGTGGACCACATGACGCGATTATGGCAACTTCAAGGTATCCTGGACAATCACGAAGGAGTTGACCCTCTGGGATAAAGAGTGCAGAACGGCACGCCGATAAGCAGGTTGTGGAGAATTTTCCTCTCTTTGACGATGTTGCGGTGAAAAGTTCTCCGCAATCTGGGGAAGCGGCTTGCAGTACGATTGATAGTTCACCATCGATGCCAAAAACGCAACCAGCCTTCAGGCGCACGGCGCGGCGAAAGATAACGGGGCAGCAAGTCCTCGTCATGCCCGCCAGTGGGGAACCGCACGCGCCGCACGTGTATCGTTTTGATGCAGAGGACCGGGAAGAGGTCTTGGGGTTTACAGCCGGAAATTCCGGGAACTCCGCCCTTATCTGTGGCGACACAGAGACAGTCCTCTCCCGGCTCCCTGGCGGCATTTTCCAGACTTGCGTGACGTCACCACCTTATTGGTCATTGCGGGATTACCACATCCCGGGCCAGATCGGACTTGAGCAGTCCGTATACGCATACATCGACCACCTCGCAAAGGTCTTCGCGCAAGTGCGCCGCGTACTTAAAGATGATGGAACGCTCTGGCTGAACATTGGGGACTCCTACACTTCCGGCGGAAGAACCTGGCGTGCAGCAGACAAGAAAAACCCCGTGCGAGCGATGACGGTTCGACCACCGACACCCGAGGGCCTGAAGCCGAAAGACCTGATTGGCGTGCCCTGGCTCCTCGCATTCGCTTTGCAGAAGGAAGGATGGTATCTGCGAACTGATATCGTCTGGAACAAGCCGAACTGTCAACCGGAGAGCGTTAAGGACCGTCCCACGCGGTCGCACGAATATGTATTCCTGTTCAGCAAGAGCGAGCATTATCGGTACAATCACAAGGCGGTGCGAGGACCAAACGACCGGAACGTACGGACCGTCTGGGATATCCGAACGCGGCCGTATCCCGAGGCACATTTCGCTACCTTCCCGCCGTCGATCGTTGAGCCCTGCATCAAGATTGGTTCTGGCCCGCGTGACCTTGTCCTTGATCCATTTATCGGCTCCGGCACAACTGGCCTCGTCGCAATGCAACTCGGCCGCCGGTTCGTCGGAATTGAGCTTAACCCGGACTACTTACGCATCGCCGAAGATCGGCTGAATGGGGCCTTGATCCGGTGAGTGAGAAGACGCTCAGCCCATCACGTCAAGTCATCTTTCACCAGGCGTTGGTAGCGGCACGCAAGACCGTTCTCATGGACGCGCTCAGCGGGGCGCTCGGCACGATCGATCCGGAGGTCGCGAAGAAGCAAATCACGAAGTACGTACCTATAAGAGCACAAAAAATTCTTGCTGGTGCAGGAATCCGCGATGAACATGTATTCCCGATCCCAGCCGTACTGGAGGCGAAGCCATCACTCATCGGGTATTACCGCTTGCTCCTGGGCATTTCACAGAAACGGTTCTACCGTTCCGGCACACGCATGGGACAGTTCAGGAGTATGGAGACCAGGGATTTCCTCAATCCCCAGCGTCGGCCAGATATCGAGGAGTTTTGCTCGGCTATGGCGGACCGGCTGAGCGAACTCCTCAGCCAGATCCCACCACCAATCACGGCGCGGGACGTTTCTGAGCTTCCACTCCTCACATTGGGCGCGCAGCTCTATGGGAGTAACAACAACACAATTGGCAAGCAGGCAACGCTCGATGTGTTCGTGTCCGTGGCGGAAATCGTGAAGAATTTCATCACGGCTCAAGATGGGAAGAAAATCACCATAGTGAACGCCGCCAGGCGGAAAGTCGTCCTCGCGCTCAGCGCAGATCCGGATATCAGGATCCAGGAAGAGTTCGAAGGAAAGCTACGAAACAAGGTCGCCATCGAAATCAAGGGCGGGACGGATAACAGCAACGCTCACAACCGTGCAGGTGAGGCGGAGAAATCGCATCAAAAAGCCAAGGGACAAGGCTTTCGTGACTTCTGGACGATCATCTCCGTTACCGGAGTGAACAAGACAAAGCTTCAGCAGGAGTCCCCTACAACGAACTCGTGGTTCGACGTTGCTCAGGTGCTCGCTCGGAAGGGTGACGACTGGAAAGAATTCCGGAGCCGGTTCGCGGGAGAAGTCGGAATCCCACTCGAATGAAGCTGCCCTGTTCAGTCCCCATCACCGGGCCTCTAAGCGTGTTCCACGCTACGAGAATGGGACGAATGGCGGATACATGCAAAGCACGCCGCGGTGTTCGATTTGAAGTGCTCCTTGATCTGGTGCACCGAAATGCAGAAGAAGATATTGCGTGACCGGGTGGCGGAGCGGCGCGGAACGCTGTGATCGTTCGAGGCGCGGCATAGCCGGATCAAATTCGCTCGCTGGCATCGTGTCACCGGGCATAGCCCCGGCAAAGCTGGCGCAGCTCACCAAAGAAAGGTCATCGCGGGCGCCTGCAGGCCGAACTCGTGGAACTGCGAAAGCAGTATTAAGGTCAACACATGGGCCCGCGATGATATTTTGGGCGACGGTCGGCGCGGTGGATAACGCAACGATCAAACCGTTTATCGAAAAGCAAAAGCAGGACGAAGACGACGGCTCCTTTAAGATCACCGCGACTGCCAGGCCTTGAGCCGGCTCTGCTGGCGGGCGCGCCTTCAGTCGCCGGGGATTCTACCGGCCTTTCAACCGGTAGTTCTCAAGCGGGCCCCCCCGTGAGGGAGAGGTGTTCGGAAACCATGAAAACTCTGAGACCAAAACCCGCCCAGGATGCAAGGTCGAAAATCGGACTTTTGCGAGGTTCGAGCGCAGGAACAGATTGCCTTAATTAACCCGCCGACTCTTCGGCTTGGGTTTCGTCTTCGTCCGCGAATTCTTCTTCGCCGGCCGCTTCCGCCTGCGCGGCGAGCTCTTCATCGGTCAGCGGCGTGGTCAGCAGAGCGAGCGCCTGCTCGGCCAGATCGGGCGGAACCATCAATCGCACCAGAGTCGCGTCGCGATCGATGACCGCGGGGATTTCCGCTCCTTCGAGCAGCCCTTTCGCCAGGTCCGCCTCATCGAGGTAATCGTATTCCGCGACGCAGACCATCTCCTCTTCGCCATGCGGCTCATCGTGAGACACTGGCCCGGCGGCATCCGAAGACTCTTCATCATCGGCCTCATCAGTCAGACCGCGTTTCGAAAACTCCTCGTCGTAGCAGTTGCGGGCAACCGGAGTCAGCTCGTCCGGATTCAGTTCGAGCAGCGCAGCATCGGAAAGGCCAGCGTAATAGCGTCGAAGTTCGTCAGCAGAGATTGGCACCAGTGACCAGTATGCACGACGGTCAATGCTTGTGAATGGTCAGGTTGCCGCGATCGGTGGTGACGATCAGCTGTGGACCATTGCCCACCTTGCCCTTCACGGTCGAGAGGCGTCCGCTGTTCTCCGTCTGTAGCGGATCGCCGTAGTCGTTCTCCACTTCGCCGCCGTTGGCCCGGCCGTCCAGGTCGAAGGGCGCCTTGTCCGGCAGCGTCAATGTGATTTCGCCGCTCTTCGAGTGCACTTCCATCTTCGGGAGCGGAGCCTTCGTATCGGAGATCTGGATATCGCCATGATCGACGTTGAGTTCGAGAGACTCGGTGACGTCTTCCACGCTGACATCGCGCGAAGGAGTCCGGAACCGGACTGGCCCCACCACGTTGCTGATCTTCACCTGGCCCAGGTCCATGGTGATGGAGCCGGGAATCTGCTCCACGCGAAGATCGGAGCGCGAGGATTCGAAATGCATCGGCTTCGCCAGGTTACGGAATTCGAGCGTGCCGGAAAATTCCCCATTGACGGTGACCTGACCGGCGATGTTTTCGAGCTGCAGATCGCCGCCGCGGCCCTGGAGATCGACCGCGCCCTTGATGCCGACGGCGCGAATCAGACCGCCGCGCGCGGATTCGATCCGCACGTCCTTGCCGATGTTGTTGAGCCGGACGTCGCCGCGGCTGTCCGTCACGCTTACGGCTCCGTCCATGTCTTCCACATTCAGGTCGCCGCGTCCCCGCGCTTCAATATTGATCCCCTTCGGCACCACGACGTCCAGGTCTGTCGCAATGCTGAGCATCCCCGAGTGCAGCGGATCGTTCGCGCGCACCACCAGCGAATCGCCCTCGCGAGCGAGCTGAACGGTGGTTTCCGTATTGGCGCGGTCGGCGTCGTTCCGGCTGAACGCCCGCACGGTTTTCCGGCCGGTGACTTTCACATCGCCGCCCGGGTCCCCGTGAACCGCGATGCTGCCATCGAGGTTATCGAAAATTACTCGCGTGATTCCGTTCGCGGGACTGGAAGCGTCGACGCCGTATTCATAAGAGCTTCCCAGGATTCCGACCGTACCCGGCGTGTTGAGGCGGCCAATGTGAATGCCATTGCGGGCCGCGCCCCAGGCGCTCATGATGACGCAGAGCACGATGGTCCAGAAAATCCACCCACCGCCCGAAGGCGCAACCGGAGAGCCGTGGCTGAACTGAAAGAGCACTTCCGCCAGCCGGATCACCCCCAGGCCAATCAGGAGGAACGGCCAGTAATCGGAAAACCAGCTCCAGATGTGTACGTCGTACCCGAGATTGATCAGCAGAAAGATGACGCCGATCGTCACGAGGATCAGAGGACCTGTAATGGAACGCGGTCTCATGAGCGTGACTCCTGTCCATTCGGGCCGGCCGCATCGGAGGGCGGCGGTGGGGGTGAAGGCGGGCGTGGCGGCTGATAGGCGGGATTCGTCTGCTGATAGGGAGTGGCAGGAGGCGGATAGTAATCCGGGCGGCGGCCCCGTCCGGCGACGAATTGCAGAACTCCGATCACGATCAGAAGGATCGGCCAGGTCTGATAAAAGCGATAGTCAGTGAAGCGGTCAGCGGCAAACAGAACGCCGATCGTAATCATGATAACGGGACCTTTGATCGCCCGCAGCAAAAGATGGCTCTGATCATTCATCGGCGTACCTCCGCATCGTTTCTGTGATGCTCGTGGCCCGGAGCGAGCCGATTGTAAAGAAGATAAACGCCCACCAGAATCAGACCAACCGGCCAGTATTTTACGAATTCATCGATGCTGATGACGTCAGTGGTATCGAGCAGCAGAACAAAACCGAGGCCCATCAGCAGGAACGCGCCGACCGGAACGCGGCTGCCGCCCGCGCGGAAATCGAACTGACCCGCGAATTCTTCCACTGCGACTCCATAACGCCGTTTGCGCGCCGTGTGATACGCCTCGAAGCACATATAAAAAACCCAGGCCGCAATCATAATGCCGAGCATCGCCGCCATGCCGCCGTTATGCGAATTGACGATCGCGCTGATCAGAAGGCCGAAGACGAGCGCGTGTACGAGCCCCTTCGCGTACTGACCGTTGTAAGTAGCGCCAACTCCCGGGATCAGCCCGAGAAACAGCGCCAGGATCGGATGCACGGATTCATCCGGCATCGGCGGCGGCACGGGCGCGTTATAAGGCGAGGAGTATGGCGAAGGCGGCGGAGTCTGTGGCGCGCTGTAGGGAGGCGGTGGTGGGGCAGCCTGCCCGGAAGCTTCCGTCTGAGAAACCGGCGGTTGATGAACTTCGCAAAAAATGGATCCGAGGGCCGGCCGCTGGCACTCGGTACACATCGGTTTTCCGCATTCGCGGCAGAATGCCGTCGCGGTGATTTCGGGATGGTTTGCGCAATTCATCTCAAAGGCCTCAATTCTATTGCTTTTTTTCCGTGGCCGGGGTAACCGGCTTTTCCAGGCCGCTTGCGCCCGGCTGTCCGGCCTCCGGACCGGGCAGTTTCCTGCTGTTGGCTTTAGCGTCCGCGGCGGCTTCCGCATCCGCTTCCGCCTGAGCCTGCTGCTGGCGATTCCAGTCATCCAGCTGCGTGCGGATTTCATAAACCACCCGCAGGCTTTCATAACCCTTTACTGTGCGATCCCAGATTCGATGGCTTTTGCTTTCGAGCGAAGACCAGATGCGGACGGGGTCGAGATCCGCGGCGGTCATCGCGCCTTTCGGGCCGCCCGCGCATCGCGTCAGCATCGTCGCCGACATAACGGTGAGCATCGCGCCCATCACAAAGCGCGGCTTCAGCACCGGAGCGAAGGTCCGGTTCAGCCATCCACGAATTCCCTTGCTGCGAAGCTGCAGTTCCCAGCCCGAGTTGGTGGCATGAAGAATTTTGCCGATCAGTGGCTGCGGAAGCTCGGGCTCAGCAGCCACGTCCATAAAGCCGATCGCGCTGCGCACATCGTTTTCCATGGCGGCGCAGGAGGGGCAGGAAGCCAGATGTTGCGCAAAGGCGTTCCGCTCCGCTTCCCGGCCGGGCGCGTCCAGCGCCCCATCCAGGGAATCGGCGAGCAGAACTTCGAACTCAGCGCAATTCAGCATCTTCTTGTTCAATTCGTCTCTAAAAAGCTTCCCGGTACTTCTTCAGCATCCGCGCGAGCTCCGCGCGGCCGCGGTTCAGACGTGACTTGACGGTCCCTTCCGGGATCTCGAGCACGTTCGCAATCTCTCTATATTCCATATCCTGCAAATCGCGAAGGATAATTGTTTCACGGAGCTCAGGCGAAAGGCGGCCGAGCGCCGATTGCAGCATTTCACTGGCCTCGCGGCCTGCGAGCTGGCTATCGGGACGGGCAACCGCGACCGCGCCCTCCTCGACGCGCGGCAGCTGTTCTTCGATCGAATCCGTGATGCGCTGGTTCCGGGTACGCCGGTAGTGGTCGATCAGCAGATTTCGAGTGAGCCGGGTCAGCCACGTGGTGAAGCAGCCTTCGGCCGCGCGAAAACTGCCCAGCGCGCGGAAAACGCGCAGAAAAACGTCCTGAGTGAGATC
>CAZWTH010000210.1:0-5392 GCA_964636715.1 uncultured Solibacteraceae bacterium | reverse complement strand
GAATCGAAGAGCGGGCGCGTCCAATGCCGAAGTGGCTCGCGCAAGTGCTTCCGGGCGCCTAACGCAAGCCGGATTCGTGGCCGCGGGCTGTTACTCGTTCCTGTCCTTCGACCTGGCCATTCACCACCATCAGCGCTTCGTCAAAGTTATTGACGGTCGGGCAGACGTGGCGGGGGATCAGGTAGAGTTGGCTGCCGATGGGCGGGAGCGGCGTTCCTGCCGGGACCGCGATTGGCAGATGCTCTTCGCTTGGCTTCTGCGGGGCGAAGTCCGGGTGGCCGGCGACTTCGCAGGTGGGCACGCCGGCGTCGGCTGAGACGGCTTTGTGGCCGGCGTCGCAGGTGAAAAGATTTGGGCTGGGGTGGCTGATTACGGTCGCCAGCACCACCACCGCCGCTTCGTAGCCGCGGTTGGGGAGTTGTTTCAGGCTCGACATGTCGTTGTAGACGACTGTGCCCGGCGAGATTCGATGGCGGAATGGGCCGGCGCGGAGGCCGGGATGGCTCAGCGCGGCGGGAGATGCCGGGGTTCCGGACGTGATCACTTCCTGCGGCGCGTGGCCTTCATCGGTCAGCGCCTTCACGATTTCGATCAGCTGGTTGTAGCCGGCATGCGCTGCCGCGGGGTCGGTCGCCGAGACCTGACCGTCGTAATAGTGGACGCCGCGGAAAGCACCGCCGAGCGTTTGCGCCAGCCCGTTGATGTCGCGCACACGATCCTGCGCGATGCCGGTGCGGTTCATGCCTGGGTTGATGTCGACGAAGACGCCGATGGGCGTGCCGATCCAGGCGGCTGCCTGTTCCGGCGATTCGATCAGAACCGAGATCCGCACCTTCGGAAACTGCTTCGCGATTTCGAGGACGCGGCGCGCGTTCGCGCCGGTCACCGCGAAGGCCAGCAGCACGTCGTCCGCTCCGGCTTCGCAGGCGGTTAACAGTTCAAGCGTGGTGGCGCATTTGAACTGGCGAATGCCGTTCGCGATCATTCGCGCGACCACAGACCCGATCTTCGCCGTCTTGATATGCGGGCGCCAGCGATCGGCGTTGCCATCCATCATGCGAAGCGTCGCCTGAATGTTGGCTTCCACGATATCGGGAAAAACAAGCAGCGCCGGAGTCAGAATGCGGTCTGCATCGCGCACGAGATATGGGTTCATCCATTAACCATTCTTTCGCACAACCCACGTTGTCATGGAACGCTGATTCTGGACGACGGTCGTCTTGAGCGGATCGAGAAGCGCGCCACCGAGTTGTTCGGTCAGGTTCATGAGCGTCATCTCATCGACGAGATAGCGTTCGGAACCATCCGGCAGTAAATAGCGGCCTTCGCCCACCGGCTTGATCCTCGTTTCGATGCCGATCGACGACGCCAGGCGGCAGAAGAGCATTCCGCCCGGTTTGAGTACGCGCCAGACGCCATGGGTCATTGCCAGAAAGTGATCGTCGGATTTCGCGAAGTGCAGAACGGCGCTGGCAATGACCACATCGAAGAACGAATCCGGGAACGACATGGCCTCGAGCGGCTCGGCGCGAAAGTGATCAGCCGGAAGATTCGCGATCGAGCGCTTTTCGCAATCCACGGCGAAAACTTCATAGCCTTCGCGAAGCAAATAAACCAGATTCCGGCCGTTTCCACAGCCAGCGTCCAGGATGCGATCGCCCGGACGAATGCGGCCGCGAAGCAACTGATCGAAGAGATAAATATCGATATCGCCGAACTGTTGGCGGAGTGAGGACATCGGTATGAACCGATCATACGGGGTGGTATGATCCAGGTTCACCTCCCCCCATGGACCAGGCTGGCCGGATCATTGCCGGAATGAAAGGCGCTGCTGCGATTGCCAGCCCGGAACGCATCGCCTGCGGCGCGTGGAAACGCGCAGTGGGCAAGCGGCTGGCGGGGCGCACGAAGCCGGTAAAACTGGTGCGAGACCGGCTGGTAGTCGAGGTGGAAGACGAAATCTGGCGAGAGAGTCTGTGGAAGCTGCGCTATCAGATTCTGCGCAACATCGAGCGCGAAATTGGGCCGGAGATTGTGTCCGATCTGACATTCGTGGTGGCTCCGCCGCGCCGCGAACCGCAGCGTGAAACGGCCGCGACGCCGGCGCTGCTGCAGAATCAGGATGAAGCTGACGCGATCGCCGATCCCGGGCTTCGCCGCGTTTACCGCAATTCGCGCCGCCGACTGGCATGAGACTGACGGAAAAAGACGTACGATACGTCGCTGGACTGGCTAATCTGAACCTCACCGATGAGGAAGTGGGCCGGATGCTTTCCGACCTGGACGGGATTCTGGGTCAGATGGATAAGCTCGCAGCCATCGACACCGAGGGCGTGGAACCGATGGCGCAGGTGCTTTCCGGCGCGAGCGGCGACCCCACCGCAACGCTGCGCGAGGATAGGGAGCGGCCGTCGCTGCCGAACGAAGCGGCGCTGGCGAACGCCGCTGTTTCGGGCGAAGGTTATTTTAAAGTGCCGCGGGTGATTGAAAAGTGACGCAGCACACGATCCAGACAATTCAGGAAGGCCTGCGCGCGAAGAAGTTCAGCGCGACGGAAATTGCGCGCGAGGCTCTCGAATTCGCGGAACGTGAAAATCCGAAGACGAATGCATATCTCACGTTCAGCGCGGAGCGGGCGCTGGCGGCCGCGGCGGAAGTAGATCGCAAGCTGGCCGCGGGCGAAGAGCCTGGCGCGCTGGCGGGCGTGCCGGTCGCGGTGAAGGATGTGATCGTCACGAAGGGCGTCCGCACCACATGCGCTTCGAAGATTCTCGAACACTACACTCCGCCGTATGACGCAATGGCTGTGCAGCGGATCGAAGCCGCGGGCGGCGTCATCATCGGCAAGACGAATTGCGATGAGTTCGCGATGGGCTCTTCGAACGAAAACAGCGCGTTCGGGCCGGTGCGCAATCCGGTGGCGCTCGATCGCGTTCCGGGTGGATCGAGCGGCGGTTCGGCCGCGGTGGTGGCGCAGGGAACCGCAGTGGTGTCGCTGGGCTCCGATACCGGCGGTTCGATTCGTCAGCCGGCGTCGTTCTGCGGAGTAGTGGGTGTAACGCCGACCTACGGACGCGTATCGCGCTACGGGCTCGTGGCATTCGCCAGTTCGCTCGACCACATCGGTCCGTTTGCGCGCAACGTGCGCGACGCCGCGACGCTGCTTGAAACCATTGCGGGACGCGACCCGATGGATGCAACTTCCGCGGGCGTCCCGGTCCCGAATTACGCGTCGCAGATGAACGGCGACGTGCGCGGTATGAAGATCGGTCTGCCGGTCGAATACATGAAGCACGCGGCGGGTGACACGGCGGATCGCATTCACGAAGCCGTGGACAAACTGCGCGGCATGGGATGCGACGTGCGTGAGATCAGCCTCCCGGCCACGGATTACGCGATCGCCGCTTATTACGTGATTTGCACGGCGGAAGCGAGCGCGAATCTGGAGCGCTATGACGGCGTTCGCTACGGTTTCCGCAGCGCGGAAGCAGGCGGCGCCGACGAGAACAAGCTGAGCGCCATGTACCGGAACACACGGGGCGAAGGCTTCGGACCGGAAGTGAAACGCCGCATCATGTTGGGCACGTACGTGCTGAGTCACGGCTATTACGACGCGTATTACCTGAAAGCGCAGAAGGTGCGCTCGCTGATTGCGCGCGATTTTACAAATGCGTTTCAGCAGGTGGACGCCGTAATCGCCCCTGTGTCGCCGTTTCCGGCCTTCCGCATCGGCGAGAAAGTGAACGATCCCGTATCGATGTATTTATCCGACATCTATACGATTACCGGCAGCCTGGCCGGCATTCCCTGCATGAGCGTGCCCTGCGGCGTTACGGGCGAGGGTCTGCCTGTGGGGCTGCAGATTCTGTGCAACCATTTTGAGGAACAGAAAATGTTCCGGCTGGCCCACGCCTTCGAGAATTCTTAAAGGAGAGAACCATGGCTTTTACGCTTCCCGCACTTCCCTACGCACCTGACGCACTGGAACCTTACATCGATAAAGCGACGATGGAGATCCACCACGGCAAGCATCACAACGCCTATGTCACGAACCTGAACAAGGCGCTTGAATCGGCGCCGGAACTGGCGAACAAGACGCTGGAGGAATTGCTCTCGCACAATCTGGCGGCGGTGCCGGAAAATATCCGGACCGCGGTTCGCAATAATGGCGGCGGACACTGGAACCACTCGATGTTCTGGACGATTCTCGGTCAGGGCAGCGGAAGCCCCTCAGGCGCGCTGCTGGCCGATATCAATTCGACCTTCGGCAGCTTCGATACGTTCAAGGAAAAGTTCAACGCCGCGGGCGCCACGCGCTTCGGTTCGGGCTGGGCGTGGCTGACTCGCTCGAACGGCAAGCTGGAGGTTTCCTCAACGCCCAATCAGGATACGCCGATCATGGAAGGCAAGTCGGTGGTGATGGGCGTTGATGTTTGGGAGCACGCCTATTACCTGAAGTATCAGAATCGGCGGCCGGATTATCTGGCGGCGTTCTGGAACGTGGTGAACTGGGCGGAAGTCGAAAAACGGTACGTCGCGGCAAAGTAGTTTCGTCAGGGTAGTTCGAAGAGAGGCGCACGGGAAGCATCCCCCGGTGCGCCTTTTTTTCTTGCGCCTGGCCATTTCTTCTGTATATTTGAACAAATGGCGCGCGGCGGGTATCTGGGCGAGTTTGAGCTGATGGTGATGCTGGCGGTGCTTCGTCTGGATGCGGACGCGTATGGTGTCACGATCTCGCGCGAGATCGAGACGAACACGCAGCGAGAAGTGGCGATCGGCAGCGTTTACGCGGCTCTGGAGCGTCTGGAAGAGAAGGGGCTGGTTACATCCTCCCTCGGCGATCCGACAGCGGAACGCGGTGGGCGGGCGAAGCGCTATTTTCAGATCACGGACAACGGGTTGAAGGAAGTCCGGCAGACGCAGCGCGCGTTGATGCGTCTTTGGAAGGGCGTGCCGCAACTGGAAGGAGGTCGCGCATGAGCCGGCGGCATCCACCCCGGCTTGCGCAATGGTTGCTGCGGCGGACGGGCGTGGCGGCAAATCAATCTCTTGTGGGCGATCTGCTCGAAGAATTCGATCGCGGCAGATCGTCGGGCTGGTTTTGGCGCCAGACTTCTGTGGCTATTTGGTTTACGTTCCGGACGGGCCTGCGAATGGCGAGCCCGATCCTCGCGCCCGTCTGCGTCGGCTGGTTTGTGGAAACTGTTGTCCTGGTCGCGCTCCGCTTGTTTCACGTGCCCTTTGGTCTCGTTTCACTCTCGCGCGCAGTCTTCGCGTTCGGTGGCGTGGGACTCGCAATGTATCTGGATTACCGTGTCCGGCACTACTATTGGCTGCACGAATCCGAACTCAGCGACGAGGATTCCGACCTTTTTTTCGAGCGCAGGGTATT
>CAZWTH010000209.1:0-3228 GCA_964636715.1 uncultured Solibacteraceae bacterium | reverse complement strand
GCGGCTGCGCGATCTCATCGATCTGGATGAAGGCGACGTGCTGGGGCTGGACTATCCGGCGTCGCGGCCGCTGGATCTGCTGCTGGGCGGGAGGAGGAAGTACCGGGGCGAGATGGTGGCGGCGGGCCCGCGGGCGGCGTTCCGGGTGAGCGAACTGTGTGCGGAGGCGGCGCCATGACGGCGACGGAGTGCTGGCCGGAGCTGCGGGTGGAATCGCCGTGGCTCGGGGAGGTTCGGTGGAACGGAGCGGAGGAGTTGTTTTTTCCGGCGGGGCTGCCTGGGTTTGAGCGGTGCCAGCGGATGGTGCCGGTGGAGATTCCGTCGCAGCGTCCGCTGATTTATCTGCAGAGCGCGGAGGATGCGCGGGTCTGTTTTGTCGCGATGCCGGTACTGGCGGTATGGCCGGAGTTCTCGCTGCAGATCTCCGATGACGACCGGGCGGCGCTTGGGCTCGCGGAAGAGGCGGCGATTGGGACGGACGTGATGTGTCTGGCGCTGCTTCTGCCGTGGGGGCGAAGCGTGCAGACCAATCTGGATGCGCCGATCGTGATCCATCTGCACAACGGGCGCGGCGTGCAGGCGGTTGCGCCGGCGGGCACGGCGGGATTGTTCCGGCTCGGCGAGAGCGGCTGGGAGGCGGCGTGCTGATTGTGCGGCGGCGGGTGGGGGAAAAGATTCTGGTGGGCGGATCGGTCGAGATCGAGATTGTGGAGATTTCGAAGAGCCGAGTCAAGCTGGGCGTGCGGGCGCCGGGGCATGTGCCGGTGGTGCGGAAGGAGATGGCGACGGTGGCGGGGGAAAACCGGACGGCGCTCGAGTTGGTAGCGGGCGAGGGCGTAGGAAATCTCGTCACCAGATTAAACGAAGCCGGGCTCAACGAAATTCAGCGGCGGCCGATATGAACTTCCGGAACGATACAGCGGGCATCGCGACGGCGAGAACCCGCACCCGGCAGGATGACGGGCAGGTATCGGACAGGAAGTGAACCATGTCCATTTCGGTACAAACCAATGTTGCGTCGCTGAACGCGCAGTTCTATATCAGTCAGAACCAGAAGTTTCAGAACACGGCGATTCAGCAGTTGTCGTCGGGCTACAAGATCAATTCGTCGTCGGACGATCCGGCGGGGCTGGCGGTGGCGAATCAGTATGCGGGCGAAGTGACGCAGTTGACGGCGGGCGTGCAGAACGCGACCGACGGCATCAGCGCGCTGCAGATTGCGGATGGCGGGCTGAACAATATTTCGCAGATTCTGGGGCGGCTGCAGATTCTGGCGTCGGAATCGGCGTCCGGGACGTTTCAGGGAAACCGGGCGACGGTGAATGCGGAGTATCAGGGGCTGCTGATCGAAATCGACCGCCAGGCGGCGAATATCGGGCTGAACGTTGGCGGTTTGAACAACACGAATCTGACCGTTTATACGGGCGGCGGAAGTACGCAGGCGAATTCGCAGGTGACGGTGCAACTGGCCGGCGCCAACTTCGCGGTGGATTCGACGGCGCTCGGCATTTCGACTTCGAGCGTGGCGGGCGGCGGAACCGGGATTACCGGCAACACGGTGAACCTGAGCGACACAGCGAGCCTGTTCCTGACCGGCACGAGCCAGAACTTTACGTTCCATCTGAATACGGGATCGGGCAATCAGGATGTGACGATTTCGGTTGCGGGCGGGAGTGGCGGCATCAACGGAACGCAGGTGATCAGCAGCCTGAACAATCAGTTGCAGGCGTATGGGATCACGGCGTCGATCGGAAGCGATGGGACGGTGCAGTTCGGCGGCGGCACGGCGTTCACGGTGACGACGACGGCGGCGGGCACGGGGCCGATTTCGGCGACGGGCACGGCGGTGAACAGCGCGAATTACTCAATCGGCGCGGCGGCGCCGGCGGTGCTTACCGGCACGGAGAAATTCACCGTTCAGAATGCGGGCGGGACGTACAACATTTCGCTCGATTCGACGACGGGGGCGTCGCAGGCGACGGCTCTGACGGCGATCAACACGGCGCTGGCAGGGTCCGGGATTTATGCGATCAAGAATGCGGCGGGCTCAGGCCTGACATTCGAAAGCGAGAGCGCGTTCAGCGTGAATGAGACGCAGCTCGCGACCACGGGCACGGGGGCGTTCAGCGCGCTCGGCGGGCAGGCGGTGACGGCGGCTTCGACGTCGGCGTCCTCTACCGGCAATGCGCTGGCGGCGCTGACGGCGCTCTCGGCGGCGATCAGTTCGCTCGGGCTGGTACAGGGCCAGGTCGGCGCGGGCGAGAACAAGCTGCAGTACGCAACGAATCTGGCGCAGTCGCAGATCACGAATGTGTCGGCGGCGGAGGCCGGGATTCGGGATGCGGATGTGGCGGCGGCGGCGGCGAATCTGACGAAGGCGCAGGTGTTGCAACAGACGTCGCTTGCAGCGCTGAGCCAGGCGAATTCGGCTCCGCAGGCGGTGCTTTCGTTGTTGAAGAACCTGTAATGGGGAGCGGACCGGCGTTGGGTGACGGCGCCGGTCCGGGCTTCGTGGTGAACAGCGTGGGGCAGGCCAGAAGGCGCGCCCCACGTCTTCCTGTCAGGAATTAACGGAGAGAGGAGACGAGTCTGACAGCACCGGTGACATTCACGGGGCAGAGTAAATTCGCGGATAGCCTGCAGCAGGTGATTCAGCGGGCGGTCGGGATTGCGTCGCTGCCGCTCGCGACAGATCAGGCGACGTTGTCGACGCTGAGCGGACGGCAATCGGCATTGCAGGGTCTGGATAACGATTTTTCGTCGTTGCAGGGCTCGATCGGTTTGATTGAGACGGCGCTTCAGTCGAACTCGCTGGCGACATCGGCTTCAGATGGATCGGTGGTGAAGGCGACGCTCGGCGCGGATGCGACGGCTGGCACGTATTCGATTCACGTCGATAGTTTGGGGGCCTATTCGACGGCCTTGAGTCAGGCGATCAACACGTCCGATACGTCGCTCACGCTGACGGTGGACGGCGCACCGCTGACGATTACGCCGGCGTCAGGTTCGCCGAGCGATCTGGCGAGCGCGATCAACACGCAATCGAATGGGCTGGTGCAGGCGGCGGTGGTGAATGTGGGTCCAAATGGAGCGCCGGATTACCGGCTTTCGCTGACGGCCGCGAAGCTGGGACCGGTGGCGATCGATCTCTCGGATTCGAGCGGGAGTCTGATTGCGGAGTCGCATGCCGGGTCGGCGGCGACGTATGAAGTGCAGGGCAGCGCGACG
>CAZWTH010000208.1:0-6476 GCA_964636715.1 uncultured Solibacteraceae bacterium | reverse complement strand
GAAGACGACGATTCGTTTAAAATCACCGCGACCGCCAAGCCTTGAGCCGGCTTGTAGCCGGGCGCCTTCAGGCGGCTTTAGCCGCAACCGCGACTTTCAGTCGCTAAGGATTCTACCGGCTTTCAGCCGGTAGTTCTCAACAATTCCGGTAACCATCGGTTTTCTCGGGTGGCCGGACTTGCGATAATGTTGCCAGACGCAGCAGATGACGATTCAAATTCCAGACGATCTGGCCCGTGGCCTGGAGGAGATTGCGGCGATTCAGCACAAGAGTGTTGAGCAGGTCGCGGTTGAACGCCTCCGCACGTCTTTCGACGATGAGCCCGGTTCGCCTGCTGCAGTCCTCCGCCTTATTCGTGAATTGCCGCATCCGAGCCCTGAAGCGGTCGACGAAATGGAAGCGGCAATCGCTGCCGGTCGATTGCCTGTCAATTATACGGGTGTTTTCGACGAGTAGACTGCCAGTTGATTTACCTTCTCGATACCAACGCAATCAGCGAACTGATCCGCTCCCACGTCGAGGTGGAGCACTGGTTATCCGAGCTCCATCCCGGCGATCGGATCGTCACCTGCACAATCGTTCGCGGGGAGATTCTGTTTGGAATTTTCAAAATGCCGGAAGGAAAGCGACGAACTCAACTCGAACTCGCTGCGCGCAAATTCCTGGATGGAATTCCATGCTCTGGATCGCAGCAACCGCACTGGCGTTCGGGGCAACGGTCGTCAGTCGCGACTCAGACCTCCGACGGATCGAACGCCTGTCCGTCGTAGAACCGCGATATCAATAGCGCATCCTCGCGGCGCCCACACCTTCGGATCGCTCGCCTGAAAATACGCCATCACCGGCGTTCCCACGGCCGCCGCCAAATGTGAAATCCCCGAATCGTTCCCCACGAAAATCCGCGCGCCGCGCAGCCAGCACGCCAGTTCATAGAGGTCAGGGATAAAGACCGCCCCCTCCAACTCTTCCTCCGGCCCACGCAGCCAGTAAACCGGCATTTCCTTCTCCAGCCGCTCCGCCGCTGCCTGAAAGAGTTCTATCGCCGCCCGCTTCGCTTTCGAACTGGCAAATGGATGTATCGCGGCAAACGTCCGCGGCACGTCGGGGCAGGGAATTCGTGGGAAGCGTTCCGGTGTCACCCCCAACCCACGCGCCTGGCCCGCATAGAAATCCGCTGCATGGCACGACCCATCCGGCAAAGCCCGCAGAAACCGGAGCGGCAGCCCCAGTTCCTCCACCAGCGTCCGAAACTCCGGACGATTCTCCCCATACCAGGACACAATGTCATCAAACCCACGCAGACGATTCACAACATCACCCGCATGCGTGACGCCCAGCCGGTCCAGCCCGGAAGAGGAGATCGACCGCGCCCGGCTCGCAAACCGCACGAGCGAAACGTTTTGCTCCGCGCACCAGACTTCGGTTTCGTCAGCCTGCGCCGCAAATGCATTTAGCGCAGGCAGGCTCAGGACGAAGTCGCCAATCGCCCCTGGCCGTATCAGCAGCCGCTTCTTCATAAATGCTGAATCTAAACGCCTCCGAAACGAATCACCAATTGTAAGATGGAGATTGTCCAGATTCTGGACAACTGGCCCCCATGACCCCCAGCGCCCTCGCGCCGCCTAAGGCGCACGACGTTATCGGTAACATCGGCAACACGCCGCTGCTTCGCCTGGCGAAGATCGCGCGGGAGTATCCCGGCGTCGAGATCTACGGCAAAGCCGAATACTTTAACCCCGGCGGATCGGTCAAAGACCGGGCGGCTCTCAACATGATTCGCGAGGGCGAAAAAGCTGGCCTGCTTGCGCCCGGAAAAATTCTGATCGATTCCACCAGCGGCAACACCGGCATTGCCTACGCGATGATCGGCGCTGTGCGCGGCTTTAAAGTGAAGCTCTGCCTGCCGCAGAACGCCTCGCCCGAACGCAAGCGCATCCTGAACGCCTATGGGGCTGAACTCGTTCTCACTGACGCGGCGGAAGGCTCCGATGGCGCCATCCGTAAAGTCCGCGAAATCTACGCGCAGGACCCCGACCGCTACTTCTATCCCGATCAATACGGCAATGACGCCAACTGGCAGGCGCACTTCAAATCCACCGGCCCCGAGATTATCGAACAAACCGAAGGCCGCGTGACGCATTTCGTGGCGCTGTTGGGGACGAGCGGGACCTTCGTTGGCACGAGCCGCCGGTTGAAGCAGGATATTCCCGGCGTGCAGTGCATTTCCGCGCAGCCATCGACCGGCTTCCACGGCATTGAAGGCACGAAGCACATGGCGACCGCTATCGTCCCGCGAATCTACGACCCCAGCCTGGCCGATCGAAATATCGGGATCGAGACCGAAGACGCCTACAAGATGGTGCGCCGAATGGCGCGCGACGAGGGCATGCTGGTGGGCATTTCGGCTGGCGGCAACGTGCAGGCGGCGCTGCAGCTTGCCAAAGAACTTCACGAAGCCGGTAAGCGCGGCGTGATCGTGACCGTCCTCTGCGACGGCGCCGACAAGTATCTGAGCGAACACTTCTGGGACGAGACAGACTGATGATTTCGATTGAACGCCAGCCCTGGCGCGAGATGGTAAACCACGCGCAGGCTACTTATCCGAACGAATGTTGCGGCGCCATGATTGGCACGATTGACGGCGATCAGAAGACCGTTATCCACGCCATCGCGCTCGAAAACACGTCGCCCGGCTCGCAGGCCGCGCGCTATGAGCTGCGCCCCGAAGACCTGCTGCGCGCCGACCGCGAAGCGCGCAATCGCAAAATGGACCTGATCGGGATCTACCACTCACATCCCGACTGCGACGCTTATTTTTCCGAAACCGATTTAAAAAACTCCTGCCCCTGGTATTCGTTCGTCGTGCTCTCGATCCAGAAGGCGCGTTTCGATCACGCCAACAGCTGGCTCCCGAACGCCGAACAAACCCACGCAGAAAAAGAGGAACTGATATGGCCCGAATCCTGATCCCCACTCCGCTTCGCCAGTTCGTGGAGAAGCAAGACAGCGTTGAAGCCGCCGGCGGCACCGTTGGCGAAGTGCTGAGCGCCGTTGTGACGCGCTACCCCGATCTGAAAAAGCAGATCTACAACGACGAAGGCAAGCTGCGCAGCTTCGTCAACGTGTATGTCAATGATGACGATATCCGTTATCTGAATAAGGAAGCCACGCCGGTGAGCGCGTCGGATACGCTTTCGATCGTGCCGAGCATCGCGGGCGGCGTTTCCCGCATCCAATAAATCCGCATGGCCAACGAAGAAGTTTCACTTTCGAAAGACGAGATCCTCCGCTACAGCCGCCACCTGATCATGCCGGAAGTTGGCATGGAAGGGCAGCTCAAGCTGAAGAAGGCGAGCGTGCTGCTGGTCGGCACGGGTGGTCTCGGCGCGCCGACGGCGCTTTATCTCGCGGCGGCGGGCATTGGCCGGATCGGCCTGGTCGATTTCGACGTGGTCGATTACACCAACCTGCAGCGTCAGGTGATTCACGGCACGAAGGACGTCGGCAAGCCGAAGATCGATTCCGCGATCGAGAGCATGAAGGATATCAATCCTTATGTGCAGCTCGACCGGCACGAAGTCGCGCTCACGAGCGAGAATGCGCTCGAGATCCTGAAGAATTACGACATCATCGTCGATGGTACGGACAACTTTCCGACGCGCTATCTGGTGAATGACGCCTGCGTGCTGCTGAAGAAGCCGAACGTTTATGGTTCGATCTTCCGGTTCGAAGGCCAGTCGACAATCTTCGCGTATCAGGGCGGGCCCTGCTACCGCTGCCTCTATCCGGAACCGCCACCACCGGGTCTGGTTCCGAGCTGCGCGGAAGGCGGCGTGCTCGGTATCCTCCCGGGCACTATCGGACTGATTCAGGCGACGGAAGCGGTCAAACTGATCCTCGGAATCGGTACGCCGCTGATCGGACGGCTGCTGCTTTATGACGCCCTCGGTATGAAGTTCCGCGAACTGAAGCTTCGGCGCGATCCGGAATGCCCGGTCTGCGGCGATCATCCGACGGTGACGAAGCTGATCGATTATCAGCAATTCTGCGGCATGCCGCATCGCGAAGAGGAGGCCAAACCGGTGGCGACCACAGGTGAAATCGACGCTGTTGAGCTGAAAGCGAAGATCGATCGGGGCGACAACTTCACGCTGATCGATGTGCGTGAGCCGCACGAATTCCAGATCGGGCGTATTCCGGGCTCGGTGCTGATTCCGCTGGGCGAGTTGCCGAAGAAGCTGGGTGAGCTCGATCAGAATGCGAACTACGTGATGCACTGTAAGATGGGGGGGCGCAGCGCGAAGGCTGTCGAACTCCTGCGGCAGAACGGGTTTAAGAACGTGCAGAACATGACGGGTGGCATTCTCGCGTGGAGCGATAAGGTCGACCCGAGCGTTCCGAAGTATTGATTAAGTAGTTCGTTTCGGGAAAGCTATTTGTGGATGCTTTCCCGAAATGTTACGACGTGACCCCGCAACGCCGCAGCGAATCTCTGAAAGCTCAGGTCCTCCGCCGGCTGAGTCAGCTTGGTTCGTGTGGAGTTCGTCGCCATGACAAGGCACGCGGCCGTATACACGCGCTCCAAAACCAGCCGGCGACAAAGTACCTCGTAGCGGCGGCTGTAGGAAGCGCGGTCGAACACCGGATCGGTTTTAAAGTATGGCTCTTTATTCCGCACCGGCGTCTTGACGCGCGCGCAGTCTTCCAGCAGGAAAAAATAGCCTAGAAATGGAACAGGAGATCGGCCGAAGCGGCCCTCCCGATAGGCCACCCAGATATCTGTGGCGCTGCCAATTGCCTCTTCGGATCGATTATTAAAATTGTTTCCGAACGAAGGGCCAACCTGCGATTTGAACTCCATCGCGGTCACTAATTGACCTTCCGATACAACGATCAGATCCCACTTCTTCTCAGCGCGATAGTAGCCAGGTAACTCCAGAGTCGTTCGTGTCCTGACGTCAAGCTGTTTCAGGCCGGCATCGCAAAGAATATCGGCGACGAGCACTTCCATGGCGCCCATCTGGGCGCCGCCGGTGACCTCGCCGCGCGTACCCGCATCGATTTTCCCGCCTTCGATTTGCTTCGCCTTATTTTTCGCTCGCGCGTTCCAATAGCTTTGGACTGCCTGGCGCAGTCTTTTATCGAGATCCAAGGATAGTCTCCATCGCGCCGGGATCTATTCCATAAACCTGCTGGGCGATTCCGGAGGCCGCGCGCCGGTCGCGTTCCCGAAAAGCAACTTTCAGAGCATCCGCCTGACTACCCGTCAATGTGTGCGGTAACGGAACACGAATTCGCCGGAGGTATTGCGCCTGAAAACGCAGATATCCACCTCGCATCCGGACCCCATACGATTCGATAAAGAATTGACCGATGACTGAAATCAGCAATCCACCCAGAACTTCGAGGTCCCAGCGTTCTGACTGTATGAAGTAGAGATTGTGGTGTGGGTAGGTCTCGCCGGGGTCGAGCACCGGGTCGAGCACGTTGCGGATGTCAGCGACATAGAGCTTGGATTTACCGGTCAACGAGTGTGTGACGCGATCAATCGTTTTGTACCAGCCGCGCACATTCTTTGCGGCGGTATGGCGTCGTTTCAGTTCCGGGGCATGCTGCTCAAAGTACGCCTTAAGCTTCGGAAATTGCTCCAGTTTGACAAGACCATCCTGATCCCAGGGATCCACCAGATAGTTCCCGGACCATCTCATCGAGCCTTCATTGATATCGGCAGCCAACCCCAGCTTCAGGAGCCGCGACGGCTCGACAAGGTTCGAATCCTTCGTAATGAAGACGCTGTCGTTTCCCGTTGCAACCCCAATCCCCACTTTGGCGGTGGTTTCCAGTTCGGGAAAGCGCTCCTCCAATTGACGCAGCAGCGCCAATTGACCGGGAGAGTTGCATGGCCAGGGGGCGGTTCCGCGAAACCAGGTTTCCACAACCGCCATCTGAAGGCCGGGAGGAAGTGAAGAGGATTCTCCGCGCGCAGTTGCGAGGAGAGCGTCGGACAATATCCCGGATTCCGTGATTTCGACTTCCGCCGCGGCAGTAGCTACCACAGCCGCCCGCTGTTCTTTGCGGCGAATCACGGTAATCGCCGGATATGCATCCACATCGCCTTCGAATGCATTCGCCGCATGCATTTCGAGAATGATTTCGACCGAGTAACCCGAGGTAACGAGTTCCCTCAAGTCCGCTCCGTACTGATTACGCATCCACCGGTCCGCGCAGATGAACGCGCAGGTGCCGTTGAGTTTCAATTGATGGAGGGCGGCTTCAAAAAATGCTACATAGAGGTCCGCTCTGCCTCTCATGGCCGGATAGGAAGCCCTGTAGATCAAAGCCCTCTCTTCCGGGATCTCTTCCAGCCGAACGTACGGTGGATTACCGATCACGAAATCTACCTCGATACCTGTTGCTTCCAGCAGATAATCGCCCGCGTGTACCCAGGACGAAGCCAGATGATGCGCGACATCTG
>CAZWTH010000207.1:0-14609 GCA_964636715.1 uncultured Solibacteraceae bacterium | reverse complement strand
TCGCGGTTCTCGCTCCAGCGCCGCGCCAGCCAGAAGATGGCGGCGGCGATGAGTATCGAGATCGCGAGCGTCGCGTAAAACGCGGCGCCTTCGGGAATTTGAATCGGCGAGAAACCGTTGAACTCGGCTCGAAGATTGCGGAGGAAAAATCCGGCCAGCGATTCGCCGCCGCCCGGCTGGAAATAGAAATCCGGCAGATGATTGTAAGCCTGCGGCTTGCCGCCGAAATGCGCTTTGTACTCCCACGCCGGAAGGGCCAGCAGAAGAGCGAACGTCATCGCCTCGCGGCCGAGCGCCCGCAACGCGCCATCCTTCGCGCGTACCGGCTGGACGATCAGCGCGAACAGCAGAACGGCCCCCGTATAGATCAGCGCGTAATACTCGGTCAGGCAGGCGAGGGTTGTCAGCACTCCGAACAGAATGCGCGAGCGCAACGGTCCGCGGCCATCGGCAATCAGATCGAGGTAATACCAGAACGAGGCCTGCACCAGAAACGCGGCCATCATGTAAGTGCGGACTTCTTCCGATATCAGAATGGACGGCAGCGCGAGGCCATAGGCAAGCGCGGCGAGCGCCGCCCAGAGTTGAGAACGCATCGCGCGCCAGGCGATCATACCCGCCAGATACACGGAGCCCACGCCGGTGAGAATCGAGATCGCCCGGTAAGTCAGACTCGTGCGCCCAAACCAGAACGTCAGGCGCAGCAGCGGGAAATAAAGCGGCGGATGCGCGTTCGCCCGGTATTCACTGATGAAGTTGCCCCACTGGAGCTGATGAGCAATCCAGACGTGCCAATACCCGTCATATTCGATGTACTGGCTTGCCCCCAGAATCAGACGCGGGATCAGACAGAGAATCGTAATGCCGAGAAGAAGCAGGTGGAAGGATCGGGGAATCCGCCTGTCGTTCATTAAACCCTACTATAGAATGAGGTCCACCGCTTGATCCGCTCTCCCCTTCTCGATCTCGACTGGCTGGCGCACGGTTTCGGAACGCGCGACTCGGTCTTGCCACCGGCGCTGACGACTGTGAAGCAGATTCACTCGGCGCAGGTTCTCGACGCGTGCGGCCGGCGGGGTGAGCAGATTGGCGAGGGCGACGCCCTCGTTTCGGCGGACGCCGGCATCGGGATCGGCATCCGCACAGCGGACTGTGTTCCGATTCTCTTTGCCGATCCGGAAACGCGCGCCGTCGCCTGCGCTCATGCCGGCTGGCGGGGAACGGCGGCGAATATCGCGGCCGCCACCGTGGCGCGCATGAAGGCGCTGGGGGCCGATCCGAAGAACATTGTTGCCGCCATTGGCCCGTCCATTGGGCCGTGCTGTTACGAGGTCAGCGCGGAAACGGCGGCCCATTTCGACCGGTGGAGAACCACCACAAGCGGTGAAGAAAAACCCCATCTGGACCTTCCGTCGATCAACGAACTCCAGCTCAGGGAAGCGGGGGTCCGCCACATATGGACGTCGGGAGAATGTACTTATTGCCGGGCGGACCGGTATTTCTCGTTCCGCCGGGAAAAGGAACGGGCTGGGCGAATGCTCTCTTTTGTTAACAGGTTAGCCTGAAAACACGTCGGGCGGACCGTTTGGGTCCGCCCGGAGATTCGCCTCAATTGGGTTCGTTTTTGCTTTTAGGCAGCCGGCGCGAACAGATCCGCGTTGTCGTCGACTTCGATTTCGTGACGATCGACCTGTTCCTGGCACTTGATGCAAAACGCCGCCCACGGTACTGCGGCGATGCGCTTGGGCGAGATTTCCTCGTCGCAATGCAGACAAATGCCGTACGAACCATCTTCAATACGGGCCAGTGCGCGGCGGATCTGGCGCAACATGTTGGAGTCGCGATCCAGATTGCGGATCGCCAGTTCACGTTCACCCGCCATCTGCACTTCATCGAGGGCGTCCGGCGCCTTCTCGATTACGATTTCGTCACGGTTACGAAGGGAGCCGGTCAGTTCCGCCTGCTTCGTTTCCAGTGTTTTTCTGAATTTTTCCAAATCAACCTTGGTCATTTCCAATCCTCGCCTTCTCCTACTGCTTTACCGTCGAGGCCTCTCTTTCGTGTCGTCTGTGTTAAAGACGAATATCTGCCATCAAAGTTTCAAAAAATATGAGTACCGAAAGCTTAAATATTACTCATCAGCGCTGAAGAACTGCAATCTTCAGCACATTCCGCCCTGGCACCCATGCCCAACACGCGTGAGCTAAGCAATCCCGGCGCCAAACTTCCTCACCCCAACCTCGGGTCTTACATCCTATATCAACCCTCGACCGTTGTCCATGGTTTCGGTGAAGTTTAACCGCCAGAATGTTTCACCTGGCATCACCGAATCAGTTCCACCGTCCCGAACACCAAACCGTAGTCCTGACCATCTATACGATCCACCGGGTCCACCTGGATCCCGATTTCCACCGAATTCTTACCTGCCAACATATCGGCCGGTATTGAGATTAGACGACGGAAAATCCGTTCTGAATCGTAAATTCGCGTATTCGAAACCGTTTTTCCATCGATCAGAACCATTAGAGTACGCGGCGCCGCAGAAAGTTGCGTACTCGGACACCTGCCCTCCAGTACCAGTCGTTTGGCCCCGGCGGGGACACCCAGCCTGAGGGTTGCTTTGGCGGGCATCCAGCGAACGCCGGACTCCGCGGGCAACCATTCCGGTCCCAAAAGCCAGAAATAAAGGGGATTACCGATATCGACGCGACTCGGCAACCGATCGACGTGGCGGTCAGATTCCTGCCGCCGGTACCCCTCCGTTATGTTCCGGAGGTGATCACTTTCGAAAGAGTATACCACAACCTGGTCGTGGGTGACGGCATAACGGAAGACGTCCGGCTCCAGTACGAGGCGGCCGGGGTTGTCATCGGTACCGGTAAGTACAGTGTCTGGAGTGAGATAGACATCCTGAATCCCAAGAGCCCCAAAGGCGGAGTTTCCGAAAGAAAGATCGTACAGCTCCGAACTGACGCCCGCGATAGCGATCGGTTTGTCTGGATAAGTCCGCCGGGCCGCCTGGACGCCCAGAATCAGAGTCCTGACCTGGTCCGATTGGAGGCGCCACCAGTGGGTCTCCCTCCCGGTCACGCTGGTCATCGGCACGATCCAGAGGAGGATGAGAGATGCGGCGAGAATTCCCCGCATCGACGAACTCCTGGCGAATTCCGCCGCTGCGCCGGCCGCAAACAGAGCGACACCCACGGAAGGAATGGTGAGGTAATAAGGCATGCGGTGATCGGCAAGCGGCAGCAGGGGAGCAAGTGTGACCGCGAACCAGGCGACCCCGAAGAACAACTCGCGGCGCCTTCGCCATGCGAGTACCGCCGCAACGAAGAGGAAGGCCACGGAGACCACCAGTACCAGCCGGGCCAGGGAAGGGCTCAGCCCGAGAGGGATGGCGGAGGCGGGTACGATTCCCACGCGGCTATAGAACAGCACAGTAACGAGGGTTGCGGAATTGAAGTGCAGGGCGTACGGTCCCGAGGATGGCAGGGGCGCTACCCACCGATGCAGGGCAAAATATGCGGCAGACAGCGCAGCAAGGGGAGCGAGATCGCGCAGAAGGCGGCGATCGGCCTTCTGTACCAGAATGACCCACGCCGCGGCTATTGCGGGATAGACGATGTTGATTTCAAGCGCTCCGAAGCCCGCGATGAAAACCGCGAGTTGAGCCCACCAGAAGACTCGCCCGCCGGTTTCGATGTAGCGAATCAAAAGAGCGAGGGCCGAGAGAAGGAACAGGGGGCACAGCAGCTCGTTATAGGCGGAGCTCCAGGTGAGAGGGCGAACGAGGGCGGCGTTGGCGATCCACAGGAACGGAGCGAGGAATGACGCCAACCTCGAACGCGTCAATCTTTTGACGGTCCACGCGATCAGGAGGGCGTCAGCGGCCGCAGTGGCGAAGGCGGCGATGCGGAACGGGAGCGGGTTCAGTCCGAAAACGGATTCCAGCAGGATGAAGTAGCCGCGCTCGCTCCATGGGCGGATAGTCCCCTGCGCCGCGGGAGCGAATAGCTCCCGGAGAAGATCGTGGCGAATGCCGATGAGGCGAGGCAGGCTGAGCCAGGCGAAATCGTCCGCCATGAACCAGAAGTGAAAGGCCTCACGATAGAGCCAGAACAGAAATGCGAGCGGCAGCAGCCAGAGTACGGCGTCCGGGACGCGCCGGAGCGCCGCGCGAAAAACCGGCATCAATTCGAATCGAGCGAAGCGGCGGTGGCGATGATGCCCAGTTCGCGGCGATCGGCCGGACTGGGAGGCAGCGAATTATCGAGCGAGAAGTCGATGGCGACGGTATCGCCGGTCAGCAGCGAGGCCGGAACATCGGCCGTGAAGGTATGGGCGCCGGCATCGAGATATTTTTCCGTCTTCAGGGTTTGGGAGCCGACGGCGGCGGTGAGGCTCTGAGAATGGACCTGCTGCAGCACGGAGGCGGACGCTACGAGATTGAGCGTCAGGGTCGCGCCCTTCTGCGCCGCGCCCGGAGGCGTCTTGAGCGTGATGGTGAAGTTGCCGGCGGTCCAGCGCCATGCGCCCGCTTCGAGCTGGTAGAAACCCTTGGTCAACTGCTCCTTCGCGCTCGGCGCGTTCATCTTGAGGGATGAAACGAGCGGGGTGTTGACCGCGGGCTCGCCCTGATCGGTCTGCGCGGTCTGGTTGGCCTTTTTGCTGCAGCCGGAGGCTAGAAGGGCAAGCGCGCACAATACGGTGAAACCGCGGAATTGGAATTTTGACGTCATGAGATTTTTTCTACCTGAACTAAACAACTATAAAACGTGGGCCCGCCCCCTTTATCGGTGACCCGCTGAGAGGTCAACATGTTGATGCCCCGGCGATCCGGCGAGAGCCGGAGCCAGCGGGTGGAGCGGGCGCAGACCACTCCTTCGCCGACGGTGGTTTCGACGCGCGCCGTGAGCTCACATTCACCGCGGTCATTGAAAACCCGGATTGCGTCATTCGGGGCGATCCCGCGCGCGGCGGCGTCGGCCGGATGGAGCGTGAGGCTGCCCTGCAGATCCGCGTTTTCCGGGCGTGAGGAAAACGTGGAGTTCACATTGTTGTCGCCTTTCGGGGAAATCAGCTCCAGCGGGAAACGGGCGCGGAGCGATGTATCGCCGTGGCGGGATTCGACCGGCGGCTGATAATCGAGGGTCTCGGCGCGAAACTCGCATTTGCCTGAAGGAGTACCGAAGCCGCCTTCCGCGAATGGCAGAAAAGGATCGGGGATGTTGAGGCGAATGGAGTGGCGCCGGTCGAGCGCTTCGAGCGTGATGCCATCGAGAAACGGATGGCCGCTCGAAAGCGCGGCGCGGATCATGTCGTCGTCGGAATCGCGGAAGCAGGGCTCGGTGAAACCCATGCGCGCGGCGAGGGCGCGGAAGATGTCCTGATTCGAGCGGGTTTCGCCCGGCGGCTGCAACGCGGGCCGCGCGAGTTGGAGGTAATAATGACCGTATGGTTTGTGAAGATCGGTGTTTTCGAGAAACGTGGTAGCGGGCAGAACGATGTCGGCGAAATCGGCCGTATCGGTCTGGAGTTGCTCGACCACGACGGTGAACAGATCTTCGCGGCGAAGGCCGCGGCGGACCGCGTTCTGGTCCGGGGCGATGGCGGCGGGGTTGGAGTTATAGACGATGAGCGCGCGGACAGGTGGGTCACGGAGCGTGGTGAGCGCTTCGCCGAGTTGCGTCATGTTCACGATGCGGGCGTCGCGGCCGAGGGGGGAACGCAGTTGCAGTTCCGGCATCTCGACGGCTTTCGAATGGAAATGGAACGCGTATGAAGTGGAGAGCTGAACGCCGCCACCCGCATCGCGCCATGCGCCGGTCAGCGCGGGCAGCAGAGAAATGAGCCGCACCGCCATCGCGCCGCGGTCAGAGCGCTGGACGCCGTAATTCAGGCGAATCGCGGCGGGCCGCGTGGTGGCGTATTCGCGGGCGAGATCGACGATATCCGTTGCGGGAAGACCGGTCAGTTGCGCGGCGCGGTCCGGTGTCCACTCGCGCACGCGCTCCTTCAATTCGGCGAACCCGAGAGTGTGACGCTCGATATAGTCGTGGTCTTCCAGACCTTCGCCCACGATCACGCGCATCATGGCGAGCGCGAGGGCGGCGTCTGTACCGGGCTGGATGGCATAGTGGCGGTCGGCGGACCGGCCGGTACGGTTCTGGTGCGGATCGATCGTGTAGAACTTCGCGCCCTTCCGGCGAGCTTCCACGATGAATGGCCACAGATGGACATTCGTGCCAAGAATGTTGGCGCCCCAGGCGATGATGAGCTTCGCGTGGCGGAACTGTTCGGGCTCGACGGCATAACGGTGGCCGAGCGCTTCATTCATACCCGCCATGCCGGCGGTGGAACAGATGGTGCGGTCGAGGCGCGAGGCGCCGAGACGATGGAAGAAGCGGCGATCCATCCCGCCGTAATTCAGCACGGCCATATTGCCGGCGTAGCTGTAGGGAAGAATCGATTCAGACCCCGCCTCGTCGGAAATCTGGCGGAGACGCGCGGCGATTTCATCGAGCGCCTCGTCCCAGGAGATGCGCGCGAAGCGGCCTTCACCTTTGGCGCCGGTGCGGCGCAGCGGATAGAGCAGGCGATCGGGCGAATACTCGTGTTCGAGATAGCGGGCAACTTTACCGCAAAGAAATCCGCGCGTGACCGGGTGATGCGGGTTGCCGCGCAGCCGCGCGGCGTGGCCGGCGTCGTCGATATCGACGAGGATCGAACAGGTGTCCGGACAATCCAGCGCGCAGACGGAATGTGCGGTGCGGCCCAAGTTTTACTATTATCCCGCGGTTGCGCAACACGGGACTCCCATACAAGCCAGTTGCCGATACCGGGCATGGCCTTGCACAATGGGAAAATTGTCGAAGCATGGGCGGCAAGCGAAGCACATCCCCCCATCAACATACGAGACGTCTGCTAAAGTGAGTTACTCTTCAGAATGCAGCCAAATTAATCGGCGCGACACGCCCGCTGCGGCGGTGTTCACCCGAAAAGCAAACTCTCCATCAGGTATATTGATGGAATGTCTGAAAGAGGTTGGTCCTGCATTTCACTCGCCTTCTTACGCTCTATCAGCGTTTTCACATTATTAGTTCCGGCTCTTGCTCAAACCTCAGTGGGACCGACGATCCAGGCGACCAGCGGCGTCGTGAACGCCGCCACATTCGCGCCCGGCATCGCTCCCGCGACATTCATTTCGATCCTAGGCACCAATCTCTCCATGACAACGCGCTCATGGCAGGCGCAGGACTTCGTCAACAATTCGCTGCCGACATCTCTGGACGGCGTCAAAGTTTCTGTTAATGGCCTGCCATGCTACATCAGCTATATAAGCCCGACCCAGGTAAACGTTCTGACGCCGAATATCACACTGGGATCGACAGCAACGGTTGAGATCACTAACGGTTCGGGCCAATCGAGCAGGGTAAGCGTCGTGGCGGCTCCGCTGTCACCAGCGCTCTTCGCCTATCCACAGCTTAATGGGAAATATGCGGTTGCGCAGGACGGTCTGACGTATGAATTGATCGGCCCGGACTCCCTGCTGGGACCTACGGTGAAAACCGTGCCCGCTATTCCCGACGAGGTGATCGTGCTCTACGCGACAGGCTTGGGACCAACTGCGCCGGCGTTTTCAGACGGCAAGCTGATTCAGGAGCCCGTTTCGCTGGCGCGACCGGTGAACGTGACAATCGGAGGGGTGGCCGCCTCGGTTCAATACGCTGGATTGATTGGAGCAGGTCTGTATCAACTCAATGTTCGAGTGCCATCGCTGGAATCCGGCGACGCCAGGGTGGAGATATCGATCGGCGGCATCACATCGCCTTCCGAAGTTTACTTGCCGATTCAACAATCGGCGACACCCGGCATTATGCGCGTACAGATATCAGCCCTTCCTCAAGGTACACAGGCGAGTATTCTGATTTCCTCCACCAATGGATTTAGTACAACTCTCACTAACAGTGGCGATCTGACCCTCCCTGCGGGGACCTACAGCGTGACAGCACAATCGGTTAGGATTGGCTCGATGACTTTCGGCGCGGCTCCTTCACGCCAAACCATTACAATATTGGGCGGAAGTACGGTGGTCGTCGGAGTACCTTACACGGCAGTGTATTCCAACACGACGAAAGTTCTGGATGATGCGGCGCTGGGATCTCTGACCCTTTCTTCGGACGGGATGACGGTTTATGTGCCTTCGTCGAGCCCAGTGGCTGCATCGGTAGCGGTGGGCGACGTGATTGCCGCCGGGCCGACAGATCACGCGCCAAACGGGCTGCTGAGGAAGGTAATCTCTGTGTCCCGAATGGGCACCCAGATCAGCCTGGTCACGCAAATCGCGTCATTGGCGGATGCCTTCCAAAAAATCGACTTGTCGATCACTGGCGCAATTACTGTTCCTTCGATGGACATGGCACGCTTTCGCGCCTTAGCGCCGGGCGTTTCCTTAACGTCGCTTGCGCGGCGCGGTACGGTAAATTCTGAGGCTCTGCCGAGGGAGGGTATCTCAGTGACTCCGCGTGCTCTGATGGGTCCGCTGTGTCCCGGAACCTCATTTTCACAGATCGAGATGCTGAACACCACGTTCAATACGGGTCCGGCAAGCCTTACGCTGAACGGGACGCTCGACGTGTGCGCGGGTTTCACATTTTCTATCAGCGCGGAGGGCCATACGTTGCACTCGCTCGGATCATCGATTACGGTAGCGCAGTCCGTTCATGTCTCCGCGGTAGGTGGCCTGGCGTCGTCACTTCAGCAGGAGATCCCATTGGGCGAATTCACCGGTCCCGCCGTCCTATATTTTGTCGGTGATATTCCGCTACTCGTCACACCATCGGCGGAGTTCTTCCTGGGCGTCCAAGCAGACGGAAAAGTGAGTCTGGAGGTGGGCGCCACGGAAGCGTCGGCCGCAACGCTGGGGTTTGCCTACACTGACGGTGCGACGAGGTTCTACAGCGATAAGTCCTCCGATTTTGCGGCGGACCCCGCAGGGATCGATGCTGCATTCACCGGCAAATTTTATGAAGGCGCACGGATAATCCTGACAATCGATGAATCTCTTGCACCGAATCTGGAACTCGACGCTTTCGTGCGAGCGGATGCCACGGCGACGGCAACGCCATGGTGGACACTCACGGCTGGCATTGAAGGATCGGTGGGGGCAGCCGTGGAGATAGCGGGATATCAAATAGCGAGCCTCGGACCCTACGAGGCCGATATTTATTCCAAAGTGATCGCCACATCGAATGGAAGCTACTATCCTTGGGCCACAGTGACACGAATAGACCCATTCGTCTGTACGACGGGGTGCAACGGCCAAAACCTGCTGGTCAGCGGCACGAACTTCGTGCCCGGGATGAAGGTGAATTTCGGTGGCTACAACGGACAAGACGGAAGCGGCATTACGGAGGACGCGCTGTTCATTTCACCGACGGCGGCCCTTACCATGTTGCCCAAAGAAACCACTTACAATCCTGGCTATTATAACGTCGTGGCACTTAATCCCGATCCGCCCAATCCGCAAACGGGATTGAAGGGGTTCAATTATCTAGTGGATGTAACGCCCTCTATTCCGGGCAGTAGGGGAAAGGCCTACTGCTATAAGGTGCATACCTATTCGTTCCAAGAAGGCTTGTATAACTACAGCACGGATTTCATTGTGAGCGTGACCAGCGCCCCGTATCCGACTATCAGCATTCAGAACAACACCATGTCTGCATCCTATCGTATTGGAACTTCGGGGGCTTCCTCCGGAAGCGGCACCTCAGGGGTTACGATCACAGTTGCGAATGGTTCGCAACAGGAAACCAATGAGGTGAGCCTGAACAATGCAATACTCCTCGTTTATAATGGCAATCTGTCGCTAGCAGCGGGTTCGGGCGACAACATCACCCCTGCTGACGCGGTTTATGCAGGTTTTCTTGGCAATACCGCGCCTCCCCCGGGGCTGAACGCATTCATAACAGGACTGCCGAATCCCGATTCGCTGGCAGCGCCCACTATTCAATATCCGCCAGGTTTTCTGCCCGCGGAATCGGACGGGGGGCATTTCAACAGCATCAGCGGCGGCGCTTGTCAGTGAAGTCTGCCAATCACGAGGCCACCGCAGATGGCAGATCGGTCTGACGTCATTCGCATGGATTCACGCTGACCGGCCGACGCAAAACGTCAAAGCTGCTGTGCCAGGATAGAAGTTTCGTCACTTATGAAACTATCGATCTGGTCCGCTGTGCTTATTTTTTCATTAGCCGGAGCGTATTCGGCGGCGGCGCAGTCCGTCACGTCCAATGAGGGCAGCCGGGAATTCGGCGTCTCCATCGGCGAATTAAGCAGCGGCGCTCCGAACGCCGCGGCGGGCACTTTGAATCTGAATGCCGGGGTTGCGGTGGAACTGGGCTACGCGCAGAAGATTCGGGAACTCAGCTTCGGGTCGCTCTATTGGGAAGTGGATGGGCTGGTGGGCCCTCTGCGGCGCGTCAGCGGAACGCCGGTGACGGCCACCCATACCGTCAACAGCATCTACGCAACGCCCGGCCTGCGGCTACGGTTTACGGAGAAGGAGCCGGTTTCGCCATGGCTGGTGGCGGGGGCAGGCTACGCGTTTTACCGCTCCGACAACACGGCTATCGGCGGCGGCCCCGCGGCGGGCGGGACGAAGCACACGTACGCCATCGATTTCGGCGGCGGCGTGGATTACGCGTTCGGCAAGAGCTATATACTGCGCGGGGAAGCCCGCGGGTTCTACACGGGCAGCCCGAGGTTCGGAACGCCGAGTGACAATGGGCTGTTCAATTTTGTGGTGAGCGGCGGTTTGGTGTGGCGATTTAAGTAGGCCAGTGGGACGGGTCGAAATCACCAGATTGTCTGCACGTTTCATCGACGACACATGGTCCATCGCTGAGGTGCACGATGCCCAATCCGTTCAGGCAGGGAGCGCCCGGTCAGTCAACTATCCCTTTAGTGTTTGGTGACGGCGTCGACCCTTGCCTGGGCTTCCATCGCCTGATCCAGCGCGACGGCGGGGTCGGCGGCGCCGGCCATCATGCTGTCGACCTGCTTCTGGGCGGCGACGAGTTCCGCCTGAGCGGCGGCGAGGTCGATTTCTTCCTTGCGTTCGGCCGCGTCCGCGAGGATGCGGACGCGATCTGGAAGAATTTCCGCGAAGCCGCCGAACAGCGCGATCACCTTCCGGGTTCCCGCCGACATGTACGTGAGAACGCCGCCCGCCATGAGTTCCGCGAGCAGCGGCGCATGCCCCGGCAGCACGCCGATGAAACCTTCGCGCGCGGGAATCTGCACCTCGGTCACCTGCTCGCTCACGAGCACGCGCTCCGGGCTCACTAACTCAAAGAGGATCGTGTCGGCCATCGAAATTGCTTAGCCCTTCATCCCGCGGGCCTTTTCGATCGATTCTTCTATCGTGCCCACCATGTAGAACGCCTGTTCCGGCAGATCGTCGTGCTTGCCGTCGACGATCTCCTGGAAGCCCTTGATCGAATCGGACAGTTTGACGTACTTGCCGGGGAAACCGGTGAACTGCTCGGCCACGTGGAACGGCTGCGAGAGGAAGCGCTGGATCTTGCGGGCGCGCGACACAGCGAGCTTGTCTTCTTCGCTCAGTTCGTCGACGCCGAGAATCGCGATGATGTCCTGGAGATCCTTGTAGCGCTGCAGCACGCCTTTGACGGCCTGCGCGGTCTTGTAGTGCTCTTCGCCGATGATGCGCGGGTCGAGAATGCGCGAGCTTGAGGCCAGCGGATCGACCGCGGGGTAGATGCCGAGCTCTGCGATGGAGCGCGAGAGGTTCGTTGTCGCGTCGAGGTGCGCGAACGCGGTGGCCGGCGCGGGATCGGTGTAATCGTCGGCGGGCACGTAGATGGCCTGCACCGAGGTAATCGAACCTTTTTTCGTCGACGTGATGCGTTCCTGCAGTTCGCCCTTTTCGGTGGCGAGGTTGGGCTGATATCCGACGGCGCTCGGCATGCGGCCGAGCAGCGCCGACACTTCCGAACCGGCCTGGGTGAAGCGGAAAATGTTATCGACGAACAGCAGCACGTCCTGGCCTTCTTCGTCACGGAAGAATTCCGCAACGGTGAGGCCGGTCAGACCGACGCGGAGACGGGCTCCTGGCGGCTCGGTCATCTGTCCATAGACCAGCGCCACTTTGGACTTGGTGTAGTCCTTCGGATCGATGACGCCGCCCTCCTGCATTTCGAGCCAGAGGTCGTTGCCCTCGCGGGTGCGTTCACCCACGCCCGCGAACACCGACACGCCGCCGTGCTTCATGGCGATGTTGTTGATCAGCTCCATGATGATGACGGTCTTGCCGACGCCGGCTCCGCCGAACAGGCCGATCTTTCCGCCGCGGAGGTAGGGTTCGAGAAGGTCGATGACTTTGATGCCGGTCTCGAACATTTCGAGGCGCGTCGATTGATCTTCGAACGCGGGCGCGGGCCGATGGATGGGGTAAGTCTTCGCGGTGGAGACCGGGCCCATGTTATCCACGGGCTGGCCAAGCACGTTGAGCACGCGGCCCAGCGTCTGCGGGCCGACGGGAACGTTGATGGGGCCGCCGAGGCTGATCGCCTTCATGCCGCGGACGAGACCTTCGGTGGGCTGCATCGCGACGGTGCGGATGCGGCCTTCGCCGATGTGCTGCTGGGTTTCGCAGATGATGTCGATCGGTTCGGGAACGTCGAAGCCCTCGCTCGTGATGCGGATGGCGTAGTGGACTTCGGGAATCTGGCCTTCGGGAAACTGGCAGTCGATGGCGGGGCCGGCGATCTGGACTACGGTTCCGACCACTTCTGCGTTTGTTGCTGTAGTTGCCATAAAATTCTTTCCTCTGTCAGAGTGCGCTAGCTCGCGGCTGCCGCGCCGCTGACCACTTCAATAATTTCCTTGGTAATAGCCGCCTGACGCACGCGGTTCATGTAGAGCGTCAGCGACTCGATGACGTCCTTGGCGTTGGAAGACGCCTTATCCATCGCCGTCATGCGGGCGGCATGTTCGGCGGCCGCGGTTTCGAGCATGGCGCGGAAGACCGCGACTTCGATGTAACGCGGCATCAGGCGATTCAGCATGTCGATCGGCGACTGTTCGTAGATGTAGTCTTTCGTTGCCGTCTCCTGGCCCGCTGCATTGAGCGAGAGCGGAAGCAATTGGGTGACGGAAAGCGTCTGCGCCATTACGCTCTTGAAATCGTTGTTCATGACGTAAACGGCGTCGGTTTCGCCGTGCGCATAGCGCCGGATCACCTCGCGCGCGATTTCGCAGGCGTCTGAATGCGCGGGTTTCGCCAGAACGTTGACATGCTCGCCGAGAATTTTTACGTTGCGCCGGCGGTAAAAATCACGGCCTTTGCGGCCGACGAGTGAAATCGAAATTTCGGCCCCCGCGTGCTCTTCGAAGAAGCGTTGGGAGGCTTTGATCAGATTGGAATTGAACGCGCCAGCGAGACCTTTGTCGCTGGTAATGAAGATCAGATCGATGCGTTTCGGCTCGCGAACCACAAGCCAGGGGCTTTCGCCCGCGCGCTCATCGGACTGCGCGGCCTGCACCAGATTGGCCAGCATTTCGCGCATCTGCGCCGCATACGGCCGGGCCGCGATCACGCGATCCTGCGCGCGGCGCAACTTGGCCGCCGAGACCATCTTCATGGCCTTGGTGATCTGCTGCGTGTTCTTGACGGAGCGGATGCGCCGCCGGAAATCGATGAGACTCGGCATGGAGTTAGGAAGTTAGGCGGAGGCCTTCGCTCCTTTGACGAATCGCTTCTTTACTTCGCCGATAGCGTCGCGCAACTGCGCCTGAAGACCGTCGTCGAGAACCTTCTTCTCCCGAATGTCGGCGAAAATTCCAGGCTTTGAGTTCTCGATGAACTTGTAGAGTTCGGTTTCGAAGCTGCGGCATTCTTCGACGGCGATATCGTCGAGCAGACCCTTGGTGGCCGCGAAGATGATGGCGACCTGTTTTTCGACCGGCAGCGGCTGATACTGCGGCTGCTTCAGAATTTCGACGAGGCGCTTACCGCGATTGAGCTGCGCCTGCGAGGACTTATCGAGATCGGAGCCGAACTGCGCGAACGCGGCGAGTTCGCGGTACTGTGCGAGATCGAGACACAGCGGACCGGCGACGGAACGCATGGCCTTGATCTGCGCGCTGCCGCCGACGCGGCTCACGGAGAGGCCGACGTTCACGGCCGGGCGGATGTTCGAGTTGAAGAGATCGGCTTCGAGATAGATCTGGCCGTCGGTGATCGAGATGACGTTGGTCGGAATGTAGGCCGAGACGTCGCCCGCCTGCGTTTCGATGAACGGCAGAGCGGTGAGCGAACCGCCACCGAGCTTGTCGCTGAGTTTCGCGGCGCGCTCCAGCAGACGGCTGTGGAGATAGAACACGTCACCGGGGTAAGCTTCGCGTCCCGGCGGACGGCGGAGGAGCAGAGAAATTTCGCGGTACGCGGCGGCGTGCTTCGAAAGATCGTCATACACGCAAAGCGCATGGCGGCCGTTATCGCGGAAGTATTCGCCCATCGCGCAGCCGGAGAACGGCGCGAGATAGAGCATCGGGGCGGGATCGGAAGCGCTGGCCGCGACGAC
>CAZWTH010000206.1:0-10719 GCA_964636715.1 uncultured Solibacteraceae bacterium | reverse complement strand
AAAAAGTGATCTACGCGCCCCCCGTTACGCTCAAGAACATCAGCCTCGATCCGCAGGACGAGCAGGATCTTCGCGATGTCCAGCCCTTCGTCCTCACCACCGACGACGTCAGCAAGTACGATATCCAGTACCTCGGCAAGCAGCAGGTGGACGAAATTCCCTGCTACAGTTTTTCCGTCAAGCCGAAGAAGATGGTCAAGGGCGACCGGTATTTTCAGGGCACCATCTGGGTGGATGACCGCGACTTTCAGATCGTGAAGACGTACGGCAAAGGCGTTGGCATCACGTCCAAGGACCATCAGTTCCCGAATTTCGAAACCTACCGCGAACAGATCGACGGCAAATACTGGTTCCCCACCTACACCCATGCCGATGACGTGCTGCACTTCCCCGGCATGTCGCAGCGCATTCGTATGGTGGTACGCTACCAGAACTATAAGCGGTTCGGCGCCGATACGACCATCACGTACGGCGACGCCGTTTCCGACAAGAAGTAAGTGCTAGGATCGTGAATTCATGCCTGACACGAAGATCACGATCAATAACAACGGTTCCATCCGCATCGAAGGCGATTTCGAGATTCTGGATCCCTCCGGCCAGGCTTTCGGCCTCGCCGGCCGCAAAGTCATCGGCCTCTGCCGCTGCGGCATGTCGCAGAACAAGCCCTTCTGCGACGGCTCTCATCGCAACGGATTTTCCGACCCGGTGACCGCCCGCGATCTGCCCGCGCCTGTCCCGAAGCCCCAGGCTTAATCCACCCGCTTTCAGCGAATTTTCAACTCCGGGCCATACCCTGAAAGGCGCGGGAAAATGGCCCCTCGGCGCTGGTGTTAGCCTAAGCTTTCCGCCCGTTGCATGAACGAGTGTAATTTGCGAGTTATTGGGCTGGTAGTGGTCTGGGCAGCAGCTTCGTTGTCCGGCTGCGCCCACTACGCGGCGCGCCCAATCGACGCCGCCGCTTCGGAACAACGCTTTCGCGCCCGATCCATCGACGACCCCGGTCTGAAGGCCTTTGTAAACCGTCCGAACTGGCCGCCCGCCAGGCTGAGCCTGAATGACCTCTACGCGATTGCGCTTTATTTCGATCCTGAACTCGACGTGGCGCGCGCGAAACTGAATACGGCCCGCGCCGCGATGGTTACCGCGGGCGCGCGGCCGAACCCATCGATATCGCTCTCGGGCGGCTGGACCAACTCGCCGGAATCATCACTCGTCTTCGACTTCTTCCCGGCCTTCACGATTGAAACCCGAAATAAGCGCGGGTTGCGTGTTCTCGAGGCTCGAAAGATGGCGGAGGCCGCCCAGGTGGATCTCTATGGCGCCGCATGGAAGACTCTGAGCCGCGTTCGATCCGCATGGCTCGAATTCGCCATGAACGCGCGGCTCGAAACGATTCTCGATGACCAGGTGGCTGCGCAGAGCGCCGCTGTGAAACTTCTGGAAAAACGTCTGGACGCGGGAGCGGTGGCGCGTACCGAAGTGGATACGGCGCGCGCGGCCGCCCTTCAGGTGGACCTGGAGCAGGGTACCGTGCGCAACGCCGCCGCAACGCTGCGCACCGCGCTCGCGGGAGCCGCCGGTCTTGTTTCGCTGCCGGATCTCGACACCACGCTGCCGGAAGCGCCGGCATCGCCCGTCCCCGGCGAGATCACGAAAGCCGGACTGATGCGCCGCGCGGATATCCGGGCCTCTCTGCTCAGATACGCCGCGGCGGATGCCGCGCTTCGGCTGGAAATCGCCAAACAGATCCCCGACATTCAGATCACTCCCGGGTATGCATTCGATGAAGGCCACCACAAGATCACATTCGGGCCGGGTTTCGATATTCCCCTGCTGAACCGAAACCAGGGTCCCATCGCGGAGGCGGAAGCGCGGCGAACGGAGGCGGAAGCCGAATTCAACGCTCTGCAGGCCAGGGCGATCAGCGACATGTCGAGCGCGCTCGCGCGGTATACCGCGGCGCAGCAGGATCTGAAATCCGCGCGAGACCGCCTCGCATCGCTTCAGCAGAATCGTGAAGCCGCGGTGCAGCGCGCGGTGGCGGCCGGCGAACAGGACGGCCTCGCGCTTGCGAGCGCTCACATCGAAACCGTGGCCGCCGCGCGGGCATCGTTTGAAGCGCAGCGCCGTTTGCAGGAGGCGTTGGGCGCTCTCGATGACGCCGTTCAGCAGCCGCTCGAGCCCGGCCCCCCGCTTCCAGATCCGGAGTCCAAAAAATGAAACGTCTCTCCGTCCCGATAATCGGCGTCATCCTCTGTCTTCTGATCGCAGGGGGCGTGATGTGGTCATACCTCGGCCACAAGTCCGCAATTGAAGCGGACATGAAGGGCGAGGACGCGATTAAGAACGCATCGATGGTGGTTTCGGCAAACGGCGACACGGTCGTCAAGTTCGACGACGACACACAAAAACGGATGGGGATCCGCACAGCCGCCGTCGCAGACACCTCGAAGCGGGCGACCGTGACAGCATACGGTTTTCTTGCGGAGGACCCGGCGCTGGCTTTCGTTGTGAGGGCTCCGATCTCCGGTTTGATCCAGGCGGCAAAATGGCCTGACATAGGGGAATCGCTTGCCGACGGAGCCTCGCTCGGCACGGTGGAGCCGCAGATCGCCCCCACCGACCGGGCGTCGCTGACCGATCGACTCGCCACTGCCCAGGCCGATGCGGAATCGGCTCGCGCCAACATCGCCACGGCGACGGCCGAACTGAACCGCGTACGCCGGCTGAATGCCGATGATAAGAATGCGTCCGACCGCGCGGTGGAAGATGCGCAGAATCATCTCGCGGCGGAACAGGCGCATCTGAAGGGCGCGACCGGCAGCATTGCCGCGCTCAACGCGGCGCTCGCGGGAGGCAACGCCGCCTTCCCGCTGCGTTTGACGAAAGGCGGCGTCGTAACGGAGGTGACAGCTCATCCCGGCGAATCCGTGGATATCGGCCAGCAGGTGCTGCGCGTCGCGCGTTTCGACTCGATTCTGGCCCGCGTCACGGTTCCGGCGGGATTCAGCGTCACCGGAGAGCCGCACGCCACTCTGTTGGTGATCGGTCATGAGAAGACGCCATATCAGGGCGAGCGAGTCGGCCTCGCGCCGGAAGTTGACCCGAAGCTCCAGGGGCAAACGTTCGTCTTTCGTATTCGCGATGCACAGGCCGCGCTGCGCCCCGGACAGTCGGTCACGGCGTATCTGGATAGCCCCGGCTCGCGCCGCGCCGGCGTCATTGTGCCTCGCGACGCCGTCGTCTGGCATCAGGGCCGGTCCTGGGCTTACGTGCAGACCGGCGACGATTCTTTTGCCCGCCGTGCGGTCGATCTGGAAGAGCCAGCCGGCTCAGGATGGTTCACGCGTTCGCTCAAAGCCGGCGACAAGGTAGTCACGACCGGCGTGCAAACCCTGCTCTCCGAGGAGTTCAAATCCCAGATCCAGGTCGAGGATAACGACTAAGTGATCCGGCGGCTGATCCAGTTCTCTATCCGCTTTCGGGGCGTGATTATCGCCCTGGCGTGCGTGCTGACCGGCTACGGCATCTATGCGGCTTTGACCGCCAAGTACGATGTCTATCCGGAATTCGCTCCGCCGCAGGTGGTGGTGCAAACGGAGGCCCCCGGCTTGTCGCCGGAGCAGGTAGAAGCGCTGGTGACGCAGCCGATCGAAAACAGCCTGAACGGAACGGCCGGACTCGAATCTCTGCGGTCCCAGTCGATCCAGGGGCTGTCCGTGGTCACCGCCGTGTTTGTGGAAGACACGGATGTGTATCGCGCGCGCCAGATGGTTGGCGAACGGCTCACCGAAATCAATGGAGAACTGCCGCAGGGCGTCAAGGCGCCGGTGATGGCGCCGCTCACATCCGCCGCGAGCATGGTGCTCGCCATTGGGCTGACGTCCGATACCAAATCGCTGATGGAAGTCCGCACATTCGCGGACTGGGTGTTGCGGCCGCGCCTGCTGGGCGTGCCGGGCGTCGCCAAGGCCGTCATCTTCGGCGGCGACGAACGCCAGCTTCAGATTCAGGTGTTGCCGGAAAAGCTCGCGGCGTACGATCTCACGTTGACGGACGTTCTGAACGCGGCCCGCGAGTCGACGGGCGTGCGCGGCGCCGGGTTTGTGGAGAACGATGCGCAACGGATCACGCTGCGGACGGCGGGGCAGGCGAACACGGCGGAGCAGCTTGCGCAGACCGTGGTCTCGGAGCATAACGGCATAACCGTGCGGCTCGGCGATGTCGCGCACGTGGCGGATGGCGCGGCCCCCGCGATCGGCGCAGCCGCGATCAATGGCAAGACCGGCGTCATGATCATGGTCTCCAGCCAGTATGGAGCCAATACAATTGAAGTCACCGCGGCGCTCGATCAGGCGATTGCGGAGATGCGTCCCGCGGTGCAGGCCGAAGGCATCGCGCTCAACGATCATCTGTTCCGCCCGGCCAACTTCATCCAGACTTCGGTTCACAATATCAATCAATCGCTGATGCTGGGGGCGGCGCTGGTCGCGATTGTCCTGTTCATTTTTCTCTACAACATTCGTACAGCTCTGATTTCGCTCACAGCGATACCGCTGTCCCTGCTGATCGCTGTCGCGGCGCTTGGCTATATGGGGATCTCCCTGAATACTCTGACGCTTGGCGGGCTGGCCATTGCGATCGGCGAAGTGGTGGATGACGCGATTATCGACGTGGAAAATATTTATCGCCGGTTGCGCGAGAATGCGGCGCTGGGTCATCCGAAATCAGCGTTTCGCGTCGTGCTGGACGCCTCGCTGGAAGTGCGGGGCGCCGTGGTTTACGCGACGTTTATCGTGGCAATGGTCTTTATCCCTGTGCGCAGTATGGGCGGCGTGCAGGGCCGTTTGTTCGCGCCCCTCGCCGTCGCCTACATTCTGGCTATCATGGCGTCGCTCGTGGTGGCGCTCACTCTGACTCCGGCGATGTCGGCGCTGCTCCTGACGAAAACGGTCTCTCGCGAGGAACCGCGCCTGATCCGGTGGCTGAAGACTACCTATTCCTCGCTGATGCGCCAACTGACGGAGCACACGGGTAGTGTGATCATCGCGGCGTCGGTAGTCTGCGTGGCGGCTCTTTGCGCGCTTCCTTTCTTTGGCGGCGAGTTCCTGCCGGATCTGAAGGAAGGGCATTTCATTATTCACTTTTCCGCCGTACCGGGCACGTCCGTGCACGAAACGGTTCGTATCGGCGACGCCCTTGGCGCCGAGCTGCGCAGGATGCCCTTCGTCGATAACGTCATGCAGCAGGTGGGGCGCGCCGAGGCCGCCGACGATACGTGGGGAGTCAACTACGAAGAAATGCACGTCGAGCTGAAGCCGCTCGAAGGCGATGCCGCCGAAGACGCCGAGTCGAAGATTCGCGCCGAGCTCAACAAATTCCCTGGCGTCTATTTCGCGGTGCGGCGGTTCCTCGCCGAGCGCATCGAGGAAACGATTTCCGGAGTGACCGCCGAGGTGGTGGTCAAAATCCAGGGCTCCGATCTCGATGTTCTGGATCAGAAGGCCAAAGAAGTTGCGGCCGTCCTGCGCAGCGTGAAAGGTTCCGATTCGGTTCAGCAGGAATCTCCGCCCGCAGGACCCGAATTGACGATCCAGCTGCGGCCGGAACGGCTGGCGCAGTTTGGCTTCCGGCCAGTCGAGGTGATGGATGCCGTGGGTACCGCATATCAGGGAACCACCGTCGCGCAGACCTATGAGGGAAACCGGGTCTTTGACGTAGCGGTGATTCTGGATGAGAACATGCGGCGCGATCCCTCGGCAGTGGGTAGCCTGATGCTGACCAGCAGCGCCGGACAGCGGGTCCGGCTCGATCAGCTTGCCTGGGTCTACGAAGATTCCGGGCGTGCGCTGATCGCGCACGAAGGTACGCGCCGGCTACAAACCGTGACCTGCGACGTGAGAGGGCGCGACCTGACGTCATTTGTGGAAGAAGCCCGTGCAGCCGTCAACTCGAAAGTGAAGTTTCCCGAGGGCACTTACGCTGTTTTCACCGGGGCGACCGAGGCCCGTTCGCAGGCTCAGCATCAGATCCTGCTGTATTCGCTGGTGGCGGCGGCGGGCATACTGCTTCTGCTCGCGATTGTCTTCCGCAGCTTCAGCCAGATGATGCTTGTTCTCGCAAATCTGCCGTTCGCTCTGGTGGGCGGCGTCCTTGCGGTCTTCGCCACGGGCGGGTTGCTGACGGTCGGCTCCATGGTCGGGTTTGTGACGTTGTTCGGAATTACGATGCGCAATTCCATGATGATGATTTCGCACTTCGAGCATCTCATCACTCATGAAGGTCTGGTCTGGAACCGCGAGGTGGCGATCCAGGGAGCTTCCGAACGGCTCATCCCCATCCTGATGACCGCGATTGTGACCGCGCTGGGGCTATTGCCGCTCGCACTCGGGAGTGGCGAACCCGGCCGGGAAATCGAAGGGCCGATGGCCGTGGTCATTCTGGGCGGCCTTCTGACGTCGACGGCGCTGAATCTGCTCGTGCTTCCGACCCTGGCTCTTCGTTTCGGTCATTTTAAAAAGCCGGAACTTGTGGAGGACTGAACTTACCTACATTTTGGGCGCGTAATAGCCCTTGCGCGCGCGCACGATTAGATCCTTCCGCGTCTTCACCTTCACCTGAATCGGATGATAGAGCCCGTCCGTCTTCAGCGGCTCCGGATGGTAGTAGATGTTGTACTGGTGCCGCAGTTCGTTCGCAATGTTCTCGAACGACTGGTCCAGATCTTCCACTTTGAACGGGAAGAACGCCTGCCCGCCGGTTTCCTCAGTGAGATACTTGAGCACCTTGTCGCCATCGCTCTCGGCGCGCGTGATGTTCGTGGAAATCGCGTAGATCACGGTATCGGCCACCTGAGTGGCTTCGAGCGCCTGATCGCGCGTATAGCGGCTCTGCGTATCCTCGCCGTCGCTGATGATGATCATGGCGCGGCGGAATTTCTCGCGAGGCTGGTCCAGCATCAGTTTTTCTTTCGCCGCGAAATAGATTCCATCGTAGAGGGCCGTTCCGCCGCCGGGCCGCATCGAGTTGATGCCCTGCTCAAGCTTTGTCATGTCGCTTGTGAGGTCTGACTGGAGCTGGGGCGACGAATCGAAGCTGAGCAGCAACATACGGTCCTGTTTGGGGCGCATCACGTCGTTCATGAACCGGATCGCCGCCTGCTGTTCGAACCGGAACTCGGACCGGATGCTGTTGCTGGTATCGATCAGCAGCGCCAGCCGCAGCGGCAGATCGCTTTCCGCCGTAAACTGCTGGATGAACTGCGGCTTCTTGTTCTCGGTAACGTCAAAGTCATTGACCGTCAGGTCGGTGACGAACCGGCCTTTTTTATCGGCGACGGTGAAGAGAACGTTGACGTCCGTAATGCCGGTCGTGAACTTCGTCTCAGGCAGGCTGGTATCCGGGCCGGCGGGGGCAGGGGCCTTCTGGGCGAGCAAAGTGACACCAATAGCCAGCGCCAGAACAGCCAAAAAATAACGCATACGGACTTATTCTACGTTAGCGGCCGGAACGAGGGGTACGCCAGAAAGGAACAGAGCCCTTTTCAGCTAACAGGGCCCAACTCGCCGCGTACGAGTAAACATGAGGCGATGTCTCCCCGGGCTCATCCTGCTCGCCAGTATGGCTTGGCCGGCAACTGGACCGGAGTTTGATACGGTTTCCGTGAAACCCAACGTTTCCGGCGACAGACGCCAATCCCAGCGAACGGACGGCCGCACCTTTCGCGCCACCAACGTTCCGGCGAGAAATCTGGTTCGCCAGGCCTACGGGCTGATGTTTGAGGATTACCGGTTGGTGGGCGCGCCTGACTGGCTGGCCGTTGAGCGCTTCGACGTGGTCGCGACGCTGCCGGAACAGGCCCCGCACAGCCAGGTATCAGCCATGCTGCGGGCGATGCTGGCGGATCGCTTCAAACTTGTTGCGCACACGGAGACGCGCGAAGCTCCTATGTATGCGCTGGTGCTGGCTCGTAAAGACGGACGCCTCGGTCCCCAGTTGCGCCATGTCACAAAAGACTGCGATGATGAGCTTCCCTGCGAACTGCAGATCGGCGGTGAAATCCGCGGACGCGGCCAGGGCATGGAGCAACTCGCCAAAACCCTGCTGCAGTTCGCCGGACGCTCGATTGTGGATCGAACCGGCCTGACCGGAGGCTTCGATTTCGATATTAAGGCTTCGGAGATTGCGGGCCAGGACGATCTGCCCTCCATCTACACCGCTATCCAGGAACAGCTTGGACTCAAACTGGAATCCATCCGCGGGCCGGTGGAGTTTGTGGTGGTCGATCATATCGACCGTCCCGCGCCGAACTGAGTCGAAATTCGCTATGCTTCCGGAGCCGCCGGCGGCGGTTCTTCGGTGAGGAACCGGAGGCTGCTGGCCGCTATTTTCCCATTGCGGTCCATACCCAGTTCATAAGCAATGCGCTTCCCGGGCACGAGCTCCGTCGCATCGCCATCCTGAAGCCGGGAAACGTGGAAAAAGATGTCTTTCCCACCCGAATCCGGGCGGAGAAACCCAAATCCCTTTTCCCCGAAATAGGTCATGATTGCTCCGGTCTGAGGTTCCTGGGTGCCCTCTTCGGAGTTCTCCCCGCCGACGGCCGGCGTGGCATGAGGACGGCCGGACTTATCGCCCACCCCCTGCTTCAGCAGTGCCAAATCCTCTTCCGTCAGCTCGCCCGCCGGAGCACTGGCTTCCACGGGCATTTTCAGATTGGGATTTTTCTTCTGCGCTTCTTCAAAAAGCCGTCGCTGTCTGGCGTTCAAATCGGGGCGTCCTCTGGATTACGAATACTGGCGGATACGAGCACTCAGGCTTTCGCCTTCGTGGTGCGCTTCTTCGGCTTCTCGGCCGCGGCTTCACCTTTTTCGGCGCCTTCGGCTACCGCTTCAGGGGCCGCTTTTGCCTTGCGTGCGCGGGCACGCTTCTCAGCCGGGGGTTGACGGTCGCTTTTCTTGAGGTTCGTCAGCACCATCGAAGTGACGAACTTCTTCTCGCCATGGTCGTCGAACTTGATAACAATGCGTTCTTCGGTGTGCGAGATCACGGTGCCCAACCCGAACGTCTGATGTTCGACCTGAGCGCCCTGGTTATAACTGGCCATATTTTTGAGGGATCATTCCTTTGGTGAGAACTGGCCCTGCCGCGAAGCCATCTGCGGAGTAAGGCTATGCTCTTATATTACCACAAAAGTCCTATGACCATTTTGGAAGCTATCCGCGCCTGGCTGACCCGCGAATCCGTTTCTTTCCGTGAGGTCCATCACGAGCCCACCCGCACTTCCGAGGAGTCCGCCCGCGCGCGCGGCGAAGACATTCGTGTTGGCGGTAAAGCACTTGTGATTAAAGTGGATTCGGATTTCCGTCTTTTCGTGCTGAGCGCCGCCCGGAAACTCGATTCCGCCGCCATTAAATCTCATTTCAACGCGAAAAAGACGCGTTTTGCCTCTCCTGAGGAGTTGCTCGAACTCACTGGACTCGTTCCCGGCTGCGTCCCGCCGTTCGGCGCGCCCATACTGCCGTTTCCGCTTTTCGTGGATCCCTCAGTCTTCGAAAACGACAGGATTGCCTTCAACGCGGGCTCTCTCACGGATTCCATCATCCTGAGCATTTCGGATTACCGGCGCCTCGCCGCGCCGGACGTTTTCCACTTTTCCCAGGAAGCCTGACGCTATTGCGAAGCGCCCGTGGCTGCCTCGCGTTCCGGTAACATCGGTTCCGCGGGCGTAATTTCCTTGTGGTCTTTCTCGTTATTTCCACGCAGAATAATCCGCACATATACCGTCTGCTTCCCAAACACCTTCGCTTCATGAACATCGTCCATGTAAATGTCGATGTGCCGCCCCTGTACCTTGGGGCCCGTGTCTGTAACGGTGTAGATTCCCGAGTAAGTACCGGCCCCGGTCACGCGAATCAGCGACCCGAGGGGCAGCACGTCCGGGTCAGCCGCCACGATTCCCTCATGTGTGACGGTGCCCTTGGCTGTTACGCCGGACACCGATTCCGCGGTCGCCACGAATTTCATCAGGCGATGCCGCTTTGTTCGCGGCTTGGGCTGGGTGTTGGTTTGGGTGCTCTTCGCGGGTTTTGTCGCCGCCTGTCCCATACTGGTCAGCAACAGACCGGTCAGCGCGAAGGTAGCAAGCAGCCGCACGCCCTATCCGATGCAAGAACCGGGCCAAGTCAGGCTACTGCAGGGTTCGAAGTTCCCGAGGTTATTTACCGGAAACCTCGTTTTGTATGGCGTCCAACTCTTTGCCGGCTTCGGCGAGCTTGCCCTGGCCCGCCAGTTCGCGATAGCGCTCCATATGTTTGCGAACGCTTTCGAGGCGTGGGTCAGTAACTTTCAGCGCCGCAATAGCGCCTGACGCCGCTTTTGCGCCCGCCTCCGCTACCACGGAAGGCGCCGGCGCCGGCGTTCCGGCCGAGAGACCATTGATCTGCGACAAAGCTTCCTCGTAGGTGTCGGCATAGATCAGGTGATTGCCCAGCGTAAGCACGACTTTCTTAAGCTGTGGCATGCGCGCTTCGGTGGCCTGCAGATAGATCGGCGAAACGTAGAGGAATGTGTCGCCTATCGGCAGCACCAGGGTCTGTCCCCGCAACGCCTGAGATCCCTGCGCGTTCCACAGCGTCAGATCTTTCGATATATTCTCATCCTGATTGATTCGCGCATTCACCTGCATCGGACCCTGGATGAGCTCCTGCTTCGAGAGTT
>CAZWTH010000205.1:0-5725 GCA_964636715.1 uncultured Solibacteraceae bacterium | reverse complement strand
GATTTCGAGTGGAATGGCAGAGGCAACTGCCCATGATCTACACAGCCAGCGTTTCGAACGGTGGTGATGTAACGCGCCTCGAATGGGTGGTGGACAGCGATTGCCGGTTTTTTCCCACCCTACGGGATGAGCTTTTCGGATACGTTCTCCATCCTGTCGATCTTGCGATGAACAAGGCCATGGCCGCCGCCGGCCGGCGCGAACTTCGCGATCTGATCGACCTTGTGACTGTGCACGAAACAATTCTGCCTGTAGGAGCAGTGGTATGGGCCGCGGTCGAGAAATCTCCCGGGTTCACGCCGGAGGGATTGATTGCCGAGATTCGCCGCAATTCGAACTATCCGGCGGTGGAGTGGCGTGAGATCGCCAGTACTGAGCCGCTTGATCCGAAGGACGTGACACAGCGATTACGCACCGCTTTGGATGAGGCGGAGGAGTTTGTTATTCAGATGCCGACTGAGAAGGCAGGACTGCTTTTTCTGGAGCAGGGCCGCGTGGTGCAGCCCGATCCGGCGCGGCTTGGTGATTATGAGACACATGCCGGGCAGAGGCGTGGCCAATGGCCGACCAGTGCGGAAATTTCTACGGCGATGCTGGAGTACTACGGAAAACCGCCGGGCCAGTAAAGATGATCAGTAGGGCGGTTCAAGGACGCAGACGTCGCGCAGCGTTCGATAGCGCTCGGCGTAGTCGAGGCCATAACCCACCACAAACTCGTCCGGGATCTGGAAGCCCACATAGGCCACTTCCACCGGTCGAATGCGGCGTTCGGGCTTATCGAGCAATGCGGCCACCCGCACCGATTTCGGTTTGCGGGTCTGGAGCACCGACATTAAATAATGCAGCGTCACGCCGCTATCGATAATGTCCTCCACAATCAGCACATGGCGGCCTTCGAGCGAAATATCGAGGTCCCGCGTGATTTTCACCTCTCCCGACGAGCGGGTGTTCATCCCGTAGCTCGAAATCCCCATGAAATCGATGAACGCTTCGCGGCGGATGGCGCGGGCGAGGTCCGCCAGGAAGAAACACGCCCCTTTCAGGATTCCGATTAAATAGAGATCGCCATCGGGGTAATCGGCGTCGATGCGGGCGCCCATTTCCGCGATACGGGCCTGGATCTGCTGCTCGGAAATGAGGGAGCGGAGGGGCATGGAGGCGATTCTCCATTGTCTGCTATCCTGTAGTTTCTACGCGGTTGCGGCTCGGAGACGGAAGTGTGTCCCGGCGCACGCGCATCGGAGCTCTCTCAACATGTCAGGCCACTCTAAATGGGCAACCATCAAGCACAAAAAGGCTGCTACGGACGCCAAGCGCGGGAAAGTTTTCACGCGGCTCATTAAGGAAATCACGATTGCGGCGCGCAGCGGCGGCGATCCCGACGGCAATCCGCGCCTGCGCACGGCCATCACGGCGGCCAAAGCTGTCTCCATGCCTTCCGACAACATCAAGAAGGCGATCATGCGCGGCACGGGCGAGCTCGAAGGCGGCCAGATCGACGAAGTGATGTTTGAAGGCTATGGCCCGGGCGGCGCGGCGGTGCTGGTCATGGTGGCCACGGACAACCGCAACCGTACGGTGAGCGAGATCCGGCACGCATTTTCGAAACAGGGCGGCAACCTCGGCGAACAGGGCAGCGTCGCGTGGATGTTCGAGCGTAAGAGCCAGATTGTCATCGAGAAAGAAAAAGCCTCCGAAGACACGCTGATGAACCTGGTGCTCGAAGCCGGAGCGGACGATCTGAAGGACAGCGGCGATTCCTGGGAGATCCTTTCGGACCCGAACAGCCATGACGCGGTGCTCGCCGCGCTTCAGGCCGCCGGAATTGAGACCGTGGCCGCAGAAGTCGCGATGGTGCCGAAGAACCTGACGGAACTGGAAGGCAAGAACGCGGCGGGAATGGTCCGGCTGCTCGAAACGCTGGAAGAACACGACGACGTACAGAACGTGTATTCGAACTTCGACTCGAGCGAAGAGGCCGTCGAAGCGTAGTATTCGCGGGGGCGCGCGCGGCGCGGGCTTTTGGGGAACGCCGGAGGTTTTCAGGATGCGGGTTTTCGGAATCGACTGCGGCACTGAACGAACCGGCTACGGCGTTATCGAAAGCGACGGACGCGCGCACCATCTGATTTCGGCGGGCTGCATTACGTCTTCCGCGCGCGATCCTCTGGAGCACCGGCTTTTCCATATTGCGGGCGAGCTGCGGCGTCTGATGGCGGAACACCGGCCGGACTGCGCGGCCATCGAAGAAGTCTTCTTCGCAGTGAACGCCAAGAGCGCCCTCAAACTTTCCCACGTACGCGGCGTCGCGATGCTGGTAGCGATGGAAGCTTCCCTGCGGATTGCCGAATATTCTCCCCTCGAAGTGAAGAAATGCGTGGTGGGGTATGGCCGCGCCGAAAAATTTCAGGTCCAGCAAATGGTGGCTTCCCTGCTCCGGCTGGCGGCTCCGGTGGCGTCCGAAGACGCGAGCGACGCGCTGGCGATCGCGATCTGCCATGCAACGCACGCGTTCGTGGCCGCGTCCGCTGAAGTACGAATGGGAGCGCGGGCATGATGAGATCGATTGCGGTGTTCGCGGCGATGCTGGCGCCTGTTCTGGCGCAGGCCGCGCCGAAGCTGGTGTTCACCAAGAGCTTTCCGGGCAGTACTCCGCCGTACGTGGAAATCTCCGTCGAAAAAGACGGAAGCGTGGTCTACAAAGAAGCTCCGGACGATAACAATCCGATCTCGATCCATCTGACGCAGGCGGACGCAGATACGATGTTTTCGCTGGCGGACAAGCTCAATCAGTTCGCGGACCCGATCGAGGCGAATATCAAAGTCGCTTTTATGGGAAAGAAGACGTTCCGGTACGAAGACCCTGCCGGAACCGAGAAGCATCGCGTGGAGTTTAACTACTCGGCCGATCTGAATGCGCAGGCGCTGCTCGATTGGTTCGAGAAGATTGCGGAATCCGAGCGGGACTACATCGAGCTGGAGCGGACCGTGAAGTACGACAAACTGGGCGTGCAGAATGCGCTGCTGCAGATCCAGGCGACGCAGGATCAGAAGCGGCTGGTGGCGCCGGAGCAGTTTCTTCCGCTGCTCGACCGGGTGGTGAAAAACGCAAGCTACATGAATATTGCGCGCCAGCGCGCCGCCCTGTTCGCCAAAGACGTCCGGGCGCAATCGCCAGCGCCCGCCGCCACGGCTACACAGAAATGAAGTTTGTCCGCCCCATGGCGCCGCTGCTGCTGGCGCCCCTGATTCTGGCTGCTCAGACGGCGGGGACGCTCAATCTGTATCCGGCGAATCCGGCGGCGGAGCAGAACGAACTCAATCAGGCTGTACAGGAGGCGGGCGGCAGCGCCGCCGACCTGACGCGGGCTCTCGAAGAGCATCTGAAGAAATATCCGAACGCGCCGCGGCGGGCGGAGATCGAAGCCTCGCTTTACAAGACGGCCGTGGAGAGCAACGATACGGCGCGAATCGTCACCTACGGCGAGAAGCAGTTGATGGGGCATCCGGAGAACGAGCTGGAAGTTCTGGACCACGTGATACGGGCGTTGCTGGCTTCAGACGATACGGAATCGGCGAAGAAGGCGATGGCGTGGCTGGCGCGGTATGACGCGGCGATTCGCGACATGCGGGCGCGGGCGCCGGAAGGCCATACGACGAAGGCGCAGTGGGCGGATCTGGCGGACCGCGCGATGGCGCGGCAGTTGGTGCTGAAGGCGCGGGCTACCGGAAATCTGGGAAATGCGATGGCGGCCCTGACGCGCGCGGTTGAGGCGTGGGGGCTCGATCCCAACTCGGAGAATGCTTCGGAAATCGGAAAGTGGTCCGCACAGCTGGGTAAGGATGCGGAGGCGGTGGAGTTTTACGCCCGCGCCGCGACGATCGAGGACACGCGCGCGGCGTGGAGCAGGCGCCAATTCGCTCGCCAGAAAGCGGGTGAATTGTATGCCAAGCTGCACGGGTCCGGGGAAGGTTTGGGCGAGGTGTTTCTGCAGGCGTGGGATCGCGACACGAAGGCGCTGCAGGATCGCGCCGCGCGCTATAAGGCGATGGACCCGAACTACGGCGAGACGGATATCCACGGATTCACGTTGCCCGGCGGCGGGAATAATTCGGCGGATGCGAAGACGCTCGATCTTTCGAAGCTGAAGGGCAAGACGCTGGTGATGGATTTCTGGGCGACGTGGTGTATGCCGTGCATCGCGCAGCATCCGCTGATTGAGCGCGTGAAGGCAAAATACGCCGGCGCGGCGGACGTGGTTTTCCTCTCACTCGACGCCGATGACGACCATTCCCTGGTAGCGCCGTTCCTGGCGGCACAAAAATGGAAGCAGCCCGTCTATCTGGAGGCGGGTCTCGCGGGACTGCTGAATACGGCGTCGCTGCCCACGATTGTGGTGATCGATGGCAATGGCAAGGAGTTCAGCCGGATCAGTGGATTCAGCACGGGCACGTTCGAACGAATTTTGAGCGCGCGGATCGACGAGGCGAGGGCTCAGGCTCCGAAGCAGAAATGAGACGGACGGCGCTGCGATGGACGTTATTTGCGGCCGGCGCGCTGGCGTTGCTGCTCGGCTCGGCGTGGGCTTTCCAGCTTCCCTTCCGGCAATATCCCGGGATTGAGCATCCGGACGATCCGCTGCCGCCTGACTATCTGGAAAAAAGCGAATGGACTTTCGCGCGACTGATGTATCCGGCGCGGCCGAATTTCAGTTTTCGCGGCAATCCGAACTGGAAGGAAGGGATGGCGAACTGGACCATCGACTATCCGGATTCGGACCGGCATCTCTCGCAGGAGATCGGGCGGCTGACGCGGATCAAGGCGCGATCGGTGGAGCAGCCGATCGATCTGGATGACGACGACGTGTTCAATTATCCGTGGCTGTACGCGGTCGAAGTGGGGTATTGGGACCTGACCGATCCGCAGATCGCGAAATTCCGCGAGTATCTGCTGCGGGGCGGATTTTTCATGTGCGACGACTTCCATGGGACGCAGGAGTGGGCGGGATTCATGTCGGTGATGTCGAAGGTGTTCCCGGACAGGCAGGTGGTCGATATTCCGAATGACGATCAGATCTTCCATACGCTTTTCGATCTGGACAATAAGTTCCAGGTACCGGGGCTGCAGTACGTATATTCGGGATCGACCTCCGAGAAGGGTGGCGTGACGCCGCACTGGCGCGGGATCTATGACGATCATGGGCGGCTGATGGTGGTGATCTGCCACAACATGGATCTGGGGGATTCGTGGGAGCACGCGGATACAGTGCAGTATCCGGTGCCGTTCACGCAGTTAGGGATGCGGATTGGGCTGAACTACGTGACTTATGCGATGACGCATTAGTCACACTAAGGCGAGGCCCGCCTGGCGCCGGCGGAGGGCGCTTCCCTGGGGTTGCTGCGGCGATCCGGTGCGCGCAGAGTCCGCCCGCATCGTACGCACAAATACTTGCGTTTTCCCGTCAGCCAGAAGAAAAGAATCTCGAGACCGTTCAGATTTCTGATCGCGAAATGGTCAGACTGGCAGTCAGGACAACGCACATCACCATGTCGGCCGCAATCGCGCGGATTTCCAGTATATTTTTAGGCCCATCCGGGAATTTAGTGGGTGATCCAGATAATGGGTGAGTGCAGGATCGAGATCTTTACGGGCAAATACTGGGAGTACGGGAGCCGTGGCGGGTGAAGGCGGTTGAACTGGATCTGAAGGCAGGAGAAGTAGTCG
>CAZWTH010000204.1:0-48597 GCA_964636715.1 uncultured Solibacteraceae bacterium | reverse complement strand
ATATCTGCTGGTGGGGCCTGACGATTCCGAATACATCTACGTTTACGATCTGGATACGCTGCAGCAAGCGAAGCCGGTTCTGCTGCCGGGCGGGCATTTCGCGCGGTCCATCGCGGTCTCGAACGCCGCGATCCTGGCTTTCGCCCGTAATGAGAGCGTCGTTCCGCACAATGGCATGATCGACAGCGTCGATCTGACCGCCGGATCGGCGGCGGCTCTTCCTTCGCTCGGCGTGTGGGAAAACAAGATTCCCAGCCCTTCCGGCGTTCTGACCGCATCGCCCAGCGGCGGCAACATTCTGATGGCTTCCCCCGACGGCAACGTGATGCTCTACTCAGCCGTGTCCAACAGCTTTGTGGTGTCGCGCCACGATCTGACGTCGCTCTCGGGCGCCTTCGCCGCTTCGGATTATGGACAGTATGTCGCCGGCAATTCGGTGTTGAATGCGTCGCTGGTTCCTTCAGGCGACCTTTCCCCGGCGGGACTTTCGAGCTCCGGATTTTTCTTCGTGGGCCGTGGCGGGTACATGGCGGCCATGGCGCCGGGGTCCTCGGCGGGGACGATGCTGAACGTGGCGTCGCTGCAGCCGGGCGCCGCCGCCCCAGCGTCTATCCTGACCGCCGAAGCGCCTCTGATGCCTGTCGATATTTCTTCCCCCAATCTGATCGCGAATACATACGGAACATATGGCTCCGGCGCGAATAATACGAACGCGCCCACGAGCTTTTCGCGCTCGGTTGCCCTGCTGCCGAATGCGGGCACTGTCGCTATGCTCAGCACCTCCGGAATCACCCTTCTCGCCACCAGCTATCCGGCGACGTCCGTGCCCCGGATCGATGCCATCACCAGCGCGGCGGACGGAAGCGCGGCGGTTGCGCCGGGCGGTCTGATCAGTATTTACGGGCAGAATATGAGCGACGCGAATTTCGCCGCCAGCCAGGTGCCGCTGACGACCGGCTTAGGCAATTCGTGCATCGGAGTCAATGGTTCGGCGATTCCCCTGCTGTATGTTTCCGCCGGACAAATCAACGCGCAGCTTCCGTTCGACGCCACGGGAAATACAACGCTGACGATTCACACTCCGAATGGAGTGAGCAATGACTTTCCGCTCACCGTGGAGCCCACCGCGCCCAGCATTTTTGTGGCGAATTCCGGATCGGAAACCCTTGGCCTCGTGGTGCGCAACATCAACGGCCAGCTTGTAACGCCCACCAATCCGATTCATCCGAAGGATTCGATTACCATCTATCTCACCGGAATGGGCCAGACTTTCCCCGCGATTCCAGCGGGCGCCGCGGCCCCATCCGATCCGCTCTCGCGTGTCTCGCAGGCTCCCTCCCTCACGATTGCCGGCATGGATCTTCCGGTGAGTTACGCCGGTCTCGCGCCCGGTGAAGTTGGCGTTTATCAGATCAATGCGAGCGTTCCGCAATCAGTCCTCACGGGGATGTCGATGCCGCTCACGATCAGCCAGGGTGGCGCCAGCACGACCCTGAATGTCCGGGTTGTTAAGTAGAAAATCGTTAAGTAGAAATCAGGAAGAACGCGCCGAAGAGACGAAGGAACGAGGACACTATGAAAATCACAATCGTAGCGGCGCTCCTGGCGCTCGCGCCGGCCGCAGCAATGGCTCAGAAGTGGGAAATGGGCGTGACCGGTGGCTACAGCTTTCTGAATAACGTGAAGGTGACTGGCGGACCCTCAACGGCGACAGCGGGATTCGCTCCGGGCATCGCGGCCGGCGCGTTCCTTGGCGAGAATCTCTATCGTCATATCTCGGGCGAAATCCGCTACGAATACATGCAGAGCAATCTGCGGCTGACCTCCGGCGGACAGACAGCGGATTTCACCGGCGCCGCGCATGCGTTGCACTATGACGTGGTCTTCCATACCACCGCCGGGGCAGAAACGCCCGTGCAGGCGTTCGCCTCCATCGGCGGCGGACTCAAAGCGTTCATGGGCAATGGGACGGAATCGGCCACGCAGCCGCTGAGCCAGTATGGCTACTTCACGAAAACAAACCAGGTGAAACCGATGCTGACCGGCGCCGCCGGAATCAAGCTGCGGGTTTCCTCCGGCGTATCTCTGCGGTTTGAAGTTCGCGACTTTACGACGCAATTCCCCACCGATGTGCTGACGCCTCCCCCCGGCGTGAAGTACTCGAAGTGGCTGAATGACGTTGTGCCCATGGTGAGCCTCGTCTTCACCACGAAGTAGACGGCCAGCCTTCCGATCGGCGCGGAGTTTCGGAATTGCCACTATTCCGACTCAGCGGCCCCCGAGTTTCTTTTTCGCAAACGGAATCCCATACGCCGCGGGCGGATTATGTCCGTTCGCGGCGGCGGCGAGCCGGTATTGCTCCATCGCTTTCTCGCGCTGGCCGAGCTTTTCGTAAGTCTGACCGAGCAGGCATTCGGTGAATGGATCCTTCTGTGCCTGCAGAAGATCGGTCAGAGCGTCATCGTAATCGCCGAGATAGAGAGCCACGTAACCCGTGAGATAAGGCAAAAAGCCCTTCTGCTGCGCTCGTGACGTTGTCATCTTCTCCAGCGCGGCCTTGGCGGCGGCAACATGCTTTTCTGCCTCCGCGCGATTGCCTCGGCGCGCCGCGATCCGGGCTTCCGCATGCTCCAGCCGGTATTCCCAGAGCGCTTTGCGATCTTCGGAAATACCGGGTTCGCGCAGCCCGAGATCGTGGCCCTTCCGGTACCACTTCGCCGCCGCATCGAGATCTCCGGAATCGATGCAGACACGGGCGCCCTCGTTCGCCATTTCGCCTTCCTGATAAAACGCATTGCCGGGCTGCGCGGCTTCCTGCGTCGTCCAGTAATCAATCACCTTCTGCTCGTATTCAACCGCCTTCGCGCAGTTGGATTCAAACGCCCAGGACATCGCCATGGCGCGCTCGGCCTCTGCCTTTGCGGCGGCAGATGGCGCGGAATCGATCGCTTTCTGGAAGAACGCTCGCGCCTCAGCGCCTCTGCCCTGAATGTCGAGCGCGTTGCCCGGCGCCAGTGATGACTGCGCCCACAGCCCGGGGCCAAACGCAGCCGCGAGGAAAAAAAGAGGTAGTCTCACGCCCGAATTATGCCAGAAATAACGGCAGGGCAGGTTACTGCTTGTGCCAGCCCAGACGGGCGCTGAGATCCGCTTCCTGCGCGGACTCCTGATTTTTCCCCATGTATCCCAGAAGCTGGCTGCGAAGCAGATGCCCCTTGTACCAGTTCGGAGCCAGACGAATCGCTTCGCGCGCCTGCGCTTCCGCGCCCGTGAGATTCCCCAGCGCGATCTGAAGGACGGACGCCTGGTAAGCGGCGCTGAACCGCTCCTCGCCGTGGCTCTCGGCGCGCGCAGCCGAATCTGCCGCGAGTTTCCATGCCGTGGACGCATCCGGTGAATTCGCAATTGCGCGGCCGAGCGTGGCCCATTCGCGCGATGCCCACAATTCATAGCCCGGTAGTCCGAAAGCCGCCGTGGTAGCGGACGAATACGCCTCCCGTGCCGCCGCGAAATCGTTGGCTTCGACAGCATGCTCCAGATCGGCCCACAACGCGTCCTGCCGTGTCAGGAGGAGCGCCGGAATCAGCAGGGCGAGCGCTGGAATCGCCAGGGCGAATCGGGGGACGCGCCATTCCTGGATTGCCGCTACTCGCGCGCCGGCAGGATTCAGCGCAACGCAGAACCCCGCGACCGCCCAGAGATAGAGGGACGTCACCAGCGTCAATGAAGCGAACATCGAGCTGACCAGTATTCCCACCAGCGCCGCGTTCACACCAATGCGAATGGGATTCTGTCGAAAGTCCGCTCTCCATCCCGCGCGCCACGCAATGGCGAACAGCCCGATGAGGATGATCGCTCCCGGAATGCCCTGGGCGCAGGCGGCGTCGAGCAGCGCGTTGTGAGGGGTCTCGTTATAGAAATCGGGGAACCGGCGCGAGAGCTCCGCGGATTGCGCTTCTCGGAACTCGCCTGCGAATACGTCCGGACCCTCGCCGAAGATCGGATGCTGCGCGATGAGCGCCGGGCATTCTTTCCACATCCCCAGACGCGGGCCGCCGGCGTCCGACGGGAACTGTTCGATTCTGTGCCGCAGGTTCGCGCCCGCGGGCGAGAGGATGAAGCCCGCCACGGCAAGCACTACAACCACGGGTATGGCGGCATATCGGATGGAGAGCCGCCCTCGCCCGCGAAGAGCGCTCCAGGAAAAAAGGAGCGCTCCGGCAATCACGGCTAGCGCCGCACTGCGCGTTGCCGAGAACAGAATGGCGGTTGCTGCGAGGACAACGACAGCCGCATGAACGCGCCGCCAGATGACCTTCGGATCCGTGAAAGCGGACGCCGCTGCCAGGAAAACCACCGGTACGAGATAGGCGGAGAAATAGAGCGCGTGGCCCATCGCGGCCGGAGGCCGCGAAATGCCCCCGAAGTAATCGATGGAATAAAGCCGCGGGTCGAGAAAGGGATCGACCTTAAAGTACTGCAGAATTCCGTAGACCGACGCCAGACCGCCGCAGACGGTGACGCTGCGCAGAAACGTTGTCAGCCAGGCGGGGCGCGAAGCCGCAAGGCTGGTGACAGCGATCGCTACCACCAGAGCGCAGGTCTGGCCAACCAGGCCGAATCGCCGCCACACAGTTCCGCCGATACTGAGCGCAGGCTGGCTGGAGAGCGTGGTCGAGACGATCAGCGACACGATTTGCGCCGCTGCCAGAATCAGGAAAACTTTTCCCTCAGGCCGTTCCCGAAGCGCGGTGAGAGCCGGGCTCCATTGTGGATACAGGATCAACAGCAGTGCGGCGGCGACGGCCAGCATCGCGAGCTTGGGAATCACGTCGTGGCTGATAAATACGCCTGTGAGCAGCGCCAGAGGAGTGACCGCGACCGCGGCGAGCGAAATCCAACCGGAGATTCGCAATGGCTCCGGGGCCGGGACGGGCGCGGCTTCGCGAGCCGCCTTGCGGGCCGCTTTGCTGGCTCTCGAACTCATAGAAGATCCAGAATAGCCCGAGCGTGGCGGCGAAGATTTCACTTCGCCGAGCCGGTTCAGACTTCTTCGAGAGTGAGCGGACGGGGTACATGGCCATCGATATCGGTCAGACTGTATTCCGCGCCCACAGCGGCGGCCACCAGCGCCTGCCCGCTTCTTGAAATCGTGTTCGGATCGTTCGCCAGCGCGGCGATGACGCGCCCGATGTATTCCGGACTTTCGCTGTTCGAGAGATCGAGCCACCCGGCGTGGGCCGCTTCGAGAACGGCCTCCGTTCTTACAAGGCCGGGATAAAGCGAGATCACCGCCACGTTGTACTGCCGCAGTTCGTGCGCCATGTCCGAAGTCATCTTGTCCGTGGCGGCTTTCGAGATTCCGTAGATCGCATTCCCGAGATATTTCTTCGCCGGCCAGAAGCTGATGTTGACAATCAGGCCGGAGCGCTGCGCCACCATCATGCGGGCGGCGCGCGCCGAGCACTCAAACGCCGCGCCCACCCCGGCATCCATCATCCCGTGCCAGCGATGCGGCGGCTGTTCCCAGAACGGGAGTCCCCAGGTGAATTTGCCGTCTTCCACCATCTGCTCGTAGCCGCCCCACGCGCAGTTCACCAGCACGTCGAGCGATTCCGCCTGCTCGCGGATCTGGCGGAAAAATTCGTCGTTCTGCTCGGGATCCGTATGGTCGCAGGGGATACGAATCACGCCCTCGGGCACGGTTGCCGCGGCGATGGTCCGTCCGGTGGCGAATACGCGATGGCCTGCCGCCGCCAGGCTGACGGCCACGCCTCTGCCGACTCCTCGTGTTGCGCCGGTAACAGCGGCATTCTTCATCCCGATCTACCTCAGTTCGCTCGGTCTGTACTCTGCGCCATGCAACAGGAGATTGAGCACTTCCTTCGAGCGCGCATCCCAGTTCAGTTCTTTCTGGGGCGTCAGATTGTTATGTTCGGATTCAATCATCGGCAGCGGCTCTTTCGGAACGGCGATCTGATTCAGCTCCGTCCACACGCCCGCTGGCGGTGAGGTCGTGTCGATGAAACCAAAGGCCGCAAGTACCGGCGCTTTGATGCGCGAGGCGAAGTTGATCGTGTCGAAGTACCGCGACGCTTCCATCACCTCGGAATTATTCGAGGGCCAGTTCGGATATCCCGCCTTGCGGCCATGCAGATCGCCGTTCGAGTCCGCTCCCGCGGGCACGCACACGAGCACCGCTGTAATCTTCTCCGGCCGCAGACCCGCGAGCGCGATGCTTTGCTGCCCTCCCATACTCGTGCCCATCAGAACAAGCGTCTTTCCATCCCAGTCGGGACGCGTCATCAGATAGTCGAGCGCGCGCGAATCCCGCAGATACATGTTCAGGAAGTAGGACGTTTCGCGGCTCGTATTGCCAACCTGTGCGTAATTCCCAGGAATGTCTCCGCGGGGCTCGGAGGGGAGCTTATCGTGCGAATCTTCGTCCATCACAAGCCATCCTTCGGCCGCCCGCGCCGCCACGCCCTTCGCATTGAGCGCGTAGACGCCGGCGTACTGGAGCAGAAGCAGGGCGGGGAATTTGCCTTCACGCGCGGGTTTCGCGATATAGCCCTGCGCGTGCGACCCCAGCGCGTCCAGCACATAAGTGCTCATCTCGACGCCAGGCGTTTCCGTCGCAACGGAAGTCAGCACGGGATTGACGGGAATCTTCGCTTGTTCCGCCAGCTTGCCGTCCCAGAATGCGTCGAAATCGGCCGGACGCGGCGTCGCGAGGCCGATCTTCAGCGGCGCGACGGCCGCGCCCACGGCGTACAGTCCATTGTTCCTGCCCGTGTTGCCGCCCGTGTAGCCATTCGGATTGCCGCGTCCCGGACCAGTCGCAGGAGGAGGCGGCGGAGCGTCTGTTGCCGCTACGGCGTCTGGAACCAGCTTCGCCGTCGGCTCAATTGCGACGTAGATCATCTCCGGCTCTTCGCCTTTGATCTCGATCCGGTCGTGCCCGGAAGAAAGATCCAGGTTGCCCTCCTTCAAAACAACCGCGTTGTTGCGGCGGATCGTCCACTTGTAGCGGTATGTTGGCTCGACAGGCCCCGGAAGAACGGTCCAGCCGACGGTTTCGCCCACTCCGTAGATCCCATCCGAGCGATCCGGCACGAAAGTCAGTTGCTGCGGAACCGGCGGGCGCTGCTGCGCAACGGCCAGAACAGCCGTCGCGGCAACAGCGGCCAAAACGATGTTGTGAATTCGCACGATGAAGGTTCCTCCCGTTAAAAGAGACTATTGTAGTGGCCGAATCGCTCCGAACAGAAGACGGCCACTATAATGAACATCTTAGGCTCATTTTGGCCATGAACACCTACTGGAAGTCCGATCGGTAACGTATGCGCCAGCTCTTCAGGGCTTTCATACCGGCAAGCATCCTCGGACTCGCGATATCGGAGGCGATTCTCCTTTTCCTCTGCTATATCGCCGGCCAATGGCTGGTGATTCATTTCCTCAATCCTTACATCGATTTACCCATCTATCTTCTGGATGAGGGCGGCATCCTCCAGATTTCCATCGTGGTGGGCTGTTTGATGCTGGGATTGTACTTTCAGAATCTTTATTCGAACGTGCGCGTGAAATCCACCGTCCTGCTTCTGCAGCAGGTGTGTCTGCTGGTAGGCCTCTCGTTTCTGCTGCAGGCGCTGATCGCGTACGCCCGGCATCCGGAGTGGAGCCTTCCACGGTGGACGATGATCTTCGGCAGCATTCTGGCGATCGTCATCATCCCATCCTGGCGGCTGCTCTTCAGCCGCGTGATTCTCCGCTACATGGGGATGCAGCGGATTTTGTTCCTTGGCACTTCCGCGGTCAGCCGCGAGATCGCCGCCCATGTGGTGTCGCATCCGGAAATCGGAATGACCGTAATGGGTTATATCGACGATCATGCGGAGCAGAAAGATCTCCCCGGCGGCGCCGTGATCGGGCCGGTCCGGGATCTCTCCGCGATCGCCGCCAGCGTCCGGCCCGACATGATTGTGGTGGGAATGACCGAGCGCAGGCGCGAACTACCCATGGCCGAAATGCTGCACCTGCGCTTTTCCGGTATCCACTTCGAGGAGGCGGCGGTGACCTTCGAAGCGGCCTTCGGACGCGTCTCGACTCGCGAAATGCGTCCCTCGCGGCTCGTCTACTCTTCCGACCTCGGCCCTCGAAAGGACAGCCTGTTCTGGCATTCCCTGTATTCGGTGCCGATTTCCATTCTCCTGCTGATTTTGTTCTCGCCGGTCATGCTGATCACCGCAATCCTCGTGAAGCTGACGTCTCCCGGGCCGATTTTTCACCGTCAACACAGGGTTGGGCTCAATGGCAGCGTGTTCACGGTCTACAAATTCCGCTCGATGTATGTGGACGCCGAAGCGCGAACCGGTCCTGTCTGGGCAAAGAAAGATGACCCGCGCATCACCGGCCCCGGTAAATGGATTCGCCGTTTTCGCATCGATGAGTTTCCGCAGCTCTTCAACGTTCTCCGCAATGAGATGGCGCTGGTGGGTCCCCGGCCGGAGCGCCCGGAGTTCGTGAAGTCGCTCAACGAGCATATTCCGTATTACAACTATCGCCACTGCGTCAAACCCGGCATCACGGGTTGGGCTCAGATCAACTATAAGTACGGCGACACGCTGGAAGACGCGATCATGAAGCTGGAATACGATCTCTACTACATCAAGAACCTGACGATCTGGCTGGATCTCTACATCATCTTCCAAACCCTGAAGGTTATGCTTTTCTCCGAAACCGCCCAGTAGCAACTCAGAACTTCATCCAGCCGCGCGCCCGGTAGTAGCCGATTTTTCCGATTTCGGCGAACAGGCGCACGGATTCCGGAATCCGCAGCTCCTGCCCGTTCCAGTATTTCAGCAGATCCGGAAAAGGCCGCGATTCCACCGGAACTCCCGCCGCCTGAAACGCTCGCTTCGCCCGGAAAATATGAGTATCCCCGGTCACCAGAACGCGTCTGCCCGGCCACAACGCGATCATTTGCTTTGTCTGCACCGCGCATTCACGGGTGCTGGCGGCGTGATCCTCGAGAAAAATCTTTTCCCGCGGAACGCCATAGGCATTCAGGAACTGGCCCACTGCCCCCGCCTCGCTGCCGCAAACCACCACGGCGCGATAGTGCCCCTCGCGCCAGGCCCGGACACCATAAAGCCCGCGGGGATACGTCATCGCGCCCATGGCATCGTCCGGCGGCTCATCGGCGGTCAGAACGATGAGGATGTCGCCGTCGGGATTACCCCAGTCCTGTCCCATGAGGCGGTTCAGCAGCCATGGCACGAACGGACTGAACTGAACGAACAGGAGGATCGCGGTAAAACCAATGCAGAACCGGACACAAAACTTCCTCAGCGCGGCTCCCATCAGAAACATTTTCCCAGATGGCGTTCAGGTGTCCTGGGTGATTTGTCTCGGATGATTCACCCATGCGGCGGGGTTCAGCGAACGTGACTGGAGTGGGAGAGACCCGCGGATGGTCGCGCCCTCACGGAAGGGCATCGAGAATACGGTGGCGAAGTTCGTCCTCGCCTCCGAGCGGCAGCGCCCAGGAACGGGCGGCCTCGCCATAACTCCTGCGCAGTTCCGGATCGTTCCACGCCATCCTGATGGCCTCTCGCAGCTTTTCGGCGTCGCCCGCATCCACCACCAGCGCCTGATTGCCATCGAGTACGTCCCCCACTCCGAGACCCGATGACACAATCACGCATTTGCCCAGCCCCATCGCCTGCATATAGACGGCGATACCAGCTTGCGTCGTCACGTCCGGAATGATCGGTATGACGACCAGGCGCGCCCCAGCCATCCATTGCACAAAGAACGCGGGGGAAGAATCATGAGTGAAGATTTCCACATTGCGCGGGATGTTCAGGCTGGCAAGCGTTGAGCCATTGACGCGCAATCCGGACTCGCTCGATGTCACAACCTTTACGGGATAACCCAGCGGCTCCACTGCCTGGAACAGGCAGGCGAAATCCCGGCGCGAACGTCCGCCGCAAAAGATGTAGCCCTCGTCGGTAACGGAGGCTTGCCGGATAAGCTCAATCGAGTTGATCTTGAAATCAATGTAGTGAAATCGGGAGCGCGGAATCCCGAATGCCCGTTCGAAGACCGAACTGTCCCTGAAGTACACCAGGAATCGTTCCACCCGGCGAAGGCACCATCCCACTACGTTACCGAGAAAGCCTTTTCGCTCTTCCAGGTCTCCAACAAAAAAATCCAGGGTTGTTATGCGGCAACGGTGGAAAGGAATAATAAAAAGTAAGATCGTGAAAAATAAAACGTCCGCCAGCACAAAGTGGATAACCAGATGGTCAGACCTCAGGGCTGCGCGCAGGAGCCGCCATCTCCGCCCCCAATTGGAGGGAAACCGCGCCTGAGGGAAGTCCTGAACGATCGTTCCACTATTGGCGGCGCGGCCTAAATCAGGAATGTCGGTTGCGACCCGGACTGACAAGAGAACCCCATGCTAGCACGAGGTTCCGGTACGCGCCTGACGCGATTTTTTGAGGCAATCGGCGTGCGCGATCCCGCCCGGCTGGGTCAGGCGCCGGAACGATGGATGCGGAGCAGCCGTAGCGCCTGACTCTTGAGCAAATCGCGGTGATGCTCGGCGAGGCAGTATTGAATGACCAGCAGACAATAGGGGATCATCATCAGCCCGGAGGCCAGCGCGATTTGACCCCAACTGTGTCCGGGAAGCCAGCTCTTCCTGAGCCCGTATAGAAACAAAGTGACGCCGGCTGAAATCGAAAGCGGAGGGAGGTAAATTCTCGACGCATATCGGGCGGCGCTGATTTTCAGTTCATGGCTCACCAGAATGCAGGCCATGATCGAACGATTGAGGATCATCGCGGAGCCCGCCAGAAGCGCCCCTCCGTAGAGACCAAAGCGCGGCAGCACGAACCACAAACCGCACGCGGTGACCAGCCCTTCCGCCAGCAGAGTGCGGGACCAGATTTTATGGCGGCCCATTCCAAACAGGATCGAGACGGAATTGAACTGGCCGGAAACCGCCGCATGGCTGATTACCATAATCGGCAGCAGGTACGCGCTCGCAGCCGCGAAACCCGGATTCACCCAGAGGCTGTAGATCTGATAACCGTAAACCAGGAGCACCGAGACAATGGGCAAAAACAGGCAAAGGCAATAACGATTGGCGTAAACGCCCAGCTGTGCCAGATCGCTTTGACGGCCCTTCGCGGTCAATTCCGCCGCATTGGGAGTCGTGACCTGGCCCACGCGCCCGACGCCATCCATCGCATAATCCATGATGCGCAGCGGCGTCATGTAATAGGTCACCGCTTCTTTGGACATCAGATGGGCGATGATCGTCGGCAGGCCCTGATTCAGGAGCCGGCCCGAAATAATAGTCGTAAAGCTGTGGATTCCATAGGATGAAATACGGCGCAGCATGGGGAAGGTGGCGCGGCGCCAGGAAACCTTCACATCTGGCGCGACGTGGCGGAAAACCAGATACGTCAGCGCGTAGCTGAGAAGCTGTGCGCCCAGCATCACGAATCCCATAGCCAGCAGGCCGTGGCCGGTATACAGCACGAGGAAGACTCCCGTACTGCGGATCGTTGTGGTCGCAATCCAGATGCGGCCCAGAAGATCGAATCGCTGCAGGCCTTCGACGCACGCCCCAAAAATATTGAAGATCATGCCGAGCGCAAAACTGATGCCGGCGATCCGGATGAGCTGTGGAAATACCGGCTGGTGAATGGGCCAGAACCGGTCCGCATACGGCGCCACGAAAAAGGTCAGGATCATGACGGCGCTGGCTGCGAGCGTTGTATACAACCAGGACGTACTCACCAGCTCATTCAGCAGTTCCGGCTCGTTCGAGGCGCGAAATTGAGCCGACATTTTGATGGTTGCGGAACGAAACCCCAGATCGATGAGCCAGTAATACTCCACCACGGAGAGTACGAGCATCCAGATGCCGACGTCCCCCACGCCCAGCTTCCGGATCGTGTACGGTTGCAGGAGGATGGCGGAGACAATGCCGGTCGCCACGCCCATCCATGTCCAGAGGACATTCCTGAGGTAACGCTGGGTGCGGTGAGTCTTCGGCTCCGAAGACGTGGTGGTTGTGGGTGTCACAGGGTTGGGGCGGCCATCGAGTCGCAAGGCGCATTCAGGCGCGCCTCATGATCCTGAAACCATAACTCAAGAATCAGCAGGAGCCACAGGAAAAACGAATTGTCGCGCCGGCCGCTGTCGTGTTCCCGCAGGACTTCGGTCATGCGCCCGGATGAGGTAAAGCCGCGATCGAGGAACCTCTTCGATGTCAGGCTGTCCCACAGCATGGGGCGTAAGGGACCGCGGAACCATTTCGCGAACGGAATGCCGAAGCCCGCTTTCGGCCGCGTGAGCAATTCCGGCGGCAGCCGGTCGCCCAGCGCTTTCAGCAGGATGAGCTTCCCCTTCCCGTTCCTCAGCTTCATCCGGTTGGGGATCCGGTTCGCGGTTTCCGCCAGAACGTGATCGAGCAGCGGACAGCGCACTTCGATCGAATTGGCCATCGACATTCGATCCACTTTGACAAGGATGTCAGCGGTGAGCTTGGCCGTCGCTTCGAAATGCATCGCCTGCGAAACCGCGTCATATCGATCCGGTAGGATGGCGTCGCCGAAAACCGCGCGGAGGCCATTGGCGCTCGCCGGGAGCATCCATTCGGGATTCAGCGTTCGCCGCCGAAGGGAATAGGCGCTGAAAGAGATCGATTCAAAGTAGCGCTCGAGCGGGTTGGGACGGCTGATGGAGTGCAGCCGGTTTTTCCCGCGCGCCGAATAGGGCAGCGCGCCGGCAATGCCGGAAAGAATCGATCGCGCCCACTGCGGGATAGCGTCATAGCGCCGCCCGGCGTCGGCTTCGAAGAACGAAGGATAGCCGCCGAAGAATTCATCGCCGCCATCGCCGCTCAGAACGACCTTCACGCTTTCGGACGCGAACTTCGAAACCAGATACGTCGGGACCGCCGAAGCGTCCGCGAACGGTTCGTCGAAAAAATGGATGAGCTTTGGCACCAGATCGACCGCGTCCGGCCGCACGACCTGCTCGTGGTGCTCCGTTCCGTACTTCTGCGCCACCATTCGCGCGTACGGCAATTCGTTGAATTCCTGCTCCTCGAAGCCCATCGCGAACGTGCGGACAGGCAGGCGCGATTGCATTGCCATCGACGCCACCACCAGGCTGGAATCGATACCGCCGCTGAGAAACGCGCCGAGCGGCACGTCCGCGATCATGCGCAGCCGTACCGATTCGTCGAAAACGCGCCGGATCTCCCCGCAGATTTCTTCCTCGGATTGCGAGGTCTCGCCTTCGAACGGCGGCGGCGCTTCCCAATAGCGCCCGGTCTCGATTCTTCCTTCCGAATCCAGCGTGAGCCAATGCCCGGGCGGCAGCTTCTGAATGCCCGCAAACGCGCTCCACGGTTCCGGGATATAGCCGAACTGCAGATAGATCCGAATGGCCTCGGGATCCGTGGACATGGGAACGCCCGCTGCCCGCAGGCATTTCAGCTCGCTGCCGAAGTAAAAGCCTTCCCCGATCTGCGTATAGTAGAGCGGCTTTTTCCCGAAGCGGTCGCGCGCGAGCATTAGCTTTCGGCGGCGGCCGTCCCAGATGGCGTAGGCGAACATGCCACGGAGTTTCGAAATCCCTTCGATTCCCTTTTCTTCGTAAAGATGAACCAGGGTTTCCGTATCGCTGTTCGTCGCAAAGCGATGACCCTTCGCGATGAGCTCGCGGCGCAGATCCTGATAGTCGTAGATCTCGCCATTGAAAACGACCCAGACGGAGCCGTCTTCATTGGAAATCGGCTGGTGCCCGCCCGCAAGATCGATGATGCTCAGCCGGCGCATGCCGATGGCGCATTGTCCATCCACGTACACGCCCTCGTCATCCGGACCGCGATGACGGATCTGAGCGCACATTTGTCGGACGATATCCTGCCCGGCTGGCGCGCCAGCTGAGACGTATCCTGCGATCCCGCACATAGTGAAAAAAAGGTCTCGCTTTATTATCGCAATGGCGTCTGAAGAATCACTTTCGCGCGGATGGCTGGGGCGCAAGGCGTCAGATTGTTTTGGGTGTTTCCCTGGCCTCGCCCCCGGTTCAGTGAGATGGCGCTCATTCGATAGTGTTCGGAGCCGGAGACTGGGCCATGAAATTCGCGAAACCCTGCCTCGGCGATGCCTTAAAAGCGCGCTCCCTGCGCGTATGCCGGCGATGTTTGCCTGGACCGCGACCGGGAAGCGCTGAATCTGCTGACAATGCGTTCGATCGCCATTCCCAGCAGGGCTACGAAGAACGGATCGATGGGAAGGCGGTATCGATTGTTCTCAAAACACGAGAGCAGATTCACCACCGCCGTCATGAACAGAATCTGGAACAGAACATACGCGAGCAGAATCATCCGCGGGTTACGCCCGTCGCCTGCCCGCACCGCGCGCCAGACTCTCCAGACGCCCCAGCCAAACAACAGGGGTAGACCAATTAACAGATACGTTCCGGTGTAGAGCGGGAGCGTCCAGGTCCCGCCCGCGGAATCGACCCGGCGAAGGTCTTTGCGATTCGACGCTCGCCGCCATTGACCGAAAAAAACCGTGCTAAAGATCCGGTCGAACGCTTCCACATGCGGACCGTTCTGGAGGAAAAACGGAAAGTCCCCGGTCGGCAGAAAATACGCAAAGCAGGCGCGCACGACCGAACGCACATACGCGATCGGGTAGTGCCGGATAATCGCCTCGGCATCGTGAATATAGATCGGATGCAGTTTCAGATAGCCAATATTGTTGTAATTGATTCGTCCCGTGGAATCGGCTGTCTGATCGAGCACTGGAATACCGGTGGGGACTGACGGCGGAAGCACGTCGCTGAAACTCGCGAGCGGATCGTACGTGGAACGCCGGCCCACGGGAGACATAAAGCCTTCCGCGATCAGCCGCTCGTGTTCTTCATCGGTCAATTGATGGGTGGTGATTGTTTCCGCGTTGAATCCCAGCCACGTGCTGCTGGTGAACGCTCCGACGATCACCGCGTTCTTCACGCAAAGGGCAATCACGAGACAGAATGCCACCGCCGCGACCGCAAACACCTGGCGGCGATTGGTCCGGACCAGCCAGAGAACAGCTGCGGCGATCAGAACGAACCAGGCCGGATGGAACAACGCCCGGAGATACATGAGCGCCGCAAGCGTGCCGAAGAAGACCGCTGCGGACCAGCGCCCAGGCTGCCGCATTAGCCATTCGAGCAGCACCGCGGACGCGCAGAGGAGCGCCATCATCGGGTACTCGTAGAGCAGGAAGTTTTCGAAGAGCACTACGCCCGGGCTGGCCAAAAAGATCGCGGTGAGCGTTGCGGCGACGGTGGATCGGACGCCGAGAAGCCGCATCAGCCGGAATAGCGTAAAGCACAGGCTCACTCCGCAGCCCAGATAGATGGCCCAGAACGCCGCCGCATAAGACGAGGGGAAGAGCTTCAGCACTACCCCGATCATCAGGTTGAAACCCGGCGGCTGGGTGTGCAGATAGAACAGCGTTTCGAACAGCCGGGTTCGCAGCAGCAACGGATCGGCGATCTGGAAGAATTTATCCAGCGGCGTGATATCGAAGCGCACACCGGCGGCGTAGTATGCCGCCCGCGAAATCGCGAAAACGCTCAGGATCCAGAAATAGGGTGAATGCCAGAAGCGGCGGTTCGCCAATTCCTGGTTCTGAGTCTCCATGGCTAACTGGCTACTGCCGCGCGGCTTTCGAGATACCAGCGGAGCGTGTCGCGAAGTCCCTGTTCGAGCGGAATGCGCGCTTTCCATCCCAGCGCGGTCAGGCGCGAGACATCCAGCAGTTTCCGGGGCGTGCCATCCGGCTTGGAGAAATCCCACGTCAGCTTGCCGGCGTATCCGGTTAGGCGCTGAATCGTCTCCGCCAGTTCACGAATCGTCAGATCCTCGCCCGTACCCACGTTGATCGGCTCCGGCTCATTGTACTGGTTCATCAGATAAAGGCACGCGTCGGCGAGATCGTCTACATGCAAAAACTCGCGGCGCGGCGAGCCGCTGCCCCAGACCACCACCTCCGGCGCGCGCCGTTCGGCGGCGTCCTGGAACTTGCGGAGCAACGCCGGCAAAACATGGGAGCTTTGGAGATCGAAATTATCGCCGGGCCCGTAGAGATTCGTCGGCATCAGGCTGATGGCGTTGAACCCGTGCTGTTTCCGGTAGGCCTGGCACATTTTGATGCCGGTGATCTTGGCGATCGCATACCACTCGTTCGTGGGCTCCAGTGGACCGGTCAGCAGGTATTCCTCGCGAATCGGCTGCGGCGCCAGACGCGGATAAATGCAGGACGATCCCAGAAACAGAAGCTTGGTGACGCCATGCCGGAACGCCGAGTCGATCACGTTCCCCTGGATTGTCAGGTTCTCGTACAGAAAATCCGCGGGATACGTATCGTTGGCCAGGATGCCGCCGACTTTTGCGGCCGCCAGAAAAACGTATTCCGGCCGCTGCGCTTCAAAAAACGCATCCACAGCCGCCCGGTTCCGCAGATCGATCGAATCGCGCCCCGCAACGATGAGATTGCGGTGCCCCGCGCCGTTCAGTGCGCGGACAATCGCCGAGCCCACCAGCCCTCGATGTCCAGCCACGAACACGCGGCTGCTGCTATCCATGCGTCATGCCTCGCGAGACGTTCTTGTGGCCCGCGTCGCGCAGCGTACGTTCCTGCTTCGCCATTTCGAGATCGTGATCCACCATGCGGCGGACAAGCTGCTTGAAATTCAGCTTCGGCGCCCAGCCCAGCTTCGCGCGGGCCTTTGAGGAATCGCCGAGCAGATAGTCGACTTCCGTGGGACGCAGATACCGCGCATCGGTTTCGACAAACTTGTGCCAGTCGAGTTCGCAGCAGGCGCAGGCCTCATCCAGGAATTCCGCCACCGAATGAGCTTCGCCTGTCGACACCACGTAATCGTCCGGCTCCTGCTGCTGCAGCATCAGCCACATCGCTTCCACGTAATCGCCCGCGAAACCCCAGTCGCGCTTCGATTCCAGATTGCCGAGGAAGAGCTTATCCTGCAGGCCCAGCTTGATGCGAGCCAGCGCGCGGGTAATCTTGCGCGTGACGAAAGTTTCGCCGCGCCGTTCCGATTCGTGATTGAACAGGATGCCGTTCGCGATAAACATGCCATAGGCTTCGCGATAGTTCACGGCATACCAGTGGGCCGCTACTTTGCTCGCGGCATAAGGACTCCGCGGATAAAACGCGGTCTTCTCGCTTTGCGGAGGGTTAGCCGCTCCATACATTTCCGACGAGCCCGCCTGGTAGAACTTCACCTTCTGGCCGCTGACTGAAATGTAGTCGCGGACTGCCTCCAGAAGGCGCAGCGTGCCCAGGCCGACCGCATCGGCCGTGTACTCCGGCTGATCGAAACTGACGCGCACGTGCGATTGCGCCGCCAGATTGTAGACTTCATCGGGGCGGACCTTTTCGATGGTGCGTCGCAGCCCGGTGCCGTCCGTCACGTCGCCGTAGTGCAGAAACATCGAGGCGCCGCGCTCGTGCGGGTCGGAATAAATATCTTCGAGGCGGTCTGTGTTGAACGTGGAGGCGCGCCGAATCAGGCCGTGAACCTCATATCCTTTTTCGAGGAGCAATTCCGCCAGGAATGATCCGTCCTGCCCCGTAATCCCGGTAATCAGCGCTCTTTTCATCTCACCCTGTTGCTATATGAATTTAATTTTTCGCATCGCCTTCGCCACCATTTTAAGGAGCAGCATCCCATGGCTCCAGCGCTGGATGTTGGTGTCCCCGTAGGTGCGTTCGCGGTAACGGATCGGAAGGTCGACAATCTTGAGGTTGTATTTGGCCGCGCCAAAAATCAGGTCGAAATCGCCGAACGGGTCGATCTGCCCGAAATAGCCGCGGTTTGCCGCGATGATTTCGTAATGTTCACGGCTCAGTACTTTCGTGCCGCACAGCGTATCTTTAATGCTCTGGCTCAGCAGCCAGGTAAACGCCATGCTGAAAAATTTGTTGCCCAGGTGATTGAAAAACCGCATCGCGCGGTCTTCCATCGGGTATACCAGCCGGACGCCATTTACGAACTCCGCCTTGCCGCTGCGCCACGCTTCATAAAAGCGCGGCAGGTCTTCGGGCGCCACGGTCATGTCGGCGTCCAGAATCATCAGAACATCGCCCGTCGCTTCCGCGAAGCCTTTGCGCACCGCATCGCCCTTGCCTTTGCCCGTCTGGCGGAACTGTTTGACATTCATGTGCGGCCGGCGCGCGATCTCCCGCTCGATTGCGCCCCACGTATCGTCCTTCGATCCACCTTCCACGAAGATGAGCTCGGTGCCTGCTCCCATCTCCGGCACGCGGTCGAAAATCTGCGCGATGTTGCCTTCTTCATTGCGGGCCGCGACAACAACGCTCACGACGGGCTCCGTCTCAGCCGGCTTCGGTCGTGGACGCGCTACATAAACGTTGGTCAGGTTAAACCACCGGAACGGCGGGATGCGAACGAGATATCGATTCGCAAGCCGATGCAGCAGCGGGACCTGAAATGGCAGGAGAATCTCCGGCGAAACCCGAATGGCCTCGAACTCCGCCAGGTGGAGCAGGTTGAGAATGTCGTCAGGCGCCAGCCAGTTCTGCTGGAGTTGCGGTTTCGCAAGTCCCGCGGTCTCCGCCAGCCGCCGCGGGATTTCCCATAACCGGCTGTAGCCGTTGAGGATAAGCTTGGTACCCCGATGGCTGTGACGGGCGATTCTTTCGAGCGTCTGCTGGACGTCCCAGACGTCATTCAGCAGATCGGAACAGACAATATAGTCGAACGTTTCGCCGAGATCGAACTCGTGAACGTCAGCCTCGACAAACTGGATACCCGGATGCCGTCTCCGGGCGGCTTCGAGGACAGCAGGACAGAAATCGACGCCCACGCCATAAGACGGCCGTAATGCCGCGAGCAGATCGCCCCGCCCGCAACCAACTTCCAGCACCCGCATGCCAGGCGGAATCAAAAACGAATAAACTTCCGCCAGACGACTCTGGTAGTAACGGCGCGCGCCCTGCCACCGCTCAAAATTTCCGGCGAATTCGGTCCAAAATCCGAGTCGTGCCTGAGCGTACGCTGCGAATTTGGCGGCGTTCTCGTTCGAAACACGGGTTTCCTCAGCCGGGATAGTGTGGACAGACTGGTTCAAGGCGGTAAGGTACCAGTATTTCACAGACTTGGGCTTCGAAAGCCCTCTCTTGGGTTAGTATTGGGACCTATGAGTACCAGGACTCAATCCGGTGCGAGGAGCGAGCGAAAACACACGCAAATCCGTTCAGTTCTCGCTCGGCGTCCGATCCATGTGGTCGATAATCAGGGTCCTGACCGAAAGCGTCTTCAGAGTCGCCTTCAAACCAGCCTGCTTTTCGAGCGCGTTGAGCAGCGCGCTGGCATTCGGCTTATTGCCCGGCACGTCGGCCGGAGCCGTCAGATCGATATCGTAATCCCCTTCGATTCCGGTCTTGTCTACCAAAGGACGGTCGAGAATCTGCGTCTGGTTCAGCGCGTCGAGAAAACCGCTCACCGTCAGTCCTGAGGGGGCCCCGCCGAGTTGGCTCGTGAAGCGCCACTCGCCTTCCCTCGTCCGCGCGGTGTACTTGGGAAAATCGGTTGGCGGGGCAGGGTTCGCGGCTTTCTTCAGGATCGCGCCGTTTTCCGCGGGCCGTACTTCAAACGCTTTCAGTTCGCGGTCTTCCCAATGGGTAACCAGCCCGAAACGCGTGGCCAGCAGATCGCGAAACATAAGCTGCACCTGCTCCGGAGTGGTATTGGCCGGGAAGGTGACGGTGACGTCGTATCCCACCGCGAAACGCTGGGCATCTACCCAATCCGGCCACACAACCTGATAGTCGGTCACCGTCCAGGCCCTGCGGATCAAATGTTTGACGCTCGCCTTATGAAGCTCGACGCGGGTCGGATCGAACTTCGTGTACGGCCGGTCCGGTGACTTGTTCACGTGGACGGACGCGGCCTCAAATTGCACTCGCGCCGGCTGGCTCTGGCAAAATGCAAATGACGCCAGCGCCAACCCGGCTGACGCGTAGAGAGAGACTCTGTAGCTCATTTTCTCGCCTCTTCGATTATCGCCTCAGCAGGCTCTCAAAAAAGCTCTCGTACCGCGCCTGAATACGCGCCGAAGAACATTCGACGGCAGCCTCTTTGACCTTCACGAGCGCTTCCTCGTAGAACGGAATATCGAATGCGAGCCGCCGGATGATATCGATCCACGGTTCCACCGCCTCCGCGCTCACCGGCTTCCTCGTCGCCAGCGTCAGATCCGCCGGTAACGGCAGCACGAAGCCCGCGCCCCGGCACATCTCCGCCAGTCCTCCGCGATCGCCCACTACGGGAACCACGCCATTGACCAGCGCCTCCGAAACCACGCGGCCGGACGCTTCTTCCACCACGGACGGCGCCAGCAATATCCGGGTATTCGTGTAAAGGTCGCGCGGTTTCGGTACCGCGGCGGCGATCATCAGGTTCTCATGACGCGGCAGATCGAAGCCGCCCGCCGCCCCGGCGCCCACCAGCATTCCTGCCGTTCCGCGCGACTCGATCGCCAGCATCGCGATCTTCGGCTCGCGCCGGCAGAGTTCCTCGGCGAGCCGCGCGAAGAAAAACAATCCTTTTTCGACGGACGGATTCACCATCGTCACGAAGATCGGATCGCGATCCGGCGCGATGACCTCTTCTTCATCGATCGGATCGGGCAGGGGCGTGGATTCGAGCCCGATCGCGTCGCGATATTTTTTCGCGAGAAACTCGCTCGGTGTGATGACCGCGTCCACCTCGCCGAACAAACGCCCGCTGTTGAAGTAGGCGAGATTGTACAAACAGAATGCAACTCTGCATTGGCCTCGGCGCGCGCGGCGGATGCGGCCGAGATCCCCGGCGAGAGCGCCATACGTAAGGAGAATATCCGGCTGGAAGCTCTCCATCTCATGATCGAACAACTTGTCGAACTGCCGGCCATGCGTGGCCTGCCATTTGTCCAGCCGCAGGTTGCCCGTATCGAGAATCGTGTAGTGAATGCCGCGGTGAGAATATTCCAGTGTCCGGAAAGGACCGCCCGCAACCCGTCCGCCGCGCGGTTCAATCTCCATGGACCGGAGATAAGGAACGGCGCCGGTCTTTTGTCCGCGCTCCGTTGCCGTGGTCGCGACTGCGCGCACTTCGAATCCCGCCCTGTGCGCGAACTCCGCGGCTGTGCGCGCGCTGCGCGCCGCTCCGCTCGCGGGATCCTGCGGCAACTGAGGCAGCGACAGCAGGAGCCGCGGTTTCATTCTCTCTATTGAAGCAAGGGGAGGCTTACGCGCGCCTGCGCCGCCGGAGCCACGCGCCCAAACCGAGAAGGCCGCCTGACAGAAGACCCGTCGTAGCGGGTTCCGGGACACCCGGAGGCGCGGTTTGCGCCGCGGTTACGGAAACAAAAGCGTCCGGTACCACCTGTCCGGCGCCGCTGGGGGCGTCATAGCTGAAACTGAACGTGATCCCGAAGTTTACATCGCCGCCGGACGATCCGGAGACCAGACTGTGAATCTTGGTCCGCAACTCCACCGGGATGGGGATTGTTGCCGATCCGGAGCCGCCAACATTGGGGCCAAAGACACTGGCAGGAAGGGACTCTGAGAAGACGTTTGCCCCATCCAGAGAAATACTGACGAAATAGGTATCGAAATAGGAACTGATGATGTTGTTCAGATACCCACCCGATGAACCGCCGCCCGATACCGCCTCAAAGCCCGCGCTCCAGTTGAAGAGCAGGGCGGAAACATCACAGGGATTGCCCGGGCCGTCACAACTGTCTCCGCCGCTGTCCATAGTCAGGCCCCCGCTCCACATCATGGACAAGCTCAGGGAACTGGTTCCACCGGAACTGGACATCGCAAAGGAAGTCAAACCGCCGAGTGAGGCCTGGACGCCTTCCACGCCATTCAGCGCCGGCAATTGAGTCATCGCGCTCGCGGCTGTGCAGTCCTGCCCGCCCGCCACGTGACAGGATTCGAGCGCCGGCAGCATCACCGCGGCGTGCGCCTGGAACGCAAGAGCCAGGGGAATGATTACCAGCGCCCCCGCCTGTGCAGTTCTTCTCAGCAGCGCCTTCGCGCGAGCTGCATAGTCGGTGCATTCGATAGCGGCGTTTTCCGGATCCATAGGAATTACCTGGAAGCGTACCAGAAATCACTAAAAGGATCGAGAAAGATTTCGTCAAATAGAGGTACCAGTGGTACCGATTTGAGTCGGCAGGTTATCGCGCGGCCGGCGAGTAAATGTAGCGAAGACCGCGGCCCAAGGTTGCGGGGATCACGGTGAAGTGGTTCTCGTCTTCGAAATAATGCGCCTGGTGCTCGAAATCCTTGTACTGACGGCTATCGAGCACGCGAATCAGGTCGCGAAGGTCGCTCACCATCCCGGAGCCGTCTCCGCTCTGCTCCAGCAATCCGACTGAGAAGAACACCTTCGCGCTTAGCGGCTTTCCGCTCGCGGCGAAGGCTTTCTCGGAAGACTGAATAACGTCCTTCGCCTCCCAGATCGACGGGCTTCCAATGATGAATCGTTTGAACAGCCCGTCATTGTGGAAGAGCGTGTAAAGCCCGAAGAGTGCCCCATAAGAATGTCCGTACCAGGCGCGGTCCTGGCTGGCGTTGTAGTTCCGCTCAATCGAAGGGACCAGATCGTTTCGGATGAAAGTGAGGAACTCCGCGGCGTGACCGCTGCCGGGCGAACTGCTATTCGGCGCCGGTGTGAGATCCACTGCGCGCGGGTCCCAGACGAACCCCTGGGCGCGAGTCTCATAACCGATCCCGACAATGATGAGCGGCGGAATCTGCGCGAACACGCGGGCGGTTTCGACGAGCGTCCCGAGCTGGACGTTCGAGTCCGCCGCATAGAGCACCGGATACGGCGCGTGATCGCGGCTGTAGCCGTCGGGCAATGCGACCGAAATCTGATAAGCGCGTCCGTTTGCGGAAGACTTCATGACGGATGTCGAGACGTCCGGCAGAAACGCCGGCGGCGACGTCCGCTCCTGAGCAACGGCGCTGACGGCGATCAAAGCAACGCAAAGCAGCTTCATGGGTTGGCTCACCAGCGCTTGGCTCATTGCAGGACCTCTTTTATTGTCTTCAGCGTCTTTGACGGCGCCCAATTCTTATTGCGATACAGCTTGATGAGATCGCCGGTTCCGGCCGCAACCAGCTTTGCCTGTCCGATCGCGTCGCCATTTCCCGCCGCCCAGGCGCCCTCCCAGATGGCCCGCAGCGTACGAACGCCGTCTTGAATGACATTGACGGTATCCGCTCCGAACTCAGTCCACAGATCTTTCTTTTCCACGAATGCATCCACAATGTCCGCCGGTGGAATCGTCTTAAAAGTGCGCCGCATTAATTCCACTACCGCCACCGCTGCGTCATGCCCATTCTTCGGCGGCGCGATTTTTCCACTTGCATGACTGAGCGCCTTCGTTAACTCGGCAAGAATCTCCGGAGCGTGTGAGCGCAGCATTTTGTCTTCGTAGGCGGAATGCACGCCCGCGCCTTTGCCGCCAGGGTAGCCATCGTGCAGGTAAGAGCAGTGCAGCGGCTGGCAGGCGTCGCCCACATAGTGCGCGCAGACGCCCGCCGCGGTCACAAACCGCGTGACGTCCTTCTTCTTTGCCGCGTCCCGCATTTCATCGAAGAACTGCCACACGCGGAAGGGAAGCAGCCCGCGGCTCGTGTCCCCCACGCTCTCGTAATACGCCAGCCAGAAATCCGGATTCACGTTCGCCGGATCCTTGCAAAGGTCCAGCAAAGTCTTTCCGCCGCGCGATGGATCCTTCTGATCCATATCGGCAAAGTGGTTTGGTTTATCCGCCCCGCCGCGAATCGTCTCCCCGTGTGCCCAGATTCGATCCGGAACATCGGCCAGAGGAACGAAGCCGCCCGCTCCGCGCTTTTTGATCAGCGTGCTCGAAAGAATGGAGTCGTGCGGATACGAAACGTTGAGCTGGTTCGCCTTCATCAGGCTCCCGAGCTTCCCTTTCATCCCGTCGCAGGCGAAAAATCCAATCGTGTAGTGTCCAACGTCTCCCCAATATTGAGGCAGGTTCGAGGCGCAGTCGCGCACAATCGTGACGCCGAGCTCACGGCAAATCAGAGAGATCGATGTGGCGAGGGCGAACGTACCGGTCCGGCCCTTGACGCCACTTGAATCGGTCCAGACATGGCCGCCCCATTGCATCGCCATCGGGCGCAGCCGAATGGTTTTGTCATTGACCTTCTGCTCCCACAGCCACAGCGTCCCGGAATCGCCGTGAAGCGTGGACCGCGATTTCGGGTGCGGCCGGATCAAAAAATCGGTCACGTACTCGCTGCCTCCCGCGACGCCGTACCGATAGAACAACGCAGCCACTTCCCCGTGCAGCAGTCCGGAGGCGGCGCCGAAAGCCCGCACGGGCTGCGTGATCATGTCGAGCGTCAGCGTATCCGTGTTCAGGTCCATCCATTCGTCAATCGGTCCGATCCCGGCCACCTGAGAAGTCCAACCCGTCAAATCGTCGATTCGGATCAAACCCGCGTCGATTTGCAGGCGCGTGGCGTCCCCCGCCCATCCCGGATAGGCGCGGACGAATGCTTTCTCGCCGATCTGCTTCGCATCCGACACGCCGAGCCGTACCCGCCGCCCGTGCTGGCTGGTGTGGATTTCGCGGCCCGGGCCGCCGGTCACGTGCCGATTGGTGAGCGCATAGGTAAGGTCGCCATCAGTTACCAGACATCCGATCGACCCCATGTGAGTACAACCCTGCACGTCGGCAAGGGTCAGACAACCGCCGCCCACCAGCGTTCGCGGAAAAGAAAGGTGATAGTCGGACTGGGCAGGGACCGTCTGCTCCTGCACGAACACAACACAGGTCGGAACCACGCGGCCGTCCGGCAGGTACAGAGCGCGCGGGACCATGCAATCCGGCTGCGCGGCGAACGAGTCCCTTTCCCGCCACTGGTCCACAAAAACCAGCACGCACGGCCACGACCACGGCTTCACGCCTGCGTTAAATAAGGTGCGCGCGGTGACCGGCGGACGGAAACTTTTCGGTGGCCCCGGATCGATGTCAGGCTGATGCGTGGACCACCAGTCCTTCTCATGAATGAGATAGCGCCCCACCGCCGTTCCCACCACATGGGGCAGATGCGCGAGATGGACATGATAATGATCGCGCGCGTCGAGCAGATCCTTCAGGCTCAGGAGACTGTAATTTCGATTCGGAGGAAACGGAGTGGGCGGGCGCAATTCGGCGGGGCTGGGCATGATTGCTGATTCCGATCCAGTATACGGCGGAAACAAAAAACGGCGCCTCCGCCCAGGGAGCGGAAGCGCCATTTTCAGCCAGCCTGCAGAGTCACGGTCTTTTCGAGCAGCGAGTTCAGACCGCCGACCACGGTGATCTTATCCACCTTGGCGGCAATCTTTTCCAGCGTCTCGAGCTCCTTCAGACGAACCATCAGAGGGTTTTCCTCCAGCAGCTTCGCCGTGTTGAGCAGAGACCGCGTCGCCGCGGTTTCCTCGCGCCGGCGGATCAGGTTGGCCTGCGCCTGCTTCTCCGCCGTCACGACTTCATTCAGGATGTCCCGAATGTCGCCCGGCAAAATGATGTCGCGGATCGCGATCGTGCGAACGAGCAGACCGAAAGGCTCCACCTCCGCACGCACGCCGGCCAGCACCGCCTCGTCGATGTCGGCCTTTTCGGCCAGCACCTCCTCGAGCGTGCGCTTGCCCAGCGTCTGGCGTACCGCAATCTGCAGCGTGCGGTACAGCAGTTCGCTCGCATCCTTCACGAGCGCGCGCGACGCGGCCGCGTTGGTGATCTCGAAAACCGTCGAGATGTTGACGCGCAGAGTGACCTTGTCCTTCGTCAGAATTTCCTGACCGGGGACTTCGACCGTCTGACGCCGCATCTCCACGATCTCGATGCGAGGCGTGCCCAGCGCATTCCAGAAGCCGTACGCGCCGGCTTCGAGCTCGCGCAGAAAACGCCCGTCGATGTAAACGAGTCCGCGCTTACCTTCATCCACGACGGTGAAGGTCGCGAGCGACTCGCGGCCCAGCCGAGCCAGCGCGGGAATCAGCCGCGCCGGAACTTCGGGCTGCTCGCGAACGTTGATCCGCTCGGCCGTGACGTTCAGGGAACTCTTCCAGAACGCGACGCGATTGCCGGGCGCGATCACGCGAACCAGCTTGCCGTCCGCATAGATGACGCCAACCTCAACGGCCGATGTCTCGACCACCGTGAAATAGCGCTCCGCGATTTCCTGGCGCTCTTTCACGATGAAGTCGACGAGCGCACTCGCGAATACGAGATCGCGGACGTTGAACGATTCGACTTCGGCATGACGCAGCAACGTGAAGATCCGGTAATCGCCGGGCTCCAGAATTTCCGAAAATCGCTTGTTGCGGGTTACCAGAACCCGCTCGTTGTCACCGACAAGAATGCGCTTATACATGGACGTTTACCTCCTGAATTCTTCTTATTGTTTAGTTATGGAAAGCGATCCGAGCCTCACCCCACGGCGAACACGCGGACCCGGCCTGATAGCTCAGCCGGATCGCCGCGCACGAACTACATCGCGACGAATGAACTGAGCAGTTTCAGGAAAGGTGCTGGCGTGAAGACCGCTGCGCTGATGCGATGTTCTGTACCGGCGCGGGAGCAACGCCCGGATCACTGACCGGTTGGTTGAGACACGATTTACAGTCGTGTGGATAGCGGGACTCGAACCCGCTGCCTACAGATTATGAGTCTGTTGCTCTACCGATGAGCTATATCCGATTGGAAGCGGTGGAAACCAGTGATCGCCGGCATACGGTAACTCAGCGAGCCCGCACCAGTGAGGCGATTTGAACCCCAGCATTTGACGATCGTTGGCATATGTTTTCTCCGCCTCAATCAGAATAACCCCACCACATGGTGGTGGTCAACTAAAATATTTTTAATTGGTCATTCCGAAGGCGCTAATGTTTTTCAGCGGAGGGCTGTCGGAAAGGTGTTTGCGCGAGCGTCTCCTGCCCTTCCGTAATCCGCACTGTTCTGTTGACCGCGATATCCTGCCACGACTGTGTTTCGCCGTTGGGCCAGCGGATTTCGATGCGGTCCACCTTCGTGGCCTTCGCGACGCCGAAGTAAAGCGTGAACGAATTCTGCGAGTAATAACTTCCGCCACCCACCACTTCAGCAATCTGTTTTCGCGCACCCGCTTCAATGGTGCAGCGCGCGCCGATCGCGCTGCGGTTCGATTTCGTCCCGGCCAGCGAAATCGCAATCGCATTCTGACGCGGGCTCTCATTCCGTAAAAGCGCCGGCCGGTCGTTCACATTCACGATCAGAATCTCCGGCCGGCCGTCGCCGTCCAGATCGCCGGTTGCAAGACCACGCGCGGGCCGCGGCGGCTGAAAGCCGGGGCCGGCGGACGCCGTCATATCCGCGAAGCGGCCGTCGCCGAGATTGCGATAAAGCAGAGTCTTCTGCCGATAGGTTTCCCCAACGGGCGAGCGGTCGATATCGGGATAAATATGTCCGTTCGCCATGACGAGATCGGGCCAGCCGTCTTCATCCACATCCAGGAACGCGATACCCCACCCGAGCAATTGATTCCGCCCCAGGCCGGCGCGCTCGGAAACGTCTTCGAAGAACTTCCCGTCTTCGCTGCGATAAAGCGACGGCCGGTCGCCTGAGAAATTCGTCTTCGCGATATCGAGAAATCCATTGCCGTCGTAGTCCGCGACAGCGACGCCCATGCCCGCCTGCAGATGACCGTCCGTGTTGTACGCGACGCCCGCCGCATCGCCTCGCTCTTCAAATGTTCCATCGCGTTTGTTGCGATAGAGCAGACTCGGCGTCTGATCGCAGGCGATGTAGATGTCCGGCCAGCCATCGCCGTCGAAATCGGCCGTCACAACGCCCAGGCCGTAACGGCCGCCAGGCGCCAGAATGCCAGCCTTCTCCGACACATCGGTAAACGTGCCATCCCGATTGTTGTGATAGAGAACGTTGTGACCCAGCGGCAATCCGCGCGGACCGCACAGCACCGCCATTCCCTGCCATTTGCAGTTCGGACTGCTGCCAGGCTTCGGAACGTCTTTCAAATCCAGGTCGACATAGTTAGCAACGACGAAATCCAGATATCCATCGCGGTCGTAATCGAGAAACGCGCACCCCGACCCCCAGCGCGTACCGTCCACCGGCAGTCCAGCCGCTTTGGTCACCTCGACAAATTTTCCGTCGCCCAGGTTCCGGTAGAGGCTGTTATGCCCGTAATACGTGACCAGCAGATCCGTGTGTCCGTCATTATCGAAATCACCCGTACACGCGCCCTGGGCCCACCCGGATCGCGTCAGCCCAGCCTGCTGGCCCACCTCGGTGAAGTGTCCTTTGCCATCGTTGCGATAGAGCAGCGAATGGGTAGGCGCGGCATTCGGGCCGAGCGTCGTCCCATTTGCGATGAAGATGTCATTGAAGCCATCGCCGTCGTAATCGAAGATGGCGGCGCCGGTGCCGGTGCTTTCCAGAATGACCGAATTGGTCTGTTTGCCGCCGTACGTGACCGGGAGAGTCAGCCCTGCCGAAGCGGCGATATCGACGAAGCGGATGACCGGCGCCGTGTCGGCCAGCAGAAACGCGGAGAGGATCGCAATCCCGACGGCGCCCAGGCGCAGGATCATTGCGCTGCTCCGGATTGTTGCAGGACGCTCGCCAGCCGCGCGCGCACGCGATCCAGATCCGGCCGCAATTCCAGGGCTCGTCTGTATTCGGCCGCGCTGTCCTTCCACTCGCGCTTTCTCTCCAGCAAACGGCCCAGCAACTCGTGAGCCTCCCCGGATTTCTCATCGGCCCGCAACGCCCCGCGAACCCGTTCCTCCGCTTCATCGAAGCGATTGGCGCGCGCCAGCGCCAGCGCGGAATCATAGAGAAACACCGCGGAGCCCGGGCTCAGACGTACCGCTTTCTCGAAATCGAACATCGCCTCCGCTGTCTCGTTCTTTTCCGAATGAATTCGGCCCGCGATGTCCCACGCGTCTTCGTCCCACGGATCGGTTCGAAGCGCGTCTTTCAGAGCCGCATCGGCGCGATTGACATCGCCGCTCTTCAGAAAAAGTTCTCCCAATTGACGCGACTTCTCCGGCAGACTGGGATCGAGCGCAATCGCTTTTTCGACTTTCGCGGAATCCGAGTCCAGCAATCCCCATTTGTACCAGGCCTCGGGATCGGAAGGCGCAATCTGCGTCGCGCGCTTCAGCGTTTCCTCCGCGCGTGAACGCTGGCCTGTCGCCGCGAGCGCATCCGCCAGCGATCGCAGCGCAACCAGCGAATCCGGTTTCAATCGCAGGGCCTGTTCATAAGCAGCGACGGCTTCCTGGGGTTTGCCGTCCTTTTGCAGAGCGTCGCCCAGCACGATATAAAACTGCGCGTCCGTGGGCTTCTGCCGCGCGATTTCGCGCTCCAGTTGCGGCAGCCCGGCCTTCAGATTATTCTGCAAACCCACCTGCGCCACCGCCAGATAGAGAGCGTTCTCGTGCGTGGCGGGCAGGGGAGACGGATAGTAGGGCACAACCGCGCCCTTGTATTCTTCCGGTACTTTTTCGCGAAACGGGGCCAGCAGATTTCCCACCGGCTGGCGGCGTGCGATGAGATGATCCGTCATCGTGAGATACGGCGTATCTGTCGGCCGCCGTTTCGGCATGTGGCAACCGGCGCAATCCGGCGCCGCCGTGTGTTTCCCCGCGGCGATCAGCGAATCGATCGGCGCGATCGCCCCCTGCTTCGCCGCATGACACTGCCGGCAGACCGACGAATAATGCGCCGCTGCCTCCGCGCCACGCGGAATATCGTGCGGGTTGTGGCACGTCTCGCAAGTGAGCTTGCCTTCGCTCTTCAGGAAGCACTGCGATTGCCGCAGCCGGTAAGCCGACGAACCCACAATTTCGAACTTCTCGTCATGCCCGGTTCCCGGCGCATGATCGAAGCTGAGCGCAAATCTCTCGAGCGCCTGCCCCGGCACAAATGAAAACGGCCCGCGGTCGAAGCGCACGAGCGTCGCCGGAATCCGTTCGCTCGTCGTTTCCAGATGGCACTGCAGGCACACCTCCATCCGCAGTTTCGAATTCAGCCGGGCCGGGTTGACAATCGCGGCGCGAATGTCTTCCGGCTTGCTGCCCGGCGCGCTGGCTCTGCGGACGTGCTCGCCGCCGGGCCCGTGGCATCGCTGGCAATCGATTCCTTCCGGCAGATCCCCGTTATAGACCGGGTCGCTGTCCGGCGCCTCATTCGCCGCCGGAATTTGCGGAATGCCGTTGTGGCATGCCATGCATTTATAGGAAATAAACCGCCGCGATCGCGGATGATCGGAATCGGACCCCGGCGACATCGCCCAGTGACCGCCATTTTCCGAATACCACCCGAGCGGCAGCTCGATCAGGGTCCCGCGCGCCGTGCGGTGCAGATAAGTTCGCGCATGATTGCCCGAGCCCAGAATGTAATCCACCCGCATCTCTTCAACGTTCGTCTGGCCGCCGTCGAAGCCCGTCTGCCAGCGGCGCTGATACCAGGCGCCATCCCGCTGAATCATCGAAAAATGCGTATCCGAAAGATCGTGGTAAAAATCGCCCTTCGTGAAATCTTCCAGCCTGACTTGCGGAGAAGGACGAACGAAAGACCGCCCCATGCCGGTCTTCGCATAGCTTTCCGCAATCTGAGAATGGCACGCCGCGCAGACCTGCGCGTTTACGTACTCAGGAGTTCCGGCTCCGGCCGCCGCGGGCAAACGGCGCGATCCGAAAAAGGCGATCGGAATCGACACGGCCGATACCAGCGCGAGGTGTCTCCAGCGGATCATGCCCGAACACTACAGTATCTTGTACAGCTACTGCGTGCGAATGAGTTCCTGCGGTTCCACGATGCCGCGGCTGAGCGCCACCACAACCGCCTGCGTCCGGTCGCGAACGTCCAGACGGCGCAGGATCATGTTGACGTGCCACTTGACCGTACCGGCCGAAATGCAGAGCGCGTCGGCAATCTGGCTGTTGCTGTAGCCGCTCACCATCAGACGTACAATTTCAATCTCGCGCGGGCTCAGCGTCGAACCCGGCGTCTGCGTCGCCAGACTGTCGCGCACCGGGGCCGGAAGATACTGGCGGCCTTCATGCACGCTGTAAATCGCCTCCAGCAGCTTGGTATGAGACATGCCTTTCAGCAGATACGCCTGTGCGCCCGCGGCCAGCGCTCTCCGTATCTCCTCATCGCCGTGGTAAGTCGTCAGCACAATCACCGCCGCGGTCTTCTGTTCCTGGCGGATTTCCCGTATCGCCTCCACGCCGCCCATCTCCGGCATCCGCAGGTCCATCAGAGTCACGTCCGGGCGATGTTCACGGAACAGACGCACAGCCTCGCGCCCGTTACGTGCCTCCGCGACAACTTCCATGTCGGGCTGCGTCCGGATGATCCCGAGCAGGCCAAAACACACCACCGGATGGTCATCCGCAACCATGATGCGAATGCGAGGCTTCTCCATGAACGCCGCTTCCGGCGCATGTGCCGATTTCGAAGATACCGCTGGCGAGGACACGCAGAAGATAATATACTCCACTACGGATCTCGTCGTATAGCATGGTGGCCCGCTCCGCACGCCTGAATCGCATCCATTCCGGACTACTTCTGGCATTGGTTCTCATGCCCGGAATTTGCGCGGCGGAGCGCGCGCAGCCAGGCAATCGTGAATTCGCCGCCAGGGTCTGGCGAACCCAGGATGGCCTTCCCGAAAACCGCATCCAGGCGATTTCCGGGACGCCCGACGGCTATCTGTGGATTGGAACCCCGGGCGGTCTCGTTCGCTTCGACGGCGCGCGATTCGTTGTTTATAACCGCACCAACACGCCGGCTTTCGTCGACGACAGCGTGAGCGTACTCTATGCGTCGCGCGACGGAATTTTGTGGGCCGGCACGGATGGCGGCGGCTTGCTTCGCTGGAAAGACGGCGAATTTCGATCTTATGGACAGCAGGACGGACTGACGGACGCCTTCATTCGGACCATTCGCCAGGACAGCCGCGGCGCGCTTTGGGTGGGGACGGCTCACGGCCTCTTCCATCTCGCGGGCCAAAGATTTGTCCGCGTCATCGAGCCGTCCGAACTCCCGGTTTCCGTCTTCTGGGCCTTAGCCCAACAAGGCGACGATTTATGGGCGCAGTCCACGCTCGGCTGGTATCGCGTCGAAGGGAATAAACTCGTGGGGCATCCAGTCCCAAAACTCGCCAGCATCGGCGGGGAGCCCGATTGTCCAGCATCCAGGTCGCTTTTGGCCAACCGCGCGGCCGCTACCGGAACCGTGGGGCCGCCCAGTTATCGCGATCACGCGGGAGATCTCTGGATCGGCGGCATTGGCGACGGGCTGACTCGAGTTCACGGATGCGCCGTCACCCAATGGAGAGCCTCCGGTATTCTGCCCGGAAAAGTAGTCACCTCGATATTCGAGGATCCCGAACATAGTCTGTGGGTCGGCACCGAAGACGGTCTGCTTCGATTGAGCCGGACCACTGTCACGACATTAAATGAAGACGACGGCTTCTCCGACAACTCCATCTCGAACGTCTATGAGGATCAGTCACGCACCGTTTGGGTGACCACGCTGACGGGACAGGTTTACCGCCTGGTGGACGGCAAGGCGGTGCGGTATCCTTTGCCTCCGCAAATGGGCGATCCGAGAATCCTGACCATATTCCGGGATTCGCGCGGAACGCTCTGGCTCGGCACCTCAAACCGCGGCTTCATCGGGCTCTTGAATGGTCACGTCGCGCGGTATTCCCGCAAAGACGGGCTCAGAAGCGACGCGATCAACAATTTTTTCGAGGACAGCGCGGGAAGGCTCTGGATCGCGACATCCAGCGGACTCACTCTCTGGGATGGAAAGACGTTCCGCAACTATTATTTACAGGATGGGCTTGCCTACGGTCATGTCCGTGTCATCGCGCAGGATTCCTCAGGGGATCTGCTGGTCGGCACCGATGGCGGCCTGAATCGCGTTCATCGCGACAAAATCGTCGCCGATCCCCTGTTTGCCCGCCTCGGCAAAGAAAAGATCACCTCGATTTACGTCGATCCGGGGCACTCCATCTGGCTCGGCACCAGAGGCGGCGGACTGATCCGAATCGGAGGAGGGAAAATCTCACGCCTGACAACCGAGGACGGTCTTCTGAGCAAGTCGATCTTTCAGGTGCTGGGCGACGGACGCGGCCGGCTTTGGATGAGCAGCCCCGCGGGTATTTTCTCCGCGGCCATGGAAGACCTCAACGCTGTGGCGGAGGGGCGGACTCCCAGCCTCGCCGTGAGCGCCTATGGGATCGCCGACGGCCTCGAAACCACTCAAATGAGTGGCGGAATCCAGCCTGCCGGCGCGCTGATGCCGGACGGGCACCTCGCCTTTCCGAGCGTAAAGGGGCTGGTCCTCGTGGACCCGAACCGGACCCGGATTGAGAAATCGTCGCCGGTCCATATCGAATCCGTGATTGTCGACGATAATCCGGTTCCCCTGCACGGGGACGTGGCGATTGACGCCGGGCATCGAAAACTCCAGATCGATTTCACCGCGCCCAGCCTGTTATCTCCCGAACGGTTGTCATTCCGCTACCGTCTGCGAAATTTGAGTGACGCCTGGAGCGTCGCGATCAATCCCCGAAGCGCTCAATACTCCAATCTGGCGCCCGGCCGCTATGTCTTTGAAGTGGAAGCTCAGGACGGCGCTATTCCGGGAAAGGTCTCGCGGGCGGCGATCACGCTCATCTGGAAGGCCCATTTCTATCGGACCTGGTGGTTCTTCTCCATCGTGGGTTTGGCGCTGTGCGCCGCGTTCTGGCTGGCTTTCCGGTACTACGAGCACCAGCAGAAACTGCGCTACGCCGTGCGTCTCGCGGAGCGCACCCGGATTGCGCGGGACATGCACGATACCGTCATTCAGGGCTGCGTGGGCGCTTCCACTCTGCTCGAAGCCGCGGCCGGCTTTGCCGGACCGGAGGCAGCCCCCGTGATGGAGTTCCTCGACCGCGCGCGCATCCAGCTCCGTCTCACGCTCGATGAGGCGAGGCAGGCGCTCACGGACCTCCGTCACGATTCTTTTGCCGATGGTTTGGGCGGTGCGATCGAGGATCTGGCGCGTGGCGTAAGCCGGGAATCGAACGTTCCGGTCGAGGTGAAAATCGAAGGTCCCACGCCGCCGCTTCCCGAAACGTTCAACCGGAATATGCTGCTGGTGGCCAGAGAGGCGATTCGGAATTCGGTCGCTCATTCCGGCGCGGCCCGAATCCATATTTACCTTTCATTCGCCCCCGCCCGCCTGGACCTCGAAATCCGCGACGATGGATGCGGTTTTGCCGCCGACCGGCCAGATTTCTGCCCCACAGACCATTTCGGAATTACCGGCATGCGCGAACGCGTGGAGCAACTGGGTGGATCTTTCTCCCTTCGAAGCTCCCCCGGCCAGGGCACCAGCGTGAATGCCAGCCTGCCGCTCGATCCGGTTGGCGTCCCTTAGGCTAATCGAAAAATACTAAAAACCTGCCCGGAGGTAGGTGTCGCCCGTGTGTAATTCATGGTAAAGTCTCCCACAGGGTCTGAATCGGTGATGAGGGCGCTATTTTTACGTCTCTTGCCGACATCGCCTTATAGCGCATTACGCGTGTAGTACTGGAGTGGAAGCGCAGGCAGGCAGCTTTTAGGGTGAGAGTATCTACCATTTAAGAAAAGTAAACGGATCGTTCAGAAATCGGGCCTTGTGTTGACGGTCAGCTTCTGATAGCGTTTCTGTGACTTTGCTTGTCCGCAGGTGACATTTTTTAGGGGAATGTGGGAGGGGTCTATGAGTCGATTTTCAACCGGGCTACGGTTTTCAACTGGACTGCGAGTAGCTCTGTTTGCCTTAACTTGTGCGTCCGCGGTATTCGCGCAGCGCGATCTTGCAACCTTAGTGGGAACAGTAACCGATCCTTCGGAAGCGGTGATCGCCAACGCTAAAGTAACCATCGTCGAAGAGGGAACCGGTCAGGTCTATAACGTCACAACGGGCGCCGGCGGCGACTTTGTCCGTCCCGCGCTGAAGCCCTCTACTTATGACGTCTCCGTCACTGCGCCCGGTTTCAGAACCGCTCAGCAGAAGGGCATCATCCTGAAGGCCGGTGAACGCACCGGCGTCAACTTCGCTCTCGTTCTCGGCGACGTTGGCCAGACGATCGAAGTGACCGGCACCACACAGCTGCTGCAAACCGAAAGCACGCAGATGGGCGCCGCGATCAACGATAAGACGCTGACCGATCTGCCGCTCGGCGGCCAGCGCAACTTCGCTTATCTGGCGCGCCTCTCGCCCGGCGTACTTCCCGCCGAACCCGGCGCCCGCGATTCCGCCAACGGCGGTTTCTCGGCCGGTGGTGTTCGCGGCAACGGCCAGAACAACTTCCTGCTGAATGGCGTGGATAACAACGTCAATACCATCGACTTTCTGAATCAGACGTCGTACGCGGTCGGACCCTCGGTCGAAGCGATCAGCGAAATGAACGTCATGACGAACGGCTTCAACGCCGAGTACGGACGCGCCGCCGGCGCCGTCGTGAACATCAACATCAAGTCCGGTACCAACCAGCTGCACGGCAGCTTGTTTGAAATCCTCCAGAACAAGGATCTGAACGCCAATAGCTGGACGAACAATCAGGCGAACCAGCAGAGAGGGCCGTACATTCAGAATCAGTTCGGCGCCACCGCGGGCGGACCCATTGTGAAGAACCGCCTCTTTATCTTCGGCGACTATCAGGGAACCCGCATCGCCTCCTCGGGCGGTATTCAGGGCCTCGGCTTCGCCGCCTCGCAGGCGACGGTGATCACCCCCGCGATGAAGAAGGGTGACTTCTCGAGCCTCCTGGGCGCCACCGTGACCGGTACCGACCAAAATAATCAGCCGATCACCTTCCTCAAAGGCGCGATCTACGATCCCCTGACATCAACGGGTACCCCCGGCTTCCCGACCTTCCGCGCGCAGTTCCAGAACAATCAGATCCCTCTGAGCCGGTTCGATCCCGCCTATTCAAAAATCATCAATTTGTTCCCTGACCCGAATCAGGCCATCAGGACCGGTTCCACGCCGACCGGCGACTTCTTCTACAACACCCCCGGCGGCCTCGTCAACGATCAGGGCGACAGCCGTGTGGACTATCGCCTGAGCGACAAAGACAGCCTCTTTGGTTCCATTAGCTGGGGCGATATCAGCAAGCACAGCACGCCCCCGTTCCCTGGCGCTCTCGACAACAGCGGATTCAGCGGATCCGCCGAAGTCGATCTCAGCCGCAACGGCCAGGTGAGCTACACGCGCACATGGAGACCGAACGTCGTTTCGGAGACGCGCATCAGCTTCACCCGTCTGGTGACCTCGCGCAGCGGACCCAACGGTGATAAGGACCTCTTCAAAGAGTTCGGCATCGGCGGCTACGATCCCAGCTACGCCTATATCAACAATGGTGGCTTGCCCACCATGTCCGTCAGCGGCTACACCGGATTCGGCGCCGCCAACTGGGGCCCCACGCTCGAATACAACACCGTTTGGGACTTCGTCCAGAACGTCGCGATCGTCAAGGGCTCTCATGCGATCAAGGTCGGCGGCGAATTCCGCCAGGTGAAGTTCCCGTTCTTCCAGGTTCCCCAGCCGCACGGGCAGGTGAACTACGGCACGGGCGAAACGGCCTTTCCGTCTCCCAACGTTTCCTCGCTGAAGACGAAGGTGGACGGCCTCACGGGCGACGCCATGGCGTCGGCGCTACTCGGCTATGTGGATAGCGCCACTGTTTCGACCACCAACTTTATCTCCTCGCAGAAGGTAGCGTGGGCCGGTTATGTCCAGGACGACTGGAAGGTTTCGAGAAAGCTGACCTTCAACCTCGGCGTGCGTTATGAACTTCTCTCGCCGATCGGCGAGCGTTTCGGACGTCAGGCGAACTTCGACCTGCAGACGATGACTCTCTACATCCCGGCAGGTAAACAGCAGGATTCCCCGCTGCCGCCGAACTTCGCGAGTTCGTACCCGAACGTGACGGTCTCCCGTGGCAAGGTAGACAACTACCTGATCCCCTGGGACAAACTGGATATCGCTCCGCGTATCGGCCTTGCCTGGCAGTTCAATAACAAGACTGTCCTCCGGGCCGGCTTCGGCATCTTCTACGGTGGCGAAGAAAATCAGGGCGGCAGCCCCAACCGTGGCGAAGGTGTTCCGTTCAATGAATCGGTCACCATGTCCAGAACGCAGGGCCTTTCCGGCTACGTCGGCATCTCGAATACCGACTGCACCGGCTGCCAATATATGCCTGGCGGTCTGACCGGCGGCTTCCCGGACAATCCTTTTGCGCTGAACGCCGGTATTTCTCTGCGCGGCGTACAGACGGACTTCCGCAATCCTCTCGTGCAGAAGTGGAATCTCGCGATCCAGCGCGAATTGCCGGGAAATATGGCTCTTGAGCTCGGTTACGAAGGAAACCACCAGTCCCATCAGGTGATTCTCGGCAACACCGATACTTACTTCAACCTCGCGTCAAACAAAACAGGCTTGTCGACCGATTCGCAGCGGTATATCAACGCGGCATGCCCGCCCCCCGCTTGCCAATCGGTTGGTACCGGTCTCTCGATGACCGTTTCCAACGGTTTCGGTAACTACGCCGCGGGTTCCGCCAAGCTCGAAAAGCGCTACACCAACGGTCTGCAGTTCATTACCTCCTATACATGGAGCCACGCGCTCGCCAATGCCGGCACCCCGCTGAGCGGATCCAGCAATCTTGGCTTCCCCGACCCGAGCAACTGGGCGTCGGGTTACTCCAGCGCATCCTGGGATATTCGCCACAGCTTTACCACCGGGTTCAACTATGACGTCCCGTTTGGCAAGGGCAAAAAGTGGGGAGGGAATATGCCTCGCGTAGCGGACCTGCTTGTGGGTGGCTGGCACTCCAATGGCGTCCTGACGCTCCGGACAGGTGTCGCATACGGCATCGCCGGCACGAGCTGCTTGGGCATTTGGGGCCGCTGTCAGCCGGACATCGTTCCGGGCTACACCGCCGATCAGGCGCCGCAGGGTGGCCGTACGCCGAACGAATGGTTCGATATCAACGCCTATCAGGTGGCAGCGCCTCTCACGGGCGGCAATCTGGGGCTGCAGGCCGCCACTGGTCCTCCCACGAAGACGCTCGATTTCGGTATGCAGAAGGATTTCGCCGTCAACGAACGTTACAAATTCCAGTTCCGCGGCGAATTCACCAATCTGTTCAATACGCCGATCTTTAGTCAGCCGGACGCCAGCCTGGGTGACTCGAAGGCGGTCGGTGGTAACGGGAACTTCGGCCGAATTACCAGCAGCATCGCTGGTACGGAACGCCGCATCCAGTTCCAGCTCCGGTTCCAGTTCTAACCGGACTGACTGCAAGACTGTTTCACACCGAAGCGCGATCCGCAAAACGCGGATCGCGCTTTCGCTTTTTGTTCTGCAAATTCTGGTAGTCGCAGTGAACAGCGTGGGGCAGCCGGCTGGAAAGCCGGCTTGCACGCAGGAAGACAGGGGACCGGTTTACGTAGCGAGGCCTGTAAGCCCTGTGGGGCAGCGCTTCAGCGCTGCACGCCGGGCTTCTGCCCGGCGCGGAACACCGAAACCATCCCGGCTACGGCACAGCGTCGCGCTGAGCCTTTTCGAGCACCGCATGCTTCTCGCGTTCCATCCGCGCCGCGTCCGCCCGCCCCAACCGGTCATAAACACGCGAAAGCCGGTAATGAACCGCCGGATCTTCCGGCGCCAGCTCCGCGGCCTTCTCGAACTCACGAGCCGCTTCCGGATAGCTCTGCAGACGCTCCAACGCATTTCCCAGCTCGAAGTGCGTAGCCGCATCCCGATCGTCAATGGAGAGCGCCTTTTCCAGAAGTCTCCGCGCACCCGCAGGGTCAATCGCCTGCGCATTCATCGCCTTCGCCTCCAGGAAATAACCGGCGGCCTTCGCGGGATTCGCCGCGGCATAGGCCGCGAACACCTTCGTCAACTCGGGCAGCCGCGCCGGGATCTGATCCAGAAATTTGCCCAGAAACGTGTAGGGTTGCTCAATTTCAGGAGCAATCGCAATCGTACGCAGGAACGCTCCCGCTGCGTCGTCGAACCGCCGCAGGCCATAACACGCCACTCCAAGCGCAAGCTGTATCTGCGCGCTGTCCTTCAAATGCTCCGCGCCGTTCTGAAGAATCGTGACCGCGGCGCCAAAATCGCCCTTCTGCAGCAGCGGTTGCGACATCTCGAAATAAAGCTGTTCCGCCCGCTGCCTCGCCGAAAGGTCCTGCGGGACCAGCCCCGCATACCGCGCCTGCATTTCCGCCGCTTTGAGGCCCTGTCCGGTCTCGTTGTAGTAAATGACCAGCGAACTCAGCACCGCCGGGTCGGCAGGGCCCAGCTTCTCCGCCTTCGCGGCCGCGGCGTCCGCTTTGCCGCTGTCCTTCAGCTTCCAGTAGGTTTGCGAGAGCGCCACCCAGATGCGGCCATTTCCGGGAGCCAGGCGGGAAGCGGTTTCCAGATCCGTGCGCGCCGCCGCCAGATCGTTGCGCTGCAGCGCCAGCAGGCCGTCCCGGAACGGCTGCTCGAAAGGCGGCGCCGCCGCGAGCATCAGAAGCAGTGCGATAACCATCGAAACTGCGGCCATTCTACAGTATGATGAGTGACGTAGTGAAGCATTTCGGGCATCTGCGGCAGGGCAGTCCGCGTGAAGTCGCCGAGGCCATATCCTTCCACCGCCGGGATTTTCTGCGCACGGTGACGGGGGCCGGCGCGGCCACCGCCCTCTTCGGCGCTTCCCCGCTCGGCGGCTTCGTCGCGCCGCGAAGAAAGAAGGTGGTCGTCGTCACCTTCGGCGGCGGCGCGCGCGACGACGAAACCTTCATGCCGGACGGGCAGGAGAATATCCCTCACCTGCTGAAGGACCTGATTCCGCAGGCGACATTCTTCACTCAGGTGGTGAACCACGGCATTCTGGGCCACTATGTGGCGACGGCCAGCATCGTCACGGGCGCATACGAAACGTTCAACAATTTCGCCTCCGTCCCGCCCGATAATCCCACCGTCTTCGAATATTTCCGCCGCGACCTGAAGCGTCCCGCCACCGATTGCTGGGTTGTCGCGCCGAGCAACGGTTTCGCGCGCATCGGCGAAAGCGGGCACAAGTCGTTTGGCCCGGGCCTCGGAGCGGGCGTCCTGCTGCCGAAGCGGCTCTTAACGGCCGCGATCCCGGCTGGTGGCGATGACGAGCAATACCGGCATCTTCTCAACGATAACTACGAGACGCCGCTCTTCGCGCCAACCCTCACCGGCAAGCAGATCGAGCTCGCCCAGATGGTGGACCTTCTCAAGCTTTCCGCATCCGACTTCGCGACGCACGCCCGCAGTCTCGCCAGCGCGGACGAGCTCTCCGTCTACGTCGCAAAGCATCTGATGACTCAGCTCTCGCCCAGCCTTCTGTGGGTCACCCTGCACGATATCGATGTCGCGCACTCCGGCACCTTCTCGCTCTACATCGACGGCATCCGGCGCTGTGACCGTCTTTGCGCCGAGTTGTGGCAGGCAATCCAGCAGAATCCGGAATACGCCGATCAGACCACCATGTTTATCCTGCCCGATTTCGGACGCGACTCCGACATCGAATCCGGCGGTAATGGATTTCAGCATCACCGCACCGGCGATGCGGTCTCCCGCACCACGTGGATGATGGTGCTCGGTCCTGGCATTCGCCAGAACGTTGTGGTGGACCGGCCCATCGAATCGATCGACCTCGTTCCCACGATCGGATCGATCCTGGGCTTTGATGCGCGCGGTTCGCACGGCAAGCCCGTAGCGGAGGTGGTCTGACCATGCTCCCCAGTCAGCTCACAGCCGAGAATTTTTCGGGCTATCCCCCGGAAGCGAAGCGTCTTGTGGTGAAAGAGCTTCCGGTGCTCCGCAAACTGCCGCTGGCCTTTGTGCCCCTGCTCCTCCGGGAACTGATCGTCTATGACTGGAAATTCCCCGCGGAGCGCCGCGATCTCGACCGCCAGTTCACCTGGCTTCATTCGCTCTCGCCTGAGGAAATCGCGAAAGCCGTAGCGCCCTTTTCGCGCCTGACGCTCTCCGAAGCGCTCGAAAAGACAGACTGGATCAATCAGCCGGCGATTTTTACCGAGCAGTTGACCGCCCACCTCTGGAAAACTCATCAGATCGACGCGTTCCGCACGGGCGCCGTGGATTATGTCGCCGCCTACAGCGGCACATCGCCCGAAGGCGCGCTGCCCGCGCCGCGACTGGGAATCGCCGTCATTGGGCAGAGCGTCCAAACGAATGACTACCGCCTGTTCCGCAAGCTTCGTCCGCACGGCGTTTACTATTCGCACGTCAAACACGAAAATGGCCTGAGCATTCTTGTAGACACCCTGAAGACCCGCGCCGAGGCCAACCCGCTTCCCTACGGACACTGGTATATCGACGGAGGCAAGTCCGCCCCCACGCCCGACGGCGTAACCCGCGTTTCCTATGCCGCTCTCTCCCCGGTGCGCGTCGCCCTGCAGGGTCTCATGCAGAAGATTTACGAAGCCAGCGTATTCGATCCGGAAGCGTTTCGTACCCGCATGGCGCAAACGCGGCCCGAGGAAATCGGCTTGAATACCGCTTCCGATGGCGTGCTGAGCCGTTTCCAGCTCAGCCTGCTCACTGAAGGCTCCGGCACCCAGGTGTTCTCCACAACATTCGTGCAATGGGCCGCGCGCGAAGCGTTGCGGCGCGCGCAGCCAATCACCCTCCTGGCCCACTTCACGCCGCGCCAGCGTGAGAACACGATGGATGAACTGCTCAGCGAATCGCGCCGTCCGCCGGAACTCGATCCGCAGGGATCGCTGATCGACGCCGATATGGGCGCGTACTACACGTGGCTGAATCAGCAGCGCCTCCCGGATGCCGATAACGCCGGATTTCTGGTCTGGTTCGAAGACCAGCCCGAAGCCGTCGCCATCGGCCCCCGCTTCGCTCGCGGCAAACATTCGGATGCGCCGGTCGAGCTAAAAGAACTCCTCGCCCAATTTGTTTAGCCCATCATGGGCAGGGCTTCGGCCCAGCAAGCTGATCTTTCGCTCGGCGCAAATCATCCTACATCGGCCGCGAGTGCAGAATCATCCAGTTCATCCCGAACCGGTCCCGCGCCTGACCGAAGCGAGTCGCGAAGAAAGTCTCCTGGAGCGCCATAAACGTCCGGCCGCCGTCAGATAGTGCGGCGAAGATCCGCTCCGCCTCCGCGTCGCTTTCCACATTCAGCGTCAGATAAGCGCTGCGCATCGGTTCGGCGTTCGGGATATCGGCGCCCATCAGTTCCGTCCCGCCCACCATGATGCTGGCATGGAGCACCATGTCCTTCCACTCCGGCTTGATCTGGCTCTGGTCCGGCGCCTGGCCATGCGTCATCACCATGCCGATTTTCCCGCCCAGATGCTTTTCGTAGTAGCGGAACGCCTCAGCGCAGTTGCCGGCGAAATTCACGTAAGTATTCAGTCGCACTACTTGTTCTCCTCTGTGGCAAAATCTTCTTCCGCATACAGCGGACGAATCTCGATATCCGACATCTCCGGCATCGGATTCGGGCAGCGCTTCACCCATTCGATCGCCTCGTCGAGCGACTTCACTTCCCAAAGCCAGTAACCCGCCACGAGTTCCGGCGTGTTTTCAAACGGTCCCCGGCGAAGCGTCCGGTCTTTCCCGGAGAACGTCACCCGCGCCCCCTGTGAGGTGGGTTTCAGTCCCCCTCCATCCTTCATCACGCCAGCCGCGATCAGTTCCTGATTGAACTTGCCCATATCTTCGAGCAGCCGCGCGGTCGGCATCACGCCCGCTTCTGACGCTTTCGTCGCTTTCACGATAACCATCACTCTCATTGTGCGTGTCCTTTACGAATGGAATAAAACCTTTTCGATACGCGGATTCCGCATCGCCAGAGAAGCCCAAATGACGACGCCGAACACGATCGGGAAAACAATGTTGAACAAAGGAGCGCCGATACGAACCCCGCTTGCGACGGCTCCGCCCAGATAGCCCGTCATCAGAATCGCCCCGAAGACTGCGGTCCGCGGGATCGCATAGAGCAGGGTGCAAATCAGCAGCGCGAGACCAATCCCCGCAATGGCGGTTTCGGGATAGCCGAGTTGAACGGTGGCCTGAACCACAAAGGGCGGCTTAAAGAGCTTCATCCCGCCGTCCATTGCCATGAAAAGAATCGCCAGCGCGCTGAGGACGCGGCCTGACCAGAGGCGCGATTTCGAGATATTCGCCTCTAAAGTATTTGAAAGACTGATGTTGGAAATTGCCGTTGCCGTCATTGTTCCGTTCTCCTTACGCACCTTTGACCGAACGGACAGCCGAAAATCATCGGCCTTCGAAAAGTTTTTTATTGAGACAACGTCACCGGAAATCCAAATCGTCGAAACAGCGCGGGCGCGTCCAGAAACGAAGTCACCCCGGAAATCTGATCGCCGGAGAGATCGAGCACAACGAGCGCCCACGCCTCATGTCCACCGGAGGGGCTTTTCCGGTATTGCGCAAAGGCCGGAGATCCGCAGACAGACGCCGCAATCAGCCGGGACCCACGGCAGCCGCAGCCCGGTCCGAGCATCCAGGCGCGAATGTGTTCGTGCCCCCGTAGCCAGAGCGAATACGGCGGCATGCAGATCGTCGCATCCTGGCGCATCAGACTGGTCAGCCGGTCGATGTCATAGCTCTCGAACGCGGACATGTATCGTGTCACCAGTTCCTGTTGAGCGGGGCTCAGCTCTGGTGATTCTCCGCTATCGCGCCGTTCGAGCGCGGCCCGCGCGCGCTGCAGTGCGCTGTTGACGGATGCGACCGAGACATCCAGCGTGGAAGCCGCTTCGTCCGCTGAAAATCCCAGTACTTCGGTCAGCAACAGCGCCGCCCGTTGTTTTGGAGCGAGATGTTGCAACGCCGCCATAAAAGCGAGCCGGATACTCTGCCGCAGCATCAGTTGTTCGGCAGGATCGGAGCCCGCCGGCATGATCCGCGCATCCAGCATCGGCTCGATCCAGAAGCTGTTGGGTTGTTGCGCCAGGTATTCGATCGAAGGAACCCCCGGTGCACCCTCTTCCACCGGGATCGCGCGCCGCCCACGGTCTTTCAGTTCATCCAGGCATACGTTCGTGGCAATGCGATAAAGCCATGTCCGGACGGAAGAACGGCCACCGAACTGCTCCCAGGCTTTCCACGCCCGCAGCATCGTTTCCTGCACCGCATCGTCGGCGTCGAACACCGATCCGAGCATGCGATAGCAGTGTCCCGTGAGCGCCGGGCGGTGATCTTCCAGGCTGGCAACATCGGCTGTCATGTATGGAAAACTCAATTGTAGCGAGGTCCGCGCCAGATGCGCGATCCAAATATCAACCCGCTGATCTGGACGGCGATCGCGCAGAAACGCCTGCTCCGCTTCTTCTATAAGGAGCGCGAGCGGATCGTGGAACCGCACGATTACGGGATTCACAACGGTGTGGTGAAGTTGTTCGGGTTTCAGATCGGCGGATCGAGCAGCGCCCCGCTGCCCAACTGGCGATGGGCGGAGCAGGATTTGATTTCAGATCTTCAGGTGCTCGACCGGACCTTTCCCGGCGGCCGTCCCACCAAAACGGGCAAACATCAGAAGTGGGACAAGCTGTTCATCCGGGTCAAGCCGGCGGATGACAATCAGGACTAGCGCTCACGGAACCTTTCACGGAATCCGGTGTCTCAATCAGCATGACAGTGAACACCGGAAATGGAACGCAGGCAACTATCAACGTGACGCCGATGATCGATATTCTGCTGGTTCTGCTGATCGTCTTCATGGCGATTGCGCCGGTGCGCCAGACAGGGCTCGATGCCGCAATCCCGCAAAATGCTTCGAGCCAATCCCCGGCTCCGGAAAACCCGGTCGTGCTCGAAATTTCCCGCGACGGCGTTTGGCGTCTCAACTCGAAGCCAATTGCAGCCTCATCGCTCGCGCAAAGTTTGTCCGGCATATTGGAACGCCGCTCCGATCGCGTGCTGTTCGTCAAAGCCGACGCGGATCTGGACTACGCTGTGGTGGCGTCCGCTATCGACGCGGCGCATGGAGGGGGCATCGACCGGGTCGCGCTGCTGCCGCGCCTCTAATCGTGCTATTGAGCGAGCGCCTGAGGCAGACTGCCAGTCTGCCGCCGATTGTGAATCGGCTGGTCTGTACCCGTCGATCGTGGACGCCGATTTACAATCCATCCATCCGGATGCCGAGGCGAGAATTCCACCGTTCGCGCGTCACCGTGACTGTCAGCCTCGCCGCGCCGCCTCGATCGCCGCGACATCAATCTTTTTCATCGTCATCATCGCCGCGAACGCGCGCTGCGCCTCGGCGCCCCCGGCCGCCATCGCGTCGGTTAACACGCGCGGCGTGATCTGCCACGAGAGGCCCCAGCGATCTTTGCACCAGCCGCAGGCGCTTTCCTGCCCGCCGTTGCTGGTGATCGCGTTCCAGTAGCGATCCGTTTCTTCCTGCGTATCGGTCGCGATCTGGAACGAAAATGCTTCGCTGTGGCGGAAAGTAGGGCCGCCATTGAGACCGAGACACGGGATACCGAGCACCGTGAACTCCACCGTGAGCACGTCGCCTTGCTTGCCGCCCGGATAGTCGCCCGGCGCGCGATGAACGGCCGTGACCTGACTGTCCGGAAACGTGACGGCGTAAAAACGGGCCGCGTCCTGCGCGTCTTTATCGAACCAGAGACAGATTGTGTTTTTTGGCTTCATGTTGGGATGCTCCAGAGACTTGAAATGTGTGACAAATGCCAGCTCAAACAAACTCCGCGCGCGTAAACTTCTTTTCTTCCGCCCTGATGGAGGCGCTCTGGATAGTTCCTAGCGCCCCGCCTTCTCGCTCAACTCCGACCACCGCTCATACAAACGGTCGACCTCCGCCTGCGCCGCATCCAGCCGAGCCACGGCCTCAGTCAACTTCGCAGCGTCAGCCACGATAGAAGAATCCTCCAGCGCCATGCGCGCCGCCTCCAGCCGGCCCTCCGCCTCCTCCACCTTCCCCTCAATCTGTTCCCACTCCCGCGCCTCCATATACGAGAGCTTCTTCTTCGCCGGTTCCGCGTTCTTCGCCGCCACGGGCGCAGCCTTCACGGTTTTCCCCTTCTTCGCCGCATTCGCCTGCTCCCACTGCGCGAGTTCCGCGAAGAACTCCGACCCACCCTCGCCATCCAGCGCCAACAGCGTGCTCGTCAGCCGATCGAGCAGAAACCGGTCATGCGTCACCAGCACCAGCGCGCCCGGAAAGTCGCCCAGATTGCTCTCCAGCACTTCGAGCGTCGGGATATCCAGATCGTTCGTCGGCTCGTCCAGAATCAAAATATCCGCCGGCTGCAGCATCAGCCGCGCGATATGCACCCGCGCCCGCTCGCCGCCCGAAAGATTCTTCACCGCCAGATCCAGTTGCTCCGCGCGGAACAGAAACCGCGCCGCCCACCCCGCCACATGAATCGGCCGCTCGCGAAAAATCACCGTATCGCCCTCCGGCGCGAGCGCCCGGCGCAGCGGCAGCTCCGGATCGATCCGGTCCCGATTCTGATCGAAGTACGCGATCCGCAACCCTTCCGCCAGCCGAATCTCGCCGGCGTCCGGCGCAAGTTCACCCACCAAAAGCCTCAGCAGCGTCGATTTGCCCGACCCGTTCGCTCCCAGCAGTCCCAGACGCGCCCCCGGCCCCAGCACAAAAGTCACATCGCGAAACAAAAGCCTGCCGCCCATGCTCTTGCTCACGCCCTCGCACACCACCAGACGCTTCGTCAGCCTCCCCGTGGCGGAAAAATCGACCGAAGAAGTTCCGCCCACCGACCGCGACGTCACATCCGCCAATTGCGCCTGCAACTCCATCGCATCCTGAATCCGCGCCTTCGATTTCGTCGTCCGCGCCTTCGCCCCGCGCCGCAGCCATTCGAGTTCGCGCTCCACCAGGTTTTCAAGCGCCTCCTGCTGCCTCTGCTGCGCCCGTAGAAACTCCGCGCGCTTTTCGAGGAACTTACTGTACGCCCCCGGCACAGCGAACAGCCCTTGCGGATAGGAACGATTGATCTCCGCCACGCGCGTCGAACAATTTTCCAGAAAATACCGGTCGTGCGTCACGAACACCGACGCGAACGGCGCATCGTTCACCAGCTTTTCGAGCCACAGAATCCCCGCCACATCCAGATGATTCGTCGGCTCGTCCAGCAAAAGCACATCCGGCTTTTCCGCCATCGCCACCGCGATCGCCAGCCGCTTCCGCCACCCGCCCGAAAGCGTTCCCGCCGCGGCCGATGCGTCTTCGAACCCCACGCGGCTCAAAATCTTCGCCACGTCCGTCTCGCGATCGTCGGACTCCGCCGCCGCGGCCAGCACGATATCGTGTACCCTCGCCGTCGCGTCGAACACCGGATCCTGCACGACCATCGCCAGCCGCACGCCTTTGCGCTGCGACACCGCGCCGTCATCGGGCGACATGCGCCCGCTCAGCACCTGAAGAAATGTCGATTTGCCCGCGCCATTCGGACCGATGATCCCCAGCCTCTCGCCCTCATGCAAACTGAGCGAAATGCCGGTAAACACCGTGCGCGAGCCATAAGATTTTGCGATTGAATCGCACGTCAGAAGAACAGCCATCAGCGATATAACTCAATTTCGTGCAGCGCGGTTTCCAAAGGACCGTACGTCACGCTGACATCCGCGGCGCCGGGCTCAAGCCCCGCGGGCAGCAGCGCATTTATCTGTCGTGAATCGCTTTCGGGTGCAAGCCAGATCGCGGGCAAGTCGGTTCCATTTAATCGCACGCGAACTTCTTCCTCACGCGCAGTCTGAGGCAGTCCCGCAACCCAGATCGAAATCGAGCTCTCCTCTCCCACACGCACGCGATTCGATTCGAACGTCTTTCCGTCCCCGATCCGCGTCACGCGCAATCCCGCCATTCCCACGGGACGCCACGCGCGCCGCTCCACATCAATCCCCATCTGAACCGCCGCGCTCGAACGGCTCCCGGCCACACGCAGTTTCGCCCCATGCCAGCCCGCGCCCAATCCCGGAGGCAATTTAAACGAGGCCTGCCATCCGCCGCCCGCCTTCGCCACATACAGCGGACGCGACCCATACCCGCCAACCTCCGGATATACGTTGTCGCAATTCAACTCCGCCTCGCCAGCGGTGAAATAAAACGTCACGTAGTCATCCGCCCCGGCAGAAAATGAATGATCGTGCGTCGCGCTGTTCTCCACGCATTGGATCCGCGGCGCGTCGCCTTCGCCCTCCGCCTCATCCCACTTCCGGTAAGCGCTCACATGCCCACGCTCCGCCAGCACGCTCTCAAATCGAACCCGCGCAAACCCCGCCGTTCGCGCGAACGCCAGCAAACAAGCGATATTCGGCCCGCACCAGTTATCCAGTTGCCCGCGCAACTCGCCGGTCTC
>CAZWTH010000203.1:0-2192 GCA_964636715.1 uncultured Solibacteraceae bacterium | reverse complement strand
ATGTCCGCCGAAATTGTGATGCGTCCAGTAATTCGCGGGGTCGCCCGCGACGATTCCGTCATAATCATCGGGATGACGCTGCGCCTCGATCAGCGCTTCATGTCCGCCCTGCGAGCAGCCATTGAAATACGAATGCTCCGGCTTGCCGCCATAAAAAGCGCCGATGATGACCTTCGACGCTTCCGCGAGCAGATGCGTCCCGAGATCCGCGAAGTTGACAATGCGGTCATAGTGGCCGAGCGCCCACGTCCCGTCACCCGAGCCCGCATTCACGTGGCCCGTATCCGTACTGCTGGTGGCATAGCCCGCTTCGAGAGGCTTCACCATCGCCGCGTACGCGATCGTCCCCGCCAGCCCGCCATTACCGACGCTCACCAGTTTGCTGTTCCACTCTGCCGGCATCCAGACCTCGAACCGCAGCTCCTTTCCAACGACGCCCGCCACACGGCAGAACGCGGGCAGCGTCACCGGCGCCGCATTCGGATTCGCATTCGGCATGACGAACGGTCCGCCCGGATGCTCAGTCGCCGCGGTGATGGCGATGAATGGAAAGTGCGCAGTCGCGAGTTTCTCGCACGCGGACTGCGCATCAGCAGACGCGGCGGAGAAAGCAATCGCCGCAACGATGAGAATAGGGCGTATCGACATTCGGTTCAGCGTCGATTATCTCCCATTCCGCGCGTTTATTGGATATTCAACGTGACCGTATTGGCGCTTCGCCCGTTAGACATCACGATTACAGGAACCGTCGCGCCCGAAAGTCCGGCGGGAACGGAGCAGTTGATCTGATCGAGCCCCGGATATCCGGGAACGCGTCCTGCGTAGGTGAGATTGCATGCCTGTCCACCGATTGTGACCGTAGGCTGAATGCGCGCGTAATCGAGACCATTGGTGCTCGTGGTAGCGCCGAGACCGGTCAGGTAAAGCGAAACGATGTCCGTTCCCGCATGAAGCGGCGCACTTTGACTCACCACGACTCCGGTGATCGCGTTCACCGCGGCTGCCGTATCGCCACACAGCGTGAAGACAGAGGGGACCGCGTCCTGGACAATCACGTTCGTCATAAACGAGCCGCTGCCGGTCGTCACTTTGAGCTTGGTGATTCCGGAAGCGCCGTCGGGCCAGATGATGTTGATCTGCCCCGAGCTGACGTACTGAATCGCTGCTGGCTTATCGTTCACCGTGACCTGCGCGTCGCCTAACGCAGTTGGATAATTCGGTCCGCCCGCTATCAGAGTGCTGCTGGCCAGGTTCGTTCCGTAAATCGCGACAAAAGACCCGGTCGCCACGTTGTACGGGAAGATGGGTCCGCCTGCGGGAACAGCGCCGCGAATCACCGGACCCGGCTTCACGATCACCGGAACCTCGCTGCCCGCGAGCAGCGTCTGAGTGGTATCGATCGAAGACGCCGAAGTCTGTACGTGCAGCGGACTTGACCCACTTGCGGGAAAGACATCGAGATACAGCACCTGGCTCGTGGAGGACTTGCTGAGGGGAGCGTTAAGACCAGTGGGTGAAGTAATCGTGGCGGAAGCCGCCACCGGTGTTCCCGTTGAATCCTCTGCCTGAACATTGATCCCGCCCAAAGACGCGGCCACGCCGCCAATGGTCTGTCCCAGCGATTGCCAGTCGGTTGTGCCGGTGAGGAACGATACGATGATCTGCCCGGTCACATTATTGGCGTCCGTGATGTTCGCAATCGGCGGCGCATCTTTCGAACAAAGGCCGAAGGTGACGAGCAGACTGATGGAGGCATGACATGCCGGCACCAGCCGCGTTCGCCCGGCGCGGACAAAGCCGAGGGAAGCGCTGTTCAGGGTGACGACTCCATCGTCCAGTCCGGCGCCGAGTGATGTCGTGCCGGACGCCGCGCCGGTTCCGCCCGTTCCCTCGACCGCGAGCGCATCCACGCCGCGAAGATCGTCCAGACCTTCGTTCCACGTATTCAGATCGAACAGGAATTGGCTGCCGAGCGAGAGTTCCTGCGTCTGGACATCGCTGCCCAGTTGAGAGGCGATCGGCGTACCGAAGTGCGGCGTCGCGAGAAAGATCGCCTTTCGGACGCCGGTATTGGCGGGAGGCGCGTAGGTAGCGGGCGAGGCGTCGGAAGCTGTGAATGAATTGCAGCTTTACAAAAACAATTACTTTGCAGTAAGTAGCCTTTGGTTCCGATCCAACGTCATTACAGGTAA